>JAYTTY010000595.1:0-13801 GCA_043744795.1 Zavarzinella sp. | reverse complement strand
CGGATGCCAACAGCGACCCCCGCCTAAATTTCCCTCTGCCCCGGCCGGAAACCTACCCTTGTAAGCCCCCCGGCCCCCTCTCCGCGGCGGAGAGGGGGCCGGGGGGCAAACGCCGTCTTGGTTTGGTCCCCCCTCTCCGCCGCGGAGAGGGGGTTAGGGGGTGAGGTTGTCTTCGCGGAGCGCGCGCTACCGAAGCGTCGCGGCGCGGCCAAACAAATACGCCGCTCCGGCCGCTGACTCCCATACAATCAATAGATTGCAGTCCCGCCTTGAAGGAGTCTTCCCATGCCGTTGCCCGTCGTGGCCATCATCGGCCGGCCGAACGTCGGCAAGTCGTCCATCTTCAACTGGCTGGCGGGCCGGCGCATCAGCATCGTGGACCCGACGGCCGGCGTCACCCGCGACCGCGTCTCCGTCGTGCTCGAAGAAGACGGCCGCTTCTTCGACCTCATGGACACCGGCGGCATCGGCATCGTCGATTCGCAAGACCTGTCCGAAGACGTGGAACGGCAGATCGCCCTCGCCATCGACCAGGCCGACCTGATCCTGTACGTCACCGACGCCCGCTCCGGCCCCGTCGCCCTCGACGAGGTGGTGGCCGACCGGCTGCGGCCGCTCGGCAAGCCGGTCGTGTGCGTGGTCAACAAGTGCGACACCGAAGATTTGGACATGGCGGCCACGGACTTCCACCGCTTCGGGTACGACCCGGTGATCCCGGTCAGCGCCAACCAGTTCCGCGGGCAGGACGACTTGCTGCGGCAGATCGTCAAGCACCTGCCGCCGCCGGACAACGACGAGCAGGCCCCGGAGAAGGAGACGCTGAAGCTGGCCATCGTCGGCCGGCGCAACGCGGGCAAGAGCACGTTCATCAACGCGCTGGCGCAGGAAGACCGCGTGATCGTCAGCGAGGTCGCCGGGACGACGCGGGACAGCGTGGACGTGCGCTTCGAGCACGACGGCAAGACGTTCGTCGCCATCGACACGGCCGGCGTCCGCAACCGCAGCAGCCTGTCCGGCAACGTCGAGTTTTACAGCCTCGCGCGGGCCGAGCGGTCGATCCGCCGGGCCGACGTGGTGCTGATGTTCTTCGACGCCAGCCAGCCGGTCGGCCGCATCGACAAGCAACTGACGGAATACATCCTGGAGAACTTCAAGCCCGCGATCTTCGTGTTCAACAAGTGGGACTTGGTGATGAAGCAGGAGATTTCCACGGGGCAGTTCGCGGACTACGTGTACAAGGTCTTCCCGATGCTGGACTACGTGCCGTTGGCGTTCACCACGGCCGCGGAGAGCAAGAACGTCTTCCGCGTGCTGCACTTGGCCCAGAGCCTGGCGAAGCAGGCCCGCACGCGCGTGACGACGGGGGAGTTGAACCGCGTGCTGCGCACGGCCCTGGAGACCAACCCGCCGTCGCAGAAGAGCACGAAGCAGCCGAAGATCATGTTCGCGTCGCAGGTGGCCGTCGAGCCGCCGACGATCGTGTTCTTCACCAACGGCCCCGAGTTGTTCGACCCGATTTATCGGCGGTATTTGATGAAGGCCTTCCGGGACAACCTGCCGTTCCCCGAGGTGGCGATCAAGTTCGACTTCCGCAATCGCCACGACGCCCCCCGCAAGGGCGCCAAAGACCAAGACCCGGAAATGACCGCCGCCGGCGCCGAGGCCACCGCCGCCACCGCCGACCAGAAGGTGGAGAAGCCGCGGAAGGACACGACCGCCCCCAAGAAGCGCAAGCGCGGGGACAAGTCGTCGTCGCTGTGGGACATTTGAGCACAGCGGTTGAAGCCGCCGATTGGAAGACGGCGCCACTCGCCGGGTTATTTAATCGTTATCCATATCTGGCGAAGGCCGCTGAATTCCTAACCGCCGTGAGGCGGTCGCGTTGGAGTCCCGCGGTCACGCGGTCTTGGGCGGACGACAGAAACCACTGGTCGGGCGGCCGGGTTTCGGCCTTCGTTGGAGTCCCGGCTTCAGCCGGTCTTCGTGGCCAGCCATTCACCGGCGAACTCCGTCTCCGGCAAGTTTCCCCGAAGACCGGCTGAAGCCGGGACTCCAACGAAGGCGAAGACCGATCCCCTCATGGCTTTTGTCTTCGTTGGAGTCCCGGCTTCAGCCGGTCTTCCGCGGCGAGCGTCCCCGCGCGGACAACGGCGTTCTCCGGGAGAAAGGCTCGAAGACCGGCTAAAGCCGGGACTCCAACGAAATCCGAACACCGCTTCTGACACTCATGGGTGTGGCTCGTTTATATCACGCGCCTGAAACTTTGCTGGCGTAAAGTCCCGGCACCGCTGCGTGCGGAACTGCGGGCTGGTCGCCACCAGTTCGAACAGGGTGGACATTTGATCGTCGGTCGCGGCGAGGCCGGCCTGCATCTTTTCCAAGAGCGGCTGATCCGACAATTGCAGTGACCGGCCGAGGGCGTAGCCGAGGAACTTCTGGCACAGGGTCTTCGTGAAATCTTGCTTGCGGCTTGCGGCCAAGTAGTCCCCGAACTCCGGCACGCCGTGGGCTTCTTTGCCGGTCGGCAACGACACGACGTTGTCGATCTTGCGGCCCGCGAGGTCTTTCGCCCGGCTGCGGCCGATGGGGTCGAAGCCTTCCATCGCCAGGCCGACGGCGTCGAACCGCTGGTGGCAACTGGCACACTTCGCGTCGTCCACGTGCAGTTTCAGCAGTTCGCGGATGGTCTTGCCGTTGGTGTCGGTCTCCTTGGCGGGGAGGACAGCCACGTCCGGCGGCGGCGGGGGGATGTGTTCGCCAAGGAGTTTGTGGACCACCCAGAAGCCGCGCTTGACGGGGCTGGTGCGCTGCGGCTGCGAGTTCTTGGTCAGGAACACGGCCATGCCCAAGACGCCGCCGCGGCCCTGCTGGCGCAGGCCGGTGACGAGTTCCCATTCGTCGGCCGCGCCGCGGAACGGCAGGCCGTAGTGCTGGGCGAGTTTCTTGTTCACGGCCGTCGAATTCCCGTTGAGTAACTCGGTGATCGGACGGTCGCGCTGGATCAACTCGGTGGTGAGCCGGGTCGGCTCCTCGAACATGGCTTGCTTCAAGGCGTCGTCGAACGCGGGGAACGCCTGCCGGTTGACGGCCTCTTGCGTCAGGAAGTCGCCGTAGCCGAGCCACTGGCCGAAGAATTCTTGGGCGAAACGGCCCACCTTCGGGTCTTTCAACATCCGGCGCACTTGCCCGCGGAGGGCGGCTTCGTCCCGCAGTTTCCCGACCTTCGCCAAGGCCAGCAACTCCGCGTCGGGCGGGCCGGACCAGATGAAGTAACTGAGCCGGGAGGCCAAATCGAGGTCCGGCAGCGGGGCGACCGAATCGCCCGGCGGGGTCGCCGTAAAGTGCATGCAGAAGTGCGGCGACACCAGGACGCGGACGATCGACGCACGCACGGCCGCCTCGACGCCGTGTTCCTTGTCACGGCTGACCTCGGCGTAGAACGTCTCGACCTTTTGCCGTTCCGCGTCGGTCAGCGGACGGCGGTACGCCTTCTCGGCGAACGCCAGCACGTCCCGGAGGTAGGCCGGCTCCGCGCGGGCCAGCGTCTCGGCCCGGCGGCGCAGGCCGGCGCCGACGTCGTCAAAGAAGATGCTAATGGGGTGCTTGGACAGGTCATCGCCCGTCACCTTCACGTTGGACCGCTTGAGGTAGATGGCCTTGAACCGGGCCAGCGTCTCGTCGGTGACGAGCGCCGGGTCTTCTTCCTTGAAGGAGTCAAAATCCGGGTGCTTGAGGAAGTTCCGTTCGGACCGCTCGAAGAAGACGAAGCCGCGCAGCATCTTCTCCCAGATGCCGGTGGCGAAGTACAGTTCGTCCCACAGGCGGTCGAGTCCCTTCACGTCCGCGTCGGCCAGCACGGACTTGCACAGCGGCCGGTCGTCGCGGAAGAAGCCTTCGATCAGGTGGAAGCCGGCCGACAAGCCGCGCGTCGCATCGACGTAGAAGAAGCGGTTCGGGAAGACTTTGCAAAACGCCGTCGCGGACGCCTCCCACCCGGCCGCTTTGGTTGTGGCCGCGTCCACGAACGGGGCAACTAACTCGGCGGTGGGCTTGTCATCTTCCTTCTCCTTCTTCTTCTCAGTCGTCGCCCGCTTGTTGGTCAACGCCATCGGGTCGAACGTGTCCCGTTCGCCGGCCGTGCGCCGTCGCCGGGCGAGATGGTCAACCGGGCCGTTGCCGGCGCCGGCAACGATGGCCTCCGTTTCCGGCGGGCACAGTTTTCGGCTCAGTCGGTGAATGTCCGCGGCCAACGCCTTCATGGCGGCCACCGGGGACACTGCGTCTTCCGGCCCCGGCAGAGCGTTCCACCGCTGCCGCACCCATTGGATCAGAAACATGTCCGGCGTGTCGCCTTGCAGGGTGTCCCAAAGCGAGCGCAGATATTTCGGACTCAAGCCCGCGTCCTTCGCCCACTCCTCCACGGTCGCCCTCGGCTTAACGGGGCCGCGGTGCTTGTACCGCCACAACGCCGTCAGGCACGCCTCGTAATCGACCGTGTGTTGCTCGTAAAAACGGATGATCGCCTGCTCGTAGAACTTCTGCCGGTCGGCGAACGTGACCACGGGATGCGGGGCGAAGATCACCCCCGACGACGTGAGCATCGCGTGGTCCGCGACCGCCTCGGCGGCGGCGTAATACTTCTTGAACAGGTTGGGGGACATCGTCAGCGCTTCGCCGGTGTTGTTGAACCCCTCGCCCGAGGCCGGGTCCACGGGGAACAACTTCGCCGGCCGGATGTCCGCGCCCGTCAAGTCGTGAATCGTGTGGTCGTACTCCGCGTTGCTCAACCGCCGCGGCGGCACCGCCCCCGGCTCGCCGGCCAACTTGCGGGCCTCGCCGAGCAGCGTCCGCTCCAGCGCCGCCAACGCCTCGGCCCGCCCCGCGGCCGTCGGCTGCTTCGCCTTCGCCGGCGGCATCTCCCCCTTCTTAATGAACGTGACGACGTGTTCCCACTGCCGGAACTCCTCGGCCACCTGCCCCGCCGATGTGAACCGCGTTAGGTCCAACTCGCCCTTCTTCGTCTTCGCATTGTGGCACTCGACGCAAAACGCCTTCAGGAACGGCGCCACCGTGTCCTGAAACGGCTCGGCTCCCCGCAGGCCGGCAGAGCCGAACAGGAGTGGTGAGAACAACGCGGCGACAACGAGCCGACGGCAAGGCATGAAAACAGGCTCCGCGGGAGAATAATCGGTGACGGCGAAAGCGTGAGTCAGGGGTCGGCGTCAGGCGCCGAGTTAGGCGGGATTCAACGAGGGCATCGGCAGTGCATTGATCTTAACCAGTCGTCGGCGCGCCGTCTATCGCTTTTCGCGGATCGTCAGCCCGATTCCGAAACCGCTGATTCCGTCTAACACGTTGCCCTGCGTCGCGGTAAACTGACCATCCGGCCCGTGACTCTCACCCGGCTTCTCGGAGCGCTTTCCCCCATGCCGCGAGTGCCCGCCGTCTTTGCCGCGCTTTTGGCGGTCGCCTTCGTTCCTTCGGCAGTGGCCGGAGAGGCGCCGGATTTCCGCAAAGACGTGTGGCCGATCCTGCAAAGCCGGTGCGTGAGTTGTCACGGCCCGGACAAGCAGAAGGGGGAGTTACGGCTGGATTCGCGGGCGGCGCTGCTCAAAGGCGGGAATTCCGGGCCGGCCGCCGTGCCGGGGAAGCCGGCCGGGAGTCGGCTGATTCTGCTCGTCGCCAGCAGTAAACCGGCCGACCGGATGCCGCCCAAGGGGGAGCCGTTGACGGCCGGGCAAGTCGCCACGTTGACGGAGTGGATACGGGCCGACACCGCGTGGCCGGCGGACTTCCAGCCGGCGAAGAAGGCGGTGTCGTGGGCCTTCCAGCCGGTGCGGCGGCCGGCGGCGCCGAAGTCCGCTTACGCGAACCCGGTGGATGCGTTCGTCTCCGAGAAATTGACGGCAGCCGGGCTGCGGATGTCGCCCGCCGCCGACCCGCGGACATTCATTCGGCGAATCACGTTCGACCTGATCGGGTTGCCGCCGACGCCGGAAGAAGTGGCCGCGTTCGAGAAGGAGTGTGCGGGTGAGTTCGCGGCGAAGCAGCAATTGCCGGACGAGGCGGTCGGAAAACTGGTTGATCGGCTATTGGCCTCGCCCCACTACGGCGAGCGGTGGGCGCGGCACTGGCTGGACGTGGTTCGCTTCGCGGAGAGTGACGGCTTCGAAGAGGACGAACTGCGGGCCGATGCGTGGACGTACCGCGACTATGTGATCCGGGCATTCAATGAGGACATGCCGTACTTCCAGTTCGTCCGCGAGCAAATCGCCGGAGACGTGCAACAGGGGTACACGGCCCAGTCCGTCGCGGCGGCGGGGATGCTCGTCGCCGGGCCGTGGGATGCCGTGCAGCGGGTGACGCCGAGCAAGTTGGGCCGATTGCAATCCCGCGAGGAACAACTGGAAGAAATCGTCGCCGCCGTCAGCCAGGCATTCATGGGACTGACGGCCAACTGCGCCCGCTGCCACGACCACAAGTTCGACTCGATCCCGCAAACCGATTACTACCGGCTGAAAGCCGTCTTCGAGGGCGTCGATCACTGCCTCGTTCCCAAAGGCCACGGCGCCCGCCGGATGCTGAGTGAGTCCGAGGAAGCCGCGTGGGCGAAGAACGTCGCCCCGTTTCAGAAGCGCATCGCCGAGTTAGACGCGGCCATCGCGGCGGCCAAGGACAACAAGGGAGTGCAAGACAAATTGCGGGCCGAGCGCGAGGCGGCCGCCAGGGAGATGCAGGCCAAGTTCCCGGTGACGATGGCCTTCGTCGGCGACCGCGAGGAGCCGAAGCCGACGGTGGTGTTCGCCCGCGGCGACGTGAAGCAACCGGGGGCGGTCGTCGCGCCGGGCGGCTTGTCGGCCATCCCGCAGCCGGCCGCCGACTGGGGCCTCGGCGCCGGGGCCACGGACGCCCGCCGCCGCATCCGCTTCGCCGAATGGCTGACCCACCCGGCCCACCCGCTCACCGCCCGCGTGATGGTCAACCGCGTCTGGCAATGGCACTTCGGAACGGGGATCGTCGAGACCGCCAGCGACTTCGGGGCCAACGGTTCTGCCCCCTCGCACCCGGAGTTGCTCGATTGGCTGGCCGACGAGTTCCGGCGGACGAACGGCAGCGTCAAGAAACTGCACCGCCTCCTCGTGACGAGTACGGCATATCGGCAGTCATCGGCGAACGTCCCCGCCGACGATGCGATTGCAACGCTGCACAAGAAGGGGGCCACGACAGATTCCGATAACCGGCTGCTCTGGCGCTTCCCCGCCCGGCGACTGGAGGGCGAAGTCGTCCGCGACGCGATGCTGGCGATGGGCGGGAACTTAAACCGCGACATGGGCGGGCCGAGTTTCCGGCCGTTCACGGTCACGCGGTTGAACACCTATTTTTACCACCTGACGGACAAGGACGAGCCGTCCTTCAACCGCCGGTCGGTCTACCGCATCCACGTCATGACCGCCCGCAGCCCGCTGTTGGACGCCCTCGACTGCCCGTCCCCCGCCGTCACGATCCCGAAACGCCGGCCGACCGTCACGCCGTTGCAGGCGCTGGCCCTGATGAACGACGCATTTGTCCTTCGCCAAGCCGATCACTTGGCGAAGCGCATCGCCAAGGACACCGCAGACATGAACGACCAAGTGACGCGGGCGTTCGAGATTGTGCTGTCCCGCCTGCCGCGGGAGGCCGAAAAGGCGAGTAGCCGGGAAGTGGTCAAAAAGCACGGGTTGAACACGCTGACGTGGTCGCTGTTCAATGCCAGCGAGTTTCTTTATGCGAGGTAACGCCGTGCCAATTCTCTCCCCCGCGTGGCACGACCGCCGCCGCTTCCTCGCCGACTCGGCCACGGGCCTCGGGGGCGTCGCGCTCGCGTGGATGCTGAACGAGGAGCGGGCGGCAGGGGCGGGCGTGAAGACACATTTCGCCGCCAAGGCCAAACGGGTGATCCACGTCTTCTCCCCCGGCGGCGTGAGCCAAGTGGACACGTTCGACCACAAGCCGGACTTGGAGAAACTGGACGGCAAGACGCTTGAAGGCAAAGGCGAGATCGACACGTTCTTCGCCGTGCCGGGCGTGTTGCGGAAGAGCTTTTACAAATTCAAGCGGCACGGCCAAAGCGGGGCGTGGGTGAGCGACCTGTTCCCGCACCTGTCGACGTGCGTGGACGACATCACCTTCCTGCACGCGATGGTCACCAAAAGCCCGTCGCACCAGCCGGCCTGCTTTCAAATGCAGTCCGGCTTCACGCAGGCCGGGTTCCCGTGCCTCGGGGCGTGGCTCTCCTACGGCTTGGGCCGCGAGAGTGACGACTTGCCGACGTACGTGGTGCTGCCCGACCCGCGCGGCCTCGTCAACGGCGGCACGGCCAACTGGAGCAACGGCTTCCTGCCGGCCGAGCATCAGGGGACGCTCTTCGACATGAGCCGGCCCGAGCCGGTCAGCCATTTGGTTACGCCCGCGTCGATCAAGCCGGACGCCCGACTGGCGGGCTTAAAACTGGTGCGGGAGATGAACGCCGAGTTCGCCGCCCAAGACCCGCTCGACACGTCGCTGGCCGCCCGCGTGAAGTCGTATGAGTTGGCCGCCCGGATGCAAACGAGCATCCCGGAGGCGTTGAGCCTGGCCGACGAGACGGCGAAGACGAAACAGATGTACGGCGTGGACCACCCGGTCGTCGGCCCGACGGCCCGCAACTTCCTGCTCGCCCGCCGACTGGTCGAGCGCGGGGTGAGGTTCGTGCAGATTTACAACGGCGGGGCGCTGGGATCGCCGCGCATCAACTGGGACGCCCACGAAAACCTGCGCGACAACCACGACCGGCAAGGGTTGCTGCTGGACCAGCCGTGCGCGGCCCTGTTGCAGGATTTGAAGCAACGCGGCCTGCTCAAAGACACGCTGGTGATCTGGTCCACCGAATTCGGCCGCACGCCGTTCACGCAAGGCGCCGCCGGCTTGGGCCGGGACCACCACCAACACTGCTTCACGTCATGGCTGGCCGGGGCCGGCGTCAAGCCCGGCATCCGCCACGGCTCGTCCGACGAACTCGGCTACAAGCCCGCTCAGAACGCGACCAGCGTATACGACTTCCACGCCACGATCCTGCACCTGCTCGGCCTCGACCACGAGAAACTGACGTTCCTGCACAACGGAATTCAACGCCGGTTGACGGACGTTCACGGACAGGTGATCCGGCCGATTTTGGCGTGAATCTTCGGAGATTTCAGCTCCAACGGAGCGTCCGCTTGTAGCCTGGCCCGGGAGGGCCTGGACAACTTGAAAGCATTTCAAACGTGCGGAAGCATTACGCCGGGCGTGAGCATCGTCGCTTTTCGCTCCGCGAAAAGTTCGGCCTCCTCCCACGGGCGACCGGCCCCACGGGCAGAGGCCGGACTTTTCGCGGAGCGAAAAGCGACGATGCTCCGCCGCGACCGCCCTCCCGCCTTTCGCGCCAGTTTTTCGAATGCTCAAAATATCCGTGTGATTCAGGCCTGGCTACGAGCGGACGCTCCGTTGGTGCTAAAAACCACGACACGACCCCATACACCATCGTGTGTACCGTACGCCTCGGAGACTCCCCGAATGATCCCCATCGACTTGACCGGAAAAACTGCCGTCGTCACCGGCTCCTCCCAAGGGCTGGGCCGGGCGACCGCGGAACTGCTACACAAGGCCGGCGCCAACGTGGTCATCAACGACATTGACGCCAACGCCGCGAAAGCGGCCGACGTCGCCGCCGCGATGGGCGAAAGAGCGATGTCTCTCACGGCCGACGTCCGTGACCTCGCGGCGATGGAGGCGCTGACCACCAAGGTGGTCGAGCGGTTCGGGTCGTTCGACATCCTGGTGAACAACGCGGGGATTCTGCGGGACAAGACGGCGAAAAAGATGCTGCCGGAGGACTGGCAGGCGGTGATCGACACCAACCTGACCGGCGTGTTCAACGGGTGCAAGGCGGCCGTGGGCAAGATGGCTGCAGGGGGCCGCATCGTCAATCTGGCGTCGATCAGCGCGGCTGTCGGCTTCTTCGGGCAGGCCAACTACGCGGCGGCCAAGGCGGGGGTAATTGGGCTGACCAAAGTGTTGAGCAAAGAGTTGGCCTCCCGGCAAATTACCGTCAACGCGGTCGCCCCCGGCGTGGTGCTGACGGACATGGGGAAGTCGATCCCCGAGGAGTCCCGCAAAGTCATGCTGAGTCAAATTCCGCTGAACCGCTTCGGCACGCCGGACGAGATCGCCCAGGTGATCCTGTTCCTGTGCAGCCCGCTGGCGTCGTACATGACCGGGCAAACGCTGCACGTCAACGGCGGGTGGTGGGGATGAGCCGCCCGGCCACGGACAAACTCTGCACGGCCGACGAGGCCGTGCGGCTGATCGGCGA
The DNA here is from genome assembly GCA_043744795.1 of Zavarzinella sp. Classification (GTDB taxonomy): domain Bacteria; phylum Planctomycetota; class Planctomycetia; order Gemmatales; family Gemmataceae; genus Zavarzinella. The sequence continues at coordinate 3,432 of JAYTTY010000595.1, read as the reverse complement.
CGGCGTCACGGTCGCCAGCGGCGGCTTCGTCGGGGCGGCCCACGCCGAGGCGTTGACGGCCGCGCTGGAACGCCGCTTCTTGGCGACGGGTTCCCCGCGCGGATTAACACTCGTGTATGCGGCCGGCCAAGGCGACGGCCAAACCCGCGGCCTGAACCACTTGGCCCACGCGGGCCTGCTGCGGCGGGTGATCGGCGGACACTGGGGCTTGGCGCCGCGGTTGGGCCGGCTGGCCGTCGAGCGGCAAATCGAGGGGCACAACTTCCCGCAAGGCGTGATCTGCCAACTGTTCCGCGACATCGCGGCCGGGCGCCCCGGCTGCATCACTCACGTCGGGTTGGGGACCTTCATCGACCCGGCCCACGGCGGTGGTCGCCTCGGCCTGGAGAGTGGCGAGGCGTTGGTGGAGCGTGTCGAACTCGGCGGCCGGATGTGGCTGTGGTACAAGGCGTTCCCGATTCACGTCGGCCTAATCCGGGCGACGGCGGCGGACGTCAACGGCGGGCTGGTGATGGACGACGAGGCCGTCGTCGGCGAAGTGCTGCCGATCGCTCAAGCGGCGCGCAATTGCGGTGGAATCGTGATCGCCCAAGTGCAACGGGTGCTGGACCACACCGCCGACCCGAAGTCGGTGCGCGTGCCCGGCATCCTGGTGGACCGCATCGTGATCGCCGAACCGCACGAACACCAGCAGACCTTCGCCGAAGCGTTCAACCCCGCGTACTGCACGGCGAAGCCGGCGGCTGAGTTGGACTGCCCGCCGCCGTTGCCGATGGACGAGCGCCGCGTCATCGCCAGCCGGGCGTGCGACGAACTCGCGGACGGGGCGGTCGCCAACTTGGGCATCGGCATGCCCGAGGGCATCGCCCGCGTGGCCGCCGAGCGCGGCCTGCTGGACCGCGTCACGCTGACCGTCGAGAGCGGCCCCGTCGGCGGCATGCCCGTCGGCGGCCTGAGCTTCGGCGCGTCGCGCCACCCGGAAGCCGTGATCGACCAGCCCGCCCAGTTCGACTTCTACGACGGCGGCGGCCTCGACTTCGCCGCGCTCGGCGCCGCCCAAATCGACCGGGCCGGCAACGTCAACGTCTCCCGCTTCGGGACCAAGTTCGCCGGCGTCGGCGGCTTCGTCAACATCGCCCAAAACGCCCGCCGCCTCGTCTTCTGCGGCACCATGACCGCCGGCGGCCTAAAGGTCGCCGTGGAGAATGGGCGATTGCGCATCGTCCAGGAAGGCACGGTCCGCAAGTTCGTCGAAGCCGTCGAGCAGATTTGTTTCAGCGCCGACCCGGCCTACCGCAAGGCCTCGCGTGTTCTGTATGTGACGGAGCGGGCCGTCTTTGAACTCGGCCCCGATGGGCTGGAGTTAGTCGAAGTGGCCCCCGGCATCGACGTGGAGTCTCAGGTGGTCGGCGTGATGGGCTTCCGGCCAATAATCCGAACTGTGCGGATGATGTGCGAGCGGTGTTTTCGGATGGGGTGAGCCGCGAAAGGCGACCTACCCTCCCCGCGCCTTGTTAGCCGTGACGCGGAGGCATCGCGCCGCGGAGCGCGGGCCTACTGAAAAATCGTCAAGCCGCCCGGAGGGTTCGCGGTCGCTACTACCGCCGGGCGGCCCGTGTTGACATTTGCCCTGAACGCCCGCGCGTCAGGGGCCGGGGAGCCGTCGGTTCCGTTGGTCGGGCGTCCGCCGTCCGGCGGAGCTAAGGCAAGTCGGAAGCCGAGGTTGTTGTTCCGGTCCGTCGGGTCGTTCCTGTTACGGTTCGCCGACCGGCAGTTCCTGGCGTTGTTGTTCCAGCTCCCGCCCCGGATCACCCGGTCCGAGCCTTGTGACGGCCCCCGTGGTCCGGTTTATCAACCCGGCCCGGAACCGCCAACTCGAAACGCCCGCCGCCGTGGTGAACGCGGCCAAGGCGGTCGCCCGCTGTTGCAGTTCCCGCTCACTCAACCGTCCTGCGGCGTATTCCGCTTCCAGCCGCTTGGACTTCACGCGGTAGCGCCGGCGGCCCCGCGCGGTCAACGTCACGCGGTCCGGGAACACGCGGCAACCCAGGAAGTCCATGCCGTGCCGCGTGCGGTTCACGTGGGCGTTCGGCTTCACCGTCAGGCGCAATTGGTTCGACAGCCAGTCGTGCGAATCGGCCAACGCCGTTCGGAGCCGGCCGGGGTCGTCGGCCCACAGCGCCATGTCGTCCATGTAGCGGGCGTAGCCGGGGATGCGCCACTGGTCCTTGACGACGCGGTCGAACCAGCCGAGGTAGAAGTTGGCGAAGTGCTGCGACATCAGGCTGCCGATCGGCAAGCCGACCCGGCTGTCGGGGCGGTAGCCGGCCAAGACGCCCCGGAACAGCCGCAGCAGTTTCTGGTCCTTGAACCGCTGCTCCAGCCGGGTCAGGAGTTCGGCGTGGTCGATGCTGTCGAAGTATTTGCGGACGTCCATCTTGAGAAAGTGGCCGTGCCGCCGGGCGTACCGGGCGGCCCGCTCGACGGCCTTGATGCGCCCCGAACCGCGCCGGCACGCGAACGTGTCCGCGATCAGCCAGCGGTCCAGCGGCGGCTCGCAGACATTCATGACGGCGTGGTGCGCCACCCGCTCTTCGAAGCACGGCGCCGTGATGAGCCGCTCTTTCGGGTCGCGGATCACGAACTGGCTGAACCGGCCCCACGCGAACGTCTCGGCGTCCAGTTCGCGGGCCAGCCGCGCCAGGTTGGCTTCGAGGCCGGCCGCGAACGCCCGCGGCTCGGCCCGCGACTGCTTGCCGCGGAACGCCTTGTGGAAGGCCAGCCGCAGGTTGTCCCGGTCGATGATTCGGGGGAACAGATCGCCGGCCCGTTTCATGGGGCGGCCTGTTGGGCGGCCGGCCCCAGCGCCGCCAGAAACGCCGGCCCGTACCGCACCACGCGGGCGTCGCCCACGCCGTCGATCTTGTTCAAGTCGGCGTTCGTCTTCGGCGCCGCCTGCGCCATCTGCGCCAGTTGCTCGTTGGTGAAGATCGTGTACACCGGCACGGCCTCCCGCAACGCGATCTCTTTCCGCACGTCGCGCAGCCGGGCGAACACGGCGAACTGCTCCGGGGTCAGCACATCCTTGTAGTCGATCTTGTTCTTGCCGGGGATCAGCCGTTGCGCCGCCGTCAGGGCCGGCTGGTGCGGCAAATAATCCACGCAGAAACACCAGCTCGACTCCACGCCGGAGTCCACGAATTTCTTGTCCACGGACAAGACCCGGTGCGCCGCCAAAAACTGGTTCATTGCATTTTGCTGTTCGCCGTCGTCCCGGATCGGAACCATGAAAAATGCGAAGGCCATACGACTATTGTCTGTATATTTGAATAATGTAATTTTGATTTCGTGACTGCTGCGCAGTCAATATTCATCCTGTACTGAGGCGAGGCGGGGCGTGGGGACCGATCTCCGCTCCGGCATCCGCCTGCG
>JAYTTY010000594.1:0-13824 GCA_043744795.1 Zavarzinella sp. | reverse complement strand
CCGGAAGCTTACGCGGCGATCAGCGGGCGGATGACGTCTTCGGACTTCGTTGGAGTCCCGGCTTCAGCCGGTCTTCAAAAAACGCCGACTTGGGGGCGCTCCGATTGATCGGAGGAAGTCGTCGCGCAAGACCGGCTGAAGCCGGGACTCCAACGAAGTCCGAAACAAGGCTCTGTAAGGCGGATGAACTCGGCCGACCCCGGATCGACCATCTTGCAGTACGCGTCCAAGTCGATGGCCGGGTGCAAATACTGGGCGAAGTGCCACGTGTGCCCGTTCCGCGGCTGCGGCTTCCCGCGGATCGCCGCCGAGATGACGCCGACGCGAAGCGGTTGGGCGGCCGACTTGGCTTCCTCGCCTTTGGCCGAGGCCGCGAGGGCGGTTACGCCGGCGGCAGCCGTCGCTTGAATCAGACGCCGGCACGGGATCAGGTCTTCGGGACTCATGCGGACTCCTTCGGGGACGGTTGGCGGTCCTTGAGAATATCGCCTCCGCCCGCCCGGAACCAGTCATTTCCCCGACCCACCCGCCGGATGAATTGTGAAGGTCTGCCAAATTGTCTGCCATTGCGCGCGACCGATTTGATGAATTCGGGCGAGATTGCCGACTCCCGGCTAGCGGATGACGGCGTGCGGGCTATCCGGTTGTAGTGACTACTGCCTTGCGGATGGCCGGCCAATCCGGCCCTTTTGGCATTGCGAACAGACAATGTCCGCCGCTGGCCGACGCCCACAAGTCGCCGAGTTGCCGCTTCTCTTTGGAGTCGTCGTTCGACCAGCGGTCGGCCCCCTTGTACTCGACCACCAACCGCCGGCCGTCTTTTAGGAAGGCCACGAAGTCCGGGTAGAAGCGGTCGGACGGGGTTTGCAGCCAGAACGCGGACAACGGCTTTCGCTCCAGGTTGCGGACCCACCACTCCACTTCGGACAACTGGTCCAAGAGCATGGCGCACTCGAACTCTTCCCCGTCGGTCTTCAATTCACCCACGTTCGGGAAGAAGTGTTTCTTAAACTTGTACGCCCCGTCGTAGTACCAATTCGGCGCGTACTTCCCGTCCTCGAAGTAGAAGCAAAACGCGGGCTCGACGACGGGGGCGGCCGCCGGGCCGTACAGCAATTGCTGATAGACCCGCCGGACTTGGCTTTGGCGGTGTTGGTTGATCTTCGCGGCCAGCGCGTCGATCAGCCGGTGCTTGCGGCGGCCGAGTTGCTCGGCGGACAACTTGCGGCCTTCAACCAGCGACTCCAGCGCCCGCAGGAGGAACAGCCGTGATTCCGTGGGCGAGATGTCCGGGTGCGGGATCTTACGGTCCAGCCAGTTCGCCAAGGCGGGCAGGGTCCAGCCCGGTTCCTTCTCGAACAATTGCAACTGGCGCCGGGCGGCCTCCGTGAACTGGACTTCCAGTTTGCCCTTGGCGGTCAGGTCGATTTCGCCGACCACTCCCGCCGCCGTCTCCGTCGGGAACTCGGCATCCGTCAGGCCAACGTCGCACGCACTGAGCTTCCAATCGACTTCCAAGAACTGGTCTTCAAACAGTTCCGGAAGGTCGTCTTCGCCGCGGACGGCGAGCCACGGGACGCCGAGGGGCGCCCGCTTCGGCGGCTCCGGCTTCTTCGCGCCGCCGGCCGCGGCGGCGACGGCCCGGGCCGCCGACCGCCCGGCCGGCGTGGCGAACACGGTTTCGAGCGCGGCGGCCTCGGCGCCGGTGACGACGCCCTTGACCGTCAGCGTGCCGGCCCCCGCGTCGTAAGTTACGCGCTCCCGCAAGTCCTCGGGCAACTCGTCCAGTCGCGGGGCTTCCGGCACCGCTTGCGTGGTTTCCCGGAACAGGTCCGGCTCCGGGTACAGGTCCGGCGAGGCGTCCGCCGTCCGGACCACCAAGTCCTTCGCCTCGATCTTTTCAAACCCGTTTTGGACGAGGGCGTCCGTCAGGGCCAAGGCGGTGGCGTGGAAATTCTGCGAGGTCACATAGGCGTAGGCACTGTTGAGTTCGGCTTCCGACTTCTCCTTGGCGTACGGCAGCCGCATGACGCGGCCGAGGATCTGCTCGACCGCCTTGGTCGCGCCGAGTTCGGCGACGGAACACAGGACGTAGGCGAACGGGCAGTCCCACCCCTCCCGCAGCGCGTTCACGGTGATGACGAACCGCACGGGGCAGTCGCGCGCGAACAGGTCCACGCCGTCCAGTTCCCACGTCGAGCCGGTCCCGATGCGGATGCGGTCCGCCGGGACTTTGCAGTCGTCAATCAGGTGTTGCCGCAAGCGCTCGGGGGTGACCGTCTCCTTGGCCGCGCTCTTCGCTTGGGCTTGAAAGAGGATGATCGGCCGGACGTACGCGCCGGTCGCCTGCTCCTCCCGGCCGGCGACTTCTTCCAGGTGTTGCCGCATCGCCAAGGCGGCGGATACGGTCTTCTGCCATTCGGGCTGGAGTTCCAGCCGGATGGGCAGCTTGATCATCTCCTCCGCGTCCAACTCCAACGCCGAGACGTGGCACAGGACGTTGCTGGCGAACTTGCCGTTCTCCGGGTCGTGCGCCGTCTCCGGCGTCGCCGTGAACTCGATCACGCAACTCGGCCGGAGCCGGGCCAGCGTGTCGAACGACAGCGACGTGCGGGCGTTGTGCGCCTCGTCCACAATGACGATGGGCCGGTGCAGGCGCAGCACGTTGGCGAGGGACTTGGGGACCGTCCCGTCCTCGTTCCGTTCCAAGAGGTCTTCTTGGCCGGCGGTGAGCCGCGAGAAGTGGTCCATCAAGGCCCCGGAGGACTCGTAGACCTTGCGGCCGTCCGTCTCCTCGACGCGGAAGGCGGCCAAGGTGGAGACGATGACGACCGTCTCCCCGGCCAGCGTCCCCGGCTGAACGCGCAGGGCTTCGGCGATGTCCATCACCGAGACCGGGCCGGAAATCTTGCTCGTCAATGCGTGGTGCAAGTGGTGGGACCGGTCCTTGAGGGCGGGCAACGTCTGCTCCAGAATCGCCTTCGTCGGCACCAGCCACAGGCAGACGGCCGCGTCCGTGTGCAGCAGCGCGCGGGCGGCGATCCCGACCGCGCGGGCCGCCATCAGCGTCTTGCCCCCGCCGGTCGGCACGCGCAGGCAGACGTACGGCAACTCGGGGAAGTGCGGGACCGTCTTGTACGGCCGCTCGGTCTGCTCCATGAACGCGAATTTGGCCCCGCGTTCGCCGGCGAGGCGAAAGAAGCGCTCCAAGTCGGCGAGGCGTTCGCGCTGGTAATTCTTCGGTTCGAGCATGAGTTCAACCGTCTCCCGTCATGGCGTCGCCAACCCCGGTCAAAACCCGTTTAGTCGCGACGCGGAGGCTTTGCGCAGCGGAGCGCGTCCCGTGACCGTCACCGAAATCAACGGCCCACCCGGATTTGTGAGCCGCGACGCGGAGGCTTTGCGGAGAGGAGCGCGTTCAACGACTGTCACCCGTGCCTGCGACGTTCGGACTTCGGCGGCTGTCGTTGAACGCGCTCCTCTCCGCAAAGCCTCCGCGTCGCGGCTCACAAATCCGGGCCTCCCGCTGATCGCCGGCCCGCGCTCCGCTCCGAAGACACCGCGTCGCGGCTAAACGGGTTCGGACCGACCCGCCCCCCGCTTACCGCACCTTAATCTCGTAAGGCACTTGCTTAAACGCAACGTTCTCCCGCCGCAACCGGGCCCCCCCGAGCCGGCAACTTTCCCCGAAGACGACGCGCGGGCCGGCGTGCGCGGGCAGCGCATCCAAGACGGCCGCCGTCAGCACGTTGCCGCCGGCGGGCCGCTTGTCCCCCAGCACGCCGTTGAACAGCAGGTAGTACGCAACGCCGCGGCACGCGCCGATGAACGGCGACTTGCCCGACGCGGATTTGGGAATCGGTTCGCCGGTCTCGGCGAAAAAGACGTGGGCGGCCAGGTCGGCGAACGAGACGTTTGACCGGATTTGCCCGGCCTCATCAAAAAGCGGTTCGGCCAAGGTGCAGAATCGAAAACCAAGATTAGGCTTTGGACCCGAAAAGGGCGGCATATCTTGTCCCCCCCCCCCCAGATTCGCGCGAGGCAGTGATCACTTTGGACAGCCGTTGGGCCGTGATGTCGCGGCAGACGGCCGGCTCCATCTCGATGAGGATGAACTGGCGGGTGCCGCCGTCTTCTTGATTCTTCTGCATCACCGCGTGGCCGGTTGTGCCACTGCCGGCGAAGGAGTCGAGGATGATGGAATCGGGGTCGGAGGCAATGTCAAGAATGCGGCGAATCAGGCGCGTAGGCTTGGGTGTTGTAAACGGTGAATCTTCAAGGATAGACAATAGCTCAGATCTTGCTTCTTGGGTGTGCCCCACTTCGTCATACAGCAACACGGATCGGGGAACCACGTCCCGCGCACCGCCTAGAAACTGCTTGACGCGGGGCATGCGACTTCGCCCATCAATTCCCCACCAAATCAAATTTTCCTTCTCGTTTTCAGCATGACGCGCGGCGTCGTACTTCCACACGGCTGTACGCTTCGGCCAAACCACCTCTCCTGTCGTTGGATTCGTAAGCCCGTGGTATAAGTTCGGGCGTTCTTCAGCGGTTTTGTTGCAAGTGTACGTCGCAGAATTCCAAGGCCCACGCGGGTCATTGTCCGGATTGCGGTAATTTCGCAACTGACCATCAGTCCGGGGAAGTCGACGGGGACGCCATCTGTCGAGTGTCAGCGAATAGACAACAATGTATTCGTGATCACTGCTAAAAAGCTTCGCATCGTTGGCAGGCGAAACTCGTTTCTGCCAGGCAAGCATCGCAACGAAATTCCGCTTTCCAAACAACTCATCCATCAATGCTCGAAGGCCCTGTACTTCGTTGTCATCAATGCTGACAAAAATAGCCCCGTCTTCTCTCAAGAACTCGCGCAGCAACGCCAGGCGCGGGTACATCATGCACAGCCACTTGTCGTGGCGGGACAGGTCTTCGGCCTCTTTGCCGACGACCTTGCCGAGCCATTGGCGCATCTCGGGGCTGTTGACGTTGTCGTTGTAGACCCAGCCTTCGTTGCCCGTGTTGTACGGCGGGTCGATGTAGATGCACTTCACCTTGCCGGCGTAGTACGGCAGCAGGGCCTTGAGGGCGACGAGGTTGTCCCCCTGCACCAGCAAATTCCCGGTGCCGGGGTCGCCGACGGAGAGGGCCTTGTCGCACTTCAAGAGGTGGTACGGCACTTCCCGGTGGTGGTTCACGACCGCACTTTTTCCGATCCAGTCCAGCGTCGGCATCCGGTTCCGTCTCCGATGGCGGCCGTGACCCGCGGAAAGTTCTCACCCGCGAGTTCGGTCGGAGGGTCAGTCTATCGAGGAATGACTTGCCGCGATACAGTCAGAACGGCCTGATGGCCGCCGGTGGATTTTCGAACAAGTGCAAAGCGCGAAAAGCCCCGGAGGGTTCGCCTCCGGGGCTTTTCGTTTGAGCGGGTACTGAGCCGGGGCTTCATTCCCCTTCGGGGGCCGTCCGCCGGTCAGATAATCGAGGTGACAGTTTCGGCCGTCAGGCGGTCCTTGAGGATGTTGCCGACGCTTGTCAGGAACCAGTCGTCTTCCGAGCCGCCGGTCAGGGCGTCTTTGGCGTAGGCGTCGTTGAACACTTTCGTCGCGTCCAACTTCGTCCCCGCGGCCGGCCCGGGGTTCGACTTCGTGTACGTGGAAGAAGAGAGCCGGGAGAAGTTCAAGCCCAAGACCTTTAAGCAATTGCTGGAGCGCTTCCGGGCTTACAAGTAGGCCGGGGTCGGTTAGTCGTCACCCACGATCACGTCGCATGGTCTAACCATCGGGCGGCGGGACAGATTAAAACCTGCCCCGCGTCGTTGGACTTCAATCACGGGTCGAGCAGGCCGTCGATGGACGGGGCTTCGAATCGGAGGTCGCCCCAGAGGGCGGGGTGAATTCTCGACTCCGACGGCAAGTCGCTGAGGGGGGCGAGGGACTTGTTGGCCCAGTAGTGGCGGCCGACGGTCGTGAGGCCGTTCGGGTCGGCGGTCAGGAAGCCGAGGTCGCCGCGGAGTGGGGCGCCGGCGGTTGGGGCGCGGCCGCCAAGGTCGGCCCACGGGATTGCCGCCTCGACCGACCAGCCGCGCGGCGTCTGCTCGACTCTAATCTTCGCATTCTTCAGCGGGACGATTTCATCGATGGTCTCCTCGGCCACGGGGGAGCGGAACACCACCGGGTTCGCCGGCCGCTTCGCCAAGCGGTAGCGGTAGAGCATCGCCACCGGCTTGTCGTCGATCAGCGTGACCAGCAGGCGCAGGTCGCCGACGGCGGCGTCGGCCCGGTTCGCGGGGGCGGCCGCGTCGAGGCCGAGCTGCACGTCGAGCGCGTCCCCCTTCTGGAACAGCGTGGCCGGGTCGGCGGCCCCGTTGCGCAGCGGGCGGTCGCCGGTCACGCTCGCGGCGACGTACAGACGGTCCTTGTCGTAGGCCAGCTTCGCCTTCCACTCGCCGGCCTTTTTGCCGGAGGCATCGCGGGTGGTGCGGATCGTCAGTTCGGGGACGCCGGCCCAGTCGGCCAGCACGTCGCCGTCGATTTCCGGCGGCTTCGACAGGTAGCGGACGGCGTACACCGTCGGGCCGTCCGGTGACAGGAAGCGGTCCACGCGCGCCTTCGCCGCCGCCCACGCCGCGGCCTTCGTCACGTCGGCCGGGCCGACGGTCACGGTGCCGGCGAAGCGCTTCAACTGTTCCAAGCCGTCCACGCGCATCACGGTGACGTGGTTCTTCCCGGCGATGGCGTACACCTTGCCGTTGGCCGCCGTGACGTGGCCGTGGAAGTTCTCGACCGTCTTGCGCAGGTCGGACAGGTCGGTGACGCCCGGCTCGCCGTCGGGGATCGAGAAGAACCGCTTGCCGTAGCCGCGCGGCCCGCCGACGATAGCTGCGGCCAGCAGGCCGTCTTTCGTGAACGCGAAGTAGTCCCCGTTGTTGCCGCCGACGCACAGCAGCGTCTCGCCGCCGACTTCCAGGTGGCCGACCGGGCCGAAACTGCCGGACAGCACGCCCGGCGGTCGGTCGGTGAAGCCCCACGGCGTCGCGTAGGACGCCTGCACCCCGGCATAGTGGTCCGGGTACGCTCACGCCGGCTTGCCGTCGGCGGTCAGGAACGTGTGGAAGCGCGGCGTGTGCCAGGTCGCAACGGTTTTACGGAGTAGGTGGAAAATGCGAAAAGCCCCCGCGGGGGCTCCTCGGGGGCTTTTCGTTCGGGCAGTTACTGAGCCGGGGGGTCATTCCCCTTCGTCGTCTCCCCACAGTTGGGCGAGGAGGTCGTCGAAGTCGTCGTCCGGGGCCGAGCCGGTGTCCGGGTCCGGGGGGGCTTCCAAGTTGCCGACAAAGTTGCGCATCGTATGGCCCTCGTCAGGTTGGCGTCGGGCTGGGGAAGACATCCCCGAAGTGTGCCCAACAGCCCGATTATGCCGCGCGGGAGGGGGCCGTGTCGAGAGAAATCCCGGATAAATAGCCGTGGGTGCATGATGTGTGTCCGGGCTGAGATGGGAGCCAACCTTTTCGTCCCGGCCACCTGTTCATTGCCGCCGGGGCACCCCGGGCGTGAGCATCGTCGCTTTTCGCTCCGCGAAAAGTCTGGCCTTCCCCCATCGGGCGACCGGCCTCGCGGGCAAGAAGCCGGACTTTTCGCGGAGCGAAAAGCGACGATGCCTCGCTGCACCCGCCTTTCCGCCTGTCACGTCATCTCTTTCGACGCCGCTGACGCCGGGCGGTCGCCGGCCACGCCCGCCGCGATCTCGACCAGCGCGGCCGGGTCGGCCGGCTTGACGTCGGCCGCGTCGCGGTTGTCGTCCACGCAAAGGATCCGGCAGGGGCGGGCGGCCGTTTCCGGGGTGTTCACGCATCATCTCCGCGATCATCGGGGCAAAAGACAGTGATAGCCGGCGGCCGGAAGCGGGTCACAGCCCCGCAGACCGATGATTGCCCCCATCTCGGGCACGGCCTGACGGCATCGCGGGCAAAACTCGGTCGCCGGGAAACGGCGAATTCCGGACGCGCGATTTTACATCGCCCTGAAACGGGCTGTTTGCCCGGAGAAACAAGCGATTTGCCCGCAAGCGGGCAGGCCCGAAACCGCGTGGCACGGCCGTTGCTTTTCTGATCGGCACGGACGCGGGTTCGGACAAGTCGATCAAGTGGAGGGAGAGACCACTCGGTTGAGGCGTTGGCCCGGTCCTAAAATGAAACCACCCGGAAGTTGGCCCTTGGGAGAGGAGTCAACGGCCGGGTGGTTTTTTCGTTTCTCTTGCCGCTCGGCGTGGCGAGCGTGTATTCACACGGCCACAAGCCCGGCCAACCGCTCGCGGATCTCGGCCGTCAATTCGTCGACGGGCCGGAGGGCGTCGCCGTCCATCGCGTCGATCGGCTCGCCGTCCACGATGACCGAGAACTCGTCGAAAGATCCGTCGATCCGCATGGCCAGCACGCGCCGGTCACGCTTGAAAGCGAGCATCAGTTGCTCGGCATGAGCGTTAATTGTCGGGCAAACCGGGCACCGCCGAATAATGACATACGTCATGAAAGGCTCCTGAAACACACGGCCCAGCGACGAATGGCTGGGAGAGGATGAGTTACACCGCAATCGCAGCGCCGTATTGTGAAAAACCGCTCATTATTCGCGCCAGCGGTGAGTTCACGCCCGAAATGACGGCGAAATGGGCGAATGATGCCGATCAGCCGGGTTTTCACCGACGGTCATCAACGATCAACGGCTTGGTGTACGGGGGCGGTGTTGCAAGATTGAACACTCCCATCAGACATGCGCAGACTCATTCAATCAGTCCGCGCGACTCCTCGCGCAACCGTTTCAGCACCCGGCTCTTGGCGAGTAGGACGGCGTTGAGCGACAGCCCCAATTCGTCGGCGACTTGCTGGGCCGAGCGGCCGTCCAACACTTGCGAGCGGAACGCCCGCCACGTGTTCGGGGCGAAGTCCCCTTGGACGCGGAGCATGAGTTGGCCGGCGACGTGGTGGTCGTGTTCCCGGTCCCACAGTTTGGATAGCGAACTACCGGGGCACTCAAGTTCGCCGAGCAGGTCTTGGAAGTCGCCGTCCCCCGTGGCCACCGGCCGGCGGTCGCGGAGCCGGAAGAACTCCTTGAGGCGGTTGGCCAAGATGCCGCGCAGCCACGCGCGAAACGCCCCATCGCCGCGGTGAACAAACGCGCCGACCTCCGCGACGACGACGACCATCACGTCTTGGGCCAAGTCATCAGCATCCGTCAGCGGCACGCCGGCGCGGGCGGTCCAGCGGAGCATTAGCGGCCGGTACAAATCATGAAGCCGCCGCCAATCCGTCTCGGACGGATCGGCGGCCAACCGGGCGATCAGGCTGACGGACGTTTCCATGTGGGTGGCGTTGAATCTCCCATCGAGCGTCAATTGACAAATTCACCGCCGCGAGGCGGTCGCGTTGGAGTCCCGCCTTTAGGCGGTCCGTGACCTCCCCGCTACAAGAGACAGGAGGACCGAGTCTTCGAGGGTCCGACCCCGCGGGCGGCGGCTGTCACCCACGGTTGGCGAACCCTCGAAGACTCGGTTCGCCGGCCGTTCGCGGGTGACAGGTCCAAGACCGCCTGAAGGCGGGACTCCAACGCGACCGCCGGACGGCGGTGTTCACCGAGCGGCTTTCCGATCCTTACGGCGTCGTACTCCCGCCCGCCTCTTTCTTCGGTTTCTCCGACGCCGGCACGACAACGTCCGGCAGGCGGTACAGGTTCCAGCCAGTCTCCGTGCGGGCGCCGAAGACCCGGCCGTCGTCGCTGAGGGCGGTCGCGTCCTGGTTGGCGATCTTGGCGACGGGCGTCCGCCGGAACCCGTCCGTCAAATCCAGGCTCTCGAAACTCACCCCGTCCGGCCCCAGGACAACGGCCCGCCGGGCATGGGCCGCGACTTCCTGGACAGGGTAGTCCTTCAGGTCGGGCAGTTGAACGCCAGTGGACCGGCCAAGGGCGTCATACAGCAGGATGCGTTCTTCGCCCGTGGCCAGCTTGCAAATGACTCCGAACGTCGCGGCTTCACTGGCGCTTCCCGCCGGCCGGGGAATTTCAAACAGTTGGAGAATGACGCCGGGGAGTTCGATCCTGGTCGGGAGGGCGTCGTCCGGCGTGAGGTGAAACACATCCAGGTACGAATTGACCGGACGGGGAGTGACTCCCGGACTGGGGGGCGGGAGCCGGTCGCCGATCACGACATACGCCCGTTCGCCGTCCCCGGAAACAATCCGGTTCGTCATTTGGATTGACCGCGGGCTTGCGCCAAAATTGCGGTTTTTCCAGAGGGTCGTTTCGGGAACTTTCACCCGCTTCGTGATCGCCTTGGCGACCGTGTCGTAGACGAGGTATTCCCCCGCCGTTCCGAGGACCAGTTTTTGCGGGGAGCCTTGAATGCTCACGCTGCGGATGTCACCCATGAGCCGGAGCGGTTCGCCGAGATTCGTGATTTCGCCGGTGTCGGGCCGCCAGAGGCGAAACAGGCAACTGCTGGCCGTGGGCTTGGAGACCAGGACGATCCTCGACGAATCCGGGGTAAAAGCCCAAGCCTGCTCCGAGAGGGTGGCGAGCCGGGCCAGTTGCTGGCCGGTCGCCGTCTCCCGGAGTTCCAGGCCACCGTACTCCGGCGTTGAAGTACAGATCAGGCGCCCGTCGGGGGAGAACCGGATGCCATTCCGATCCGCGTAATGAATGGGCAACCGCACCATGAATCCGGCCGCTCCGGGCAGGGGGGCCGGCGGCCAGTGGCTGGCTTGGGCGGCAACCTTGCCCGGCCCTCCCCAGGACTCAAACAGAGCGGGGGCGCCGGAACCACCGGGAGTCATTCCCGTCGGACCCGTTTGAACGGGAGGCCCGCCGGAACTGCCTTCCATCACCTTCGGGGAAGTGGCGGGGATTCGTTCGATCGTCGCCAGCACGTTCGCCCCTCGGGTGAGGTTGGCCTTGGTGATGTCCAACTTGAGGCCGTCGGCGTTGCGGAGTTCAAGGTCGTACTCGCCGCTCTTGAGCTCGATTTGCTTTTGCGTTTTGGTGTCGATGATCGTCACCACTTTGCCGCCTTTTTTGACGATCACTTCCACGTCGTCGTTTTGCGTGGAAATGACGAGTTCGCCCGTGTCCGTCTGGATGCGGTAGACCACCGCCCCGGCGGCGACGACCGCAAACAGGAGGAACCCGGCGACGCTCGCGGCGAAGCGGCGTGGCCGGTGTTGGCGGGCGAATGTGCCGTCCGCGAAGGGCCGCAAGGCGTCGGCGACGGCGGCGGCCGACGCGAAGCGGGCGGCGGGGTCTTTGGCCATCATGTTCATCACGATCTCCGAGAGGCCGCGGGGGATGTCGGCGCGGAACCGGCTCAAGGGCCGGGGCTGTTCGCGCCGGTGGGCGTCGAGTTTCTTCAACACGGACGAGCCGGGGAACGGGACGGCCCCGGTCAGCAAGTGGTACAGCGTGCAGCCGAGGGCGTAGATGTCGGCGCGGCCGTCGGCGGCGTGCGGGTGTTCGGCCTGTTCCGGGGCGATGTAGTCCGGCGTGCCGACGACCATGTTCGCCCCGGTCAGCGAGGCGTCGGCCCGGTCGTCGGCGACGAGCATGGCGAGGCCGAAGTCCAGCACTTTCACGGTGCCGTCGGCCGCCCGCATCAGGTTGCCCGGCTTCACGTCGCGGTGGACAAGACCGGCCCGGTGCGCGTGGTCCAGGCCGGCGGCCGCGTCCACGGCGTACCGGCACGCCTCGGCGACGGGCAGCGCGCCCTGCGTCTTCAACAGGTCGTCGAGGCCGACGCCGTCGACGTATTCCATCGCCAAGAAGTGGGTTTCGCCGGCCTGCTCGGCGTCGAAGGCCGTCACGATGTTGGGGTGGTGTAATCTCGCGGCGGCGGCCACTTCGCGGCGGAAGCGGTTGGCGGCGCCGGGCCGGGCCAGGAACTCCGGCCGGATGACTTTGACCGCGACGCGCCGGCCCATGACGGCGTGCTCGGCCAGCCACACCGTCCCCATGCCGCCCACGCCGAGCAGCCGCAACGGCGTGTAGCGCGGGTGCGCCGCCAACTCCGCCGGCCAGTCGTCGCCCGGCAGCGGCGCGTCAAGGACGGTCTTCGCCTCGGCCAACAATTCGGTGAACGTGTCCCCCGGCGCCGCGGCCACCGCCCGCTGACACGCGGGGCACTCGGCGACATGTTCCGAGATCGCTTGGCACTCGTCGTCGGTCAGGATGCCCAGCCCAAAGGCGGTTAACTCGTGCGCGGGCGGGTGCGTCAACAGGTCTGTCATGAGATGGTTCCCGTCGGGTTCACGGACCCGAGACAAGGATACGCGGCCGGAAATCCTGTCCCGAAAATGTGCGAAATCGCCGGACGGGGATCGTCACCGGCCAGCGAAGAATGGCGCCGTCGTCCGGCGCTTTTCATACCCGTCCCCCTCTGGTATCCTGTCCGCACCGAGGGAGACGCGCGCCATGACATCCGGGACCACGCTGGAACAGGCCGTTCAGGAATACATCCGGGCGCGCGCCCAGAACCCGAAGCTCACGCCGGAAAACTTCTGCCGGGACATGCCGGACCTGTTGCCCGGCGTGCGGCAAATTTTGCAGGCCGTCACCGCCGGCCTCGACGGGTCCAACACCTTTGCCGCGCCGGCGGCCGGCGCCGTCTCCGCGATGCCCGCGCAGCTCGGCGTGTACGCCATCAAGAAGAAGCTGGGCGAAGGCGGCATGGGGGCCGTCTACCTGGGCGTGGACACGCGGCTCGACCGCGAAGTCGCCGTCAAGGTCATGCGCCCGGAGATCGCGGCCCAGCCGACGGCCCGCGCCCGCTTCCTGCGGGAGGCGAAGGCGATGGCGGCCGTCAAGCGCGAGCACGTCGCCACCATCCACGCCGCCAACGAGGAGCCGGACGGGACGACGTGGCTGGCGATGGCGTTGCTGGAGGGCGAAGCCCTCGACGACACGCGTCGCCGGGGCGTCCCGACCTTCGAGGCATTCGAGTCGAAGAGGGAGCGCGCGCGCGCGTGAAAGCGGGCCATGAGAATACCCCGTGTGGAATGAAGCCAGATTGGCGAACAGGCATCGTAGCAGGACCGGCGGCATGCCCCATAACGATTTGCCGCGACACGGACTGCGCTGTTAGACTTCGTTGACCTTGAAGTCGAGGGTGATGCCGATGAAGAAGTCGTCGTTGCTGTTGCCCGCGGTCGTTGGGAACGTCACCCCGCCCACTTTCACGAGGCCGACGTTCTCGGCGACGATGCCGAAGTGATCCGTCCCGCCGACGGTACCCATGACTTGCCCGCCGATGGTCAAGCTCGTGATCTTCGAGAACACCAGGCTGTCATCCTTGACGCCGGGACCAGACATCTTGGCATCGTCGGTGTCGCCGAAGAAGCCGTTTCCGGACACGGCGCCCGCCGCGATGCTCGACGCGATCCAGTCACCGCCCACAGACACCGCGCCGATCTGGGCGTCGGCGTTCAGGGCGACACCGTTGACATCGACGCCGGCCAGGATGTGCGCGAACTCGACGCGGCCGAGCACGGTCAGCTTGCCGATGGCGACATCGGTCGTCGCGGTGGGCACGGCCTTGCCGCGGGCGGAGAGGATGGCCGAGTTGGTACTGTTGCCGACGATGCTGCCCTTGATCAGCACGGTGCCGATGTCGTCATCGACGCGGATGGCGCCGTTGTTCACGAAGGTGCCAGAGGTGTTTTTGGTGCCGGCGATGAGTGATCCCCCCAGGGCTTACAAGGGTAGGTTTCCGGCCGGGGCAGAGGGAAATTTAGGCGGGGGTCGCTGTTGGCATCCGTCGCAGCCCCCTCGGGGTCATCGTCGGCCGGCC
>JAYTTY010000593.1:0-3523 GCA_043744795.1 Zavarzinella sp. | reverse complement strand
TTTGCGAGCTTTGCCTCTTTGCGAACTTTGCGAGAAACTCTTCTCTTATCCGCTCACTCACTTAAACGTCGTCACCTTCACATTAAACACGGCGTACCGCTTGTCGCCGTTGCGGACTTCGACCTTGTGCGGGACTTGGCGGCCGGCCACGTCCTTGAAGTCGCCGAAGTAGAGTTCGCACGGGTCCTGGTCGCGGGCGACCGTCACCTCGGCGGCGAACAGGGTGCCGTCCACGAAGGGGTGCTTGTCCTTGAATTGCGGGTTGAGGGCGGCCTTGTAGTAATACCACTTGGCCGGCACGTCCGCGTGCTCGGTGCGGATCACCTCGGCGAACACGCGCACGTCCTCGTACTTCTTCGGCTTGGAGCCGTCGGCCGGCATCAGGTACACCGGCTCCATGCCGGCGTGGTGGCAAATTTCCTTGTCCATCTTCTTCGGGTCGAGCGTCAGATATCGCCGGTACTGGTACGCGGCCATCATCAGCCCGCCGGAGAACGGCGGCTCCGTCAGGTCGGCGGCCGTCAGCCCTTGTTGCAGCGGGTTCAGCTTGTAGCTCGATGTCCCGAGGGCCAGCGTCACGAGCGGGATTGTGTTCTTCGGGTCGGCCGGGTCCTTCGCGTCCTCGACCTTGATCAGGAAGTCCCCGCCGCGCATCTCGCGGTCGTAAGTCCCGGTCCACACCCACTCGCCGGTCAGCGGGGAGAAGTCCCCGAGCTTCTTGGCGTCGGCCAGCAGGCCGTCGCGGGCCTGGCGGTTGAAGTAGTAGTTCGTGAAGCCCTTCTTCTCTTCCCAGAACTTGGCCCCGGCCCCGAAGGCCCGCGGCTTCGGCGGGACTTGACCGGGCGGCCCGCCGGCGGGGGCGTCCTTGTTCTTGACGACCGCCGGCGTGTAGCTCATCAGCCGTACCAGCGTGTCCTTCTTCTCGTTGCCGCGGCGGTAGGTCAGCGGCAGCCGCCACTCCTTGGGGTAGATGCCGAGAGCCGACTTAAACTGGTTGACGCTGGTGAGCGGCCGGCCGGCGAAGTTGAGCAACTCGTCCCCCTCGACGATGCCGCGGCGGCCGGCGTCGGATTCTTCCAGCACCTGGTTCACGGTCATGCGGACGGACTCGCTGTCCTCGCTGGCCTGGCTGGAGACGGTGGCCCCGAGCGTGGCGTGGTCGCTGAACAGGCCGGCCCGCATGTGGACGATGAAGTTCTTGGCCATGTTGATCGGCAGGCCGTACCCGATGCCGGTGTTGAACGCCCCGCGCTTGCCGGGCGCCCCGCCGAAGACGAGGCCGACGACCTGGCCCTTCATGTTGAAGATCGGCCCGCCGGAGTTGCCCTGGTTGGCCGTCGTGTCGTACTGGATGGCGTCCGTGTGCTCGGCGAAGCCGAAGTCCACGTAGCGGTTGACGCCGGAGACGAGGCCGAAGCTGACGGACGGCGTGAAGTCCGTGGACAGGAGTTGGGCGTTGCCCATGATCATCGTCCAGTCGCCGGGCCGCAGCGCGTCGCTGTCCCCGAGTTCGGCGACGGGGAACGTGTCCCCCTCCTTCTTGGGGATGAGCTTGATGATGGCCGTGTCCCCGCCGCGGTCGGTGCCGACGGTGACGGCGTCGTACATCTCGCCGTTGGGCATGCCGCAGGCGAACGTCGGGGTGATGCCACCGCCGTTGCCCATCACGACGTGGAAGTTCGTGAGGCAGTAGCCGTCCTTGTCGATGACGACCCCGGACCCGCCGCCGGCGACCTTGCCGCGCGGGTCGCCGGAGAAGTCCTTCATGTACACGGCGACGACGGCCGGGCGGATCTTCTTGATGAGGTTCACGCGGTCGAGTTCCGCGTCCTTCACCGGGTCGGCCGCGACGGCCGCTTGGGGCTTCGGCAACAGGGCCAGTCCGCCGGCGGCGAGGCCGAGGGCGAGGAGCGGGGCGAGGAGATGGCGCTTGTTCATGGGTTGGTCTTTAATGTTACCCGTGCGGAAATCAAACTCGGAGTTCTTAGCCCCGGAGGGGCGACGGAGTGTAGCCCGTGGGTGAGGCTTTGCGAACCCCGGGATCAAACTCCGTCGCCCCTCCGGGGCTGAAAACCAACGCGGACCCCGGGGATTAAAAGCTCTGGTCATTTCAACACCCGCGCGTTGCCCAGTGACACTTGGTTGCCCAAGTCCAGCACGGCCCCGTCGCTCTCGACGGTGATCTTGAGGCGGTCCACGTTCTGCACGTTCAGGTTCAGGTCCACCGGCTTGTCGCCGCGCTTGATGACGCCCTTGAACAGCACCTGCGTGCCGTCGTCGATGGTCAGCTTGACGGCGCTCGCCGTCTCCACGGAGGCGTCGGCCCCGGCGGTGGCCTTGAAGACCTTGTACTGGCCCTTGAGGTCGTAGGTCAGTTCCGTCTTGGCGTGCAGCGTCAGCCCCTTGGCGAACAGTTCGGTCTTGGAGTCGCCTGGGGCGGTCAGCAGGCGGATCGGGTTGCGGTCGAGGTTGCGGTCTTTTTGGTAGTGTTCCGGGTCAGTGCCGGACTCGGCCAGGGCCGCCGGCTCCAAGTCGGAGAGGTACTTGATGCTGCCGGCCGCGAAGTCGAACTTGGCGACGGCGGCGTCCGGCAGGTCGAGTTTCACGTCGGACACCGTGACTACCGTGTACCCCGTGTCGGTGCGGGTGACGGACTTGGCGACGAGGCCGTTGCCGTCCGCGTCGATGACTTTGCACACGGCCGGGGCGACGGTCCCGGTCGGGATTTGGTTGAAGATCATGCCGGCGACCTTGGGCATCTTAATCGTCACGTCTTTGCCGGTCGCCTCCAGGGTGAACTTCACGGAGTCCGTCGCCGGGTCGCCGTCGCCGAAGGTGCCGCGGACGGCGTCGAGGCGGTCGGCCTCGGCCCCGGTGTCGTCCTTCGCCTTGGCGTGCGTGATCCACACGTCGAACTTGCCGCGGTCCCGCATCAGCGTGCGGAAGTCTTGCTCGACCTTGAGGTTCCCGGCGTCGCGCAGGACGGAGAAGAGAGTCGTCAGCGGCACGGCGACGACCCGGCCCGGCTTGCCCTCGTCCCCGCCGAGCAGCGTCAACTCGACGCTCTTGCCCTTGAGGGCGAAGGCCGAACAGCGGAAGGCGGTGCCGTCCACCAATTCCACGGCGACGAACGTCTTGCCCGCCCCGACCGGCTTTGGCGCCGGCCCGAGCGTGATGGCGTTGATGGCCGTGACGGCGAACTTCTCTTCGATGCCGTTGGCCTTGAACGTGACTTCCGTCGGCGAGACGGCCACGACATCCCCGGTGTACTTCTTGCCGTCCAGCGTGGAGAGTTCGGCGGCCGGGAGGGCCGCGGCGCCGGCGAGCAACACAAGGGAAAGGCGGAGGGCCGACATGAGTGAAATCCTGGTGAGTGGCGGGCCGCAGGTTGTTTTATTGAGTCAGCGGGCGGCAGAGACCCTTCTAAAGGCAACCTCACCCCCTAACCCCTTACAAGGGTAGGTTTCCGGCCGGGGCAGAGGGAAATTTAGGCGGGGGTCGCTGTTGGCATCCGTCGCAGCCC
>JAYTTY010000592.1:0-3523 GCA_043744795.1 Zavarzinella sp. | reverse complement strand
CGCTGCAATCATTGCAAACAGAGGTCGGTCCGGTCCCCCCTCTCCGCCGCGGAGAGGGGGGTGAGGGGGTGAGGTTGCCTTTCCGTGTCCCATCCGTGAAATAACGGTTTCCCCCGTTGAGGTTGCCTGCCATGCCGACGCTCTCCGCCAAGCCCGCCGTGACGATGCCCGACCTGAAAGGGCGGTTCGGCCCCTACGGCGGGCGGTTCGTCCCCGAGACGCTGATATTCGCCCTCGATGAACTCACGAAAGCGTATTCGGAGGCCAGCCAAGACCCGGCGTTCATTGCCGAGTTCCGGCGCATCCTCAACGAGTACGTCGGCCGGCCGTCGCGGCTCTACTTCGCGGAACGGCTCACCAAGGAGGCCGGCGGGGCGAAAATTTACCTCAAGCGCGAAGACCTGAACCACACCGGCGCCCACAAGATCAACAACGCCATCGGGCAAGGCTTGCTCACGCTGCGCATGGGCAAAAAACGGGTGATCGCCGAGACCGGGGCCGGGCAGCACGGCGTCGCCAGCGCCACGGCCGCCGCCCTCTTCGACTTGCCGTGCCGCGTGTACATGGGGTCCGAGGACATTCGCCGGCAGGAGTTGAACGTCTTCAAGATGCGGGCGATGGGCACGGAAGTCTTCCCCGTCGAGAGCGGCAGCAAGACCCTGCGGGACGCCGTCAACGAGGCGATGCGGGAGTGGATGGCGAGCGTCGAGACGACGCACTACATCATCGGCAGCGCCATCGGGCCGCACCCGTTCCCCATGATGGTGCGCGACTTCCAAGCCGTCATCGGGGCCGAGACCAAGGAACAGTCGATGGAGCAGTTCGGCCGCCTGCCGGACGTGGTGGTGGCCTGCGTCGGCGGCGGCAGCAACGCGGCCGGCATGTTTTACCCGTTCGCGGACGATAAGGGCGTCGAACTCGTCGGCGTCGAGGCCGGCGGCCGCAAACCCACCTACGGCGACCACGCGGCGACCATCAGCAACGGCAAGCCGGGCGTGCTGCACGGCAGTTTCAGCTACGTCCTGCAAGACGACGACGGCCAGACCGCCCCGGTCCACTCGATCTCGGCCGGGTTGGACTACCCCGGCGTCGGCCCGGAGCACAGCTACTGGAAAGACACTGGCCGCGTGCGGTACACCAGCATCAACGACGCCGAGGCGATGGACGGCTTCCGCGTCTGCTCCCGCATGGAGGGCATCCTCCCCGCCCTAGAGACGGCCCATGCCGTGGTGGAAGGCATGCGGATCGCCGCGAAGCGGCCGAAGACGGACATCGTCGTGCTGTGCTTCTCCGGCCGCGGCGACAAAGACTGTGCGGAAGTCGCCCGGCTGGAAACGGAAAAGCACTAACCACAAAGGCACAAAGGTCGCACAAAGAACCACAGAGAAGACCGAGAAGAAATTTTTACTTGGCTTTCTTGGTGGTTCTTTGCGCGACCTTTGTGCCTTTGTGGTGAAGTCTTTATGCAAGTCATTCTCGTTACCGGGTCGGCCACGGGGGTCGGCCGGGCGGTCGCGGTTCGGTTCGCCAACCGCGGGTTCGCCGTCGCGGTGAACTATTCCAAGTCCCGAGCGGATGCGGAGGAGACCTTGCGGCTCGTGAAGGCCGAGGGCGTGCCGGGGATTCTGTGTCCGGCGACGGTGGCCGACGATGCGCAAGTGCGGGCGATGGTAGAGCGGTGCCGGGCGGAACTCGGCGGGTTGGACGTGCTGGTCAACAACGCGGCCACGACCAAGTTCATCCGGCACGACGACCTGGAAGCGTTGACCGACGAGGTGTGGGACGAGATTTTTCAGGTGAATTTGAAGGGGGCGATGTACGCCACGCGGGCGGCGATGCCGATGCTGAAATTACGCAAGGGGTGCGTGGTGAACACGTCGTCCGTGGCGGGGTTGCAAGGGCACGGCAGTTCGATCCCGTACTCGGCCAGCAAGGCGGCCCTGAACTGCATGACGCAATCCCTGGCGCGGGCCTTCGCCCCGGATGTGCGGGTGAACGCCGTGGCGCCGGGGCCAATCCTCACGCGCTGGCTGGACGGCCACGAGGAACACGTCGCCAAGGCGGTCGCCCAGACG
This sequence comes from Zavarzinella sp., assembly GCA_043744795.1. Lineage (GTDB taxonomy): Bacteria > Planctomycetota > Planctomycetia > Gemmatales > Gemmataceae > Zavarzinella. The sequence continues at coordinate 1,448 of JAYTTY010000592.1, read as the reverse complement.
CCGTTGCAGCGGGCGGCCAGCCCCGAGGACGTGGCGGACGTGGTCGAGTTCTTGGCCGTCGGGACGACCCTGATGACCGGCCAAGTCGTGGTGGTTGATGGCGGGCGGACGATGTGACCGTCGGCGGGCGACTGTTACTTGCGGTGGCGAATCTTGGCCCGCATGCGACGCTTCTTGCGGCCGACCTTGCGACGCCCACTTCCTCGACGGGATGCCATATGCCCGACTCCTGAGTTTGATTGCCCGACCGGGGTAATTTCTCGAATACAGCATCTTAGGAGTTCGCCTGTGGGCGACAACCCCGCCGGTTTCCGGTTCTTGTGAGCCGCGACGCGGGGGCTTTGCGGAGAGGAGCGCGTTCAACGACTCTCACCCGGACCGGAGGGCCACTGACTTCCGCGTCAGTCGCGGGACGCGCTCCTCTCCGCAAAGCCTCCGCGTCGCGGCTCACAAGACGTTTCCCCGCGTCCGCGGGTGCGTATCACTATCTCCACGTCGCTTTCCCGTGAAAAGGCTCTCCCATGAATCTCTCCCGCCGTGAGTTCGCCCGGGTCGGCTTGGCAAGCGCCGTCGTCGCCGCCCTGCGGCCGTCAGTCTTTGCCGCCGTCCCCGTGGACCGCTTCGCGGTCTCGACGTGGTCGTTCCACAACTATTTCGAGAACACGCGGTACGGCAAGCCGGAGTTCAAGCCGGACGTGTGGTGGAAGGTCGAGCAGGCCGTGACGGTCGTGAAAGAGAAGTTGGGCATCACCAACTTGGAACTGTCCTCCGCCCATCTCGCGTCGTTCGAGCCGAAGTATCTGGAGGAGATCAACGCCTTCATGAAGAAGCAGGGGACGAAATTCATTCACCTCAGCGACAACATGAAGGACGTGAACCTTGGCAAGAACGCCGAAGACCAGAAGAAGTTCGAGCAACTCATCGACGTGGCAAAAGCCCTGCGCATCCCGAGCATGCGCGTCAACACGGGAGACGGCAAACTGGAAGACGTGACCCCCCGGTTCAAGGCCTTGGCCGAGTACGGCGAGAAAGCCGGCGTGGAGATCGTGATCGAGAACCACTTCGGCCTGTCGGCCGAGCCGAAGAACGTGGCGGCCATCATCAAGGCCGTCGACAAAAACATCTCCTCCTGCCCGGACTTCGGCCTGCTGCCCAATGATGACAGCCGCTGGCCCGGCCTCGACACGATGTTCGCCACGGCCACGAAGATGTGCAGCGCCAAGTTCCACGGCCTCGACGCCGACGGCAAGCACCCAGCTTTTGATTTGATGCGGTGCTACGACGCGCTGACCAAGGCCAAGTTCCCCGGCTACATCTCGTTCGAGTACGAGGGGAATCTGGAGCCGCTGGGGCAGTTGCAGATGATGAAGGCGCTGGCGGAGAAGTGGCTGGCGTGAGCGTTTTCGGTCGATCAGCGTCCCGGGGTTCGCAAAGCCTCACCCACGGGC
>JAYTTY010000591.1:0-3523 GCA_043744795.1 Zavarzinella sp. | reverse complement strand
AAGACTGTGTATTAGCCCCGGAGGGGCGACGGAGCGTAGCCCGCGGGTGAGGCTCGGCGAACCCCGGGAGCTTTCCCGAAGGACGGCCTTTTTTTGTTTTCATCGCAAACAAATCCCGGGTTTCGCCGGGAGCGTGGTCTTCGTTGAGCAGCCCACTTCCCATTTTCGCCCGAGAAAACTCAACATTTCCGCGAAAACACCGTGATTTTGCCCGCCAATCTCATTCCGACCCGTTTTGGCACGGCCCGTGCATTTATCTCTTTCACGAACCGGGGAGACCAACAATCACCCCGATCCTTGAGATAACCCGGCCAAGTTTTGACGCCCGAGGCCGGATGAAATAGCCCGACTTTTGTTCAGCCCGGCGATACGCTTGCCGCCGGTTGAGTATAGATGTGGCCCCTTAACCTCCGCCCCGCGCCCACGGGGCTTTTCACCGAGTCACCGCCATGTTGCGATATTCGCTGGTCTTCCTGATCGTGGCCCTGGTCGCCGGCCTCTTCGGCTTCACCGATGTCGCCGGGGTCTCTTACGCGGCCGCCAAGATTCTGTTCTTCGTGTTCCTCGTGCTGTTCGTGTTGACCCTGCTCTTCGGCAGCCGGTCCACACGCGAAGTCATCTAGCGGCCGCGCGTGACGCGGCCTTCGGACATGCCTGGAGCCGATCACCTGAGACGTGGTCGGCTCTCCGTGTTTCGTCTTGGCGCCACAATTGCCATTTCAGGTGGCACCTTCCCAAACACTCGCCGAATGGCCATGAAACTCCCCCTCGCCCACTGGTTCAACCTTGTCAAAAACACGGCGACGGAATTCTCCGAGGACAAGTGCCCGCGGCTCGGGGCGGCCTTGGCGTTCTACACGGCCCTGTCGCTGGCCCCGATGCTGTTGGTCGTGGTCGGCATCGCCGGCCTGATCTTCAGCGAGGACGCGGCCCAGGGGCAGATCGCCCAACAAATCGCCGGCTTGGTCGGGGAAGAAAACGCCAAGACGATCGAAGACTTGATGGCCGCCAGCCACTCCAAGACTGGCGGCATCCTATCCACCATCCTCGGCCTCGGGTCGCTGATCGTCGGGGCGACCGGCGTGTTCATTCAACTCCAGGACGCCATCAACACCATCTGGGACTACAAGGCGGACGAGAACCAGAAGTGGCTCGGCATCGTCACCGAGTTGAAGAACCGCCTGCTCTCATTCTCCATGATCTGCTCGATGGCCTTCCTCCTGCTGGTGTCGCTGGCGTTCAGCGCGTTCCTCACCGGCCTCGGGGGCTGGATCAACAGCCAGATCCCCTTCGGGTCGCTGTGGATGCGGCTGCTTAACTGCGTCCTGTCGTTCGCCCTCACGACGGCCATGTTCGCCATGATCTTCAAGCTGCTGCCCAAGCCCAAGGTCGCGTGGCGAGACGTGCTGGTGGGCGCGGTCGTCACCGCGATCCTGTTCAACCTCGGCAAATACCTGATCGGCCTGTACATGGGCATGGCGGCCGTCGGCTCCCCGTACGGGGCGGCCGGGTCGTTCGTCGTGCTGCTGATGTGGATTTACTTCTCGACGCAAATTCTGCTGTTCGGGGCCGAGTTCACGCAGATTTTCTCCCGCACGCACGGGTCGAACATGCCGAACGCCGTGCCGTCCGTGCCGATGACGGTTTGACGCCATTCCTCTGAGATTTCACCGTGACCGCGACGCAACGCTTCGGGAGTGGCGCGCGGGGCCGGAACCCGAATCGCGACAGCACGCGCCGTCAAGGGCGAGCGTCGAGGCGTCAGCCCGACGTGTCTGCTTTCCCAAAACCAGACACGTCGGGCTGACGCCTCGACGCTCGCCCTTGACCAATGGGAAGCGATTGATGGTCGGACGACCGGGCCCCACTCCGAAGCGGCGCGGCGAAACGGCTTTCACGTGGTTCTCGTTGCGCACCCCCCTACCCCCGCGTCGGCACCCCGCTGCACTTTCCCCTTCAATTCTGCCGCCCGCCCGCTAACCACAGACTGCCGGCCATTATTCCCGCCCAGTGGCACGCCCGTTGCTTAAATGTGGAAGTCAACATCGACACATTACGGGAGTACCCCATGGACCGTAACGGATACACGCCGGGCGGCGAGCGCTTCGGCTCGACGACCTTTGCCGAGGAAGGTGCGGAGCCGCACGTGAACATGAGCAAACTGGTCGGCGGAATCATGGACGACGCCAAGACGTTGTTCAAGCAACAAATTGACCTGTTCAAGGCTGAGGTGAAGCAGGACGTGGCCAAGACCCTCGGGGCGGTCAAGTTCATCGCCATCGGCCTCGGCCTCACCGCCTTCGGCGCCCTCTTCTTCCTGATGGGTCTGCCGCTCCTGCTCAACTGGCTCGTCCCGAGCCTGCCGTTGTGGGCCTGTTGGTTCATCATCGGCGGCGCCCTGTTGGTCGTCGGCGGGGTGGCCGCGTTCGTCGGCTACAAGCGGATGACCAGCTTTAACCCGCTCCCGGACAAGTCCCTTCACGCCTTGCAGGAGAACATGTCGTGTCTAACGAATCCCCAGAAGTGATCGAACAGCAGATGGCCGTCACCCGGCAGTCGATGAGCGACAAGGTGGCGGCCTTGGAAGAACAGGTGGTCGGCACGCTGCGCAGCACGACGGCCGCCGTCAACGAAACCGTACATTCCATCCGGAGCGCCGTGGAGGATACCGTGGACAGCGTCAAAGGAACCGTCGGGTCGGTCACGGAAAGCGTCAAGGGCACGGTGGGGTCGGTGACGGACAACGTCCAGTCCGCCATGCACACCGTCACCGACAACGTGAAGGACGCGACCGACATTAGCCGCCATGTGCGGAACAACCCGTGGCTCGTCGTCGGCGGGGCCGCCGCCGCCGGCCTGTTCGCCGGGCTGATGTTGTTCCGCCGCTCGGGCCACCACCACACGGCCGGCCCGACGTTCATCCCGTACCCGGCCCCGCCCCAAGCGACTTCCGCCCCGGCGGCGGCGGCCGGCCCGGCGGGCCACCCGGGCCTGTTCGACGACTTGCTGAAAATGATCAGCCAAGAAGTGCGGAAGGTGGCCGAGACGGCCATCAGTACGCTGTCCGAGTCCGTCAAGAACAGCGTCCACGACGGCATCCCGAAGATGGTGGACGGGGCCGTGACCAAGCTGACCGACACCCTGGAAGGGGCGGTCAGCGGCGGCCACGACGGCCACGCGAACCGAATCAAGGCGTCCGATTGGGAGCGTGGCTAAGAGAAGGAGCTTGCCATGAAGATCATGGGTTTGGTCTTGGTCGTCTTGGGGGCCGTGGCCCTCGCGGCCCAAGGATTCGGGTCCGTGGCGGGGGACCGGGCGGGGGATGACAAGCCGGTGCAACTGTCGGCCGGCCCCGGCCAAATCGGCTGGGAACCCCCCGTGGTGGGCGGCATTTCACTCGTGGGCGGCCTGATGATGTTGGCGACCGGGACCGGCCGCCGCCTCGCCTGAGAAGTGATTCCGAACAAACTGGTGGGACCGGCGTCCCGCCGGTCGTTGGAGTCAAACCGACCGGCGGGACGCC
>JAYTTY010000590.1:0-13972 GCA_043744795.1 Zavarzinella sp. | reverse complement strand
CCGGGTCTGTCGCCGTTGACTTTTGGCGACTTCCGCCGAACGCGCTCCTCTCCGCAAAGCCTCCGCGTCGCGGCTTACCCGGTCATTCCGATGTGGCTGTGCGGCTTCTCACGGCGGCTTCACGGGCACGGCGTCGTCGTCAGCGGTTTAATCACCGCCTCCGCGAAGCGTTCCATTTCTTCCAGTTGCGGGCTGCATTGCAGGAGCAGTAGGTTAACCCCGGCGGCTTCGAAGGCGGCGACTTGGTCAATCACTTGTTGCGGCGTGCCGATCAGGCCGGCCCGCAGGCCGCGGTTGCTGACGGAGTAGTCTTCCAGCGACACGCGCTGTTCGAGTTGCGTGCCGGACAGCCATTGCTGGTAATTGCTGTACCCGGCCTTGGACTGGTTCACGTCCGTGATGTGGGCGAGTTCCTCATTCGCCTCGGCCTCGGTGTTCCGCACGATGCTGTACGCGGCGACGCCGTAGGTCATCGGCGGCAACCCGAAGCGTTCGCGGCGGGCGGCCATGTCGGCGATCTTTTCGCGGATGCGGGCGGGCGGGTCGCCGTGCATCACGTAGGCGTCGCAGCGCTGGGCGATCAGGTTCTTGGCCGCCTCGGACTCGCCGCCGGCGTAGATCGTCGGCCGCGGCTTGCTCAACGGCTTCGGCTGGAGGACCGAATCGCGCACCTTGTAGAACTTCCCCTCGAAGGTGAAGCCGTCCTGCTTCCAAAGCGTGTCCAGCACGGTCAGCCATTCGGCCGTGCGGGCGTAGCGGTCGTCGTGCTGCTCGAAGTGGACGCCGTACTTCTCGGCCTCGTCCTTCCACCAACTGGACACGACGTTCAGCGACAGCCGGCCGCCGCCGCCAATGTGGTCGATGTTGGCGGCCTGCTTCGCCAACAGGGCCGGGTGGTGGAACGTCGGCCGGACGGCCACCATGTATTCGAGGCGGTCCGTCACGGCCGTCAGGGCGGCGGCGGTGCTCCACGCGTCTAGCGAGGGGGCGTCTTCCCCCTTGATGTCGTTCAAGTTCAGTTCGGCGACAAGCGACAGGTCGTACCCGATCTGCTCGCTGCGGCGGGCGAGTTTCTTGGAGTATTCCCACGTCGCGGCCATGCGCTCGTCATCGACGTTGCGCAGCCACCCGCCGAACACCGGCAACCAGTACCCGTACCGCATCGGCGAGTCTCCAGAATAAAATCAACTCAAGACAGTTCTCGCAAAGTTCGCAAAGAGGCAAAGTTCGCAAAGAGACCACGACCACAGTCAGGCGCCCGCCCGTGTCAGTTCATTCAAAAAATCTTCTTTGCGAGCTTTGCCTCTTTGCGAACTTTGCGAGAAATGCCTTTATTATCTCTTCAAATAATGGCGTCCCAGCCGTCCATCGTGCGCGGACTCGGCCCGGCGCGCTTGGGCCGGCGCGGCGATCACGCCCGTCCGGCCTTTTGTTCCAGGAAGTCCACGAGGTTCCGCACCGGGTCGAAGCCGACCACGTTGACGGCGTCGGCCACGAAGTTCGACAGGGCGTTCACGTCATAATACACAAGCCGGCCGTCGCGGTCGTCGGTCATGTACTCGATGCCGCCCACGTCGATGCCGGCCGCGTGCATGATCGCCTCGCAGGCATTGATGACCTCGGCCGGCGGGGTGTAGCCTTCCACCTTGAGGCCGGTTTTCGGGGCGTCCACTGGACACGCGGAGCGTTCGAGTTCCACGCCGTCGCTGCGCTGGCAGATGTCGGCCGGGCACAGGTTGAACGTGTCCCCCGGCGTGTAGACCTTGATCGCGTACAGGAACTTGGCGCCCAACGTCTCCACGCGGGTGATGTGTCCGCCGCGGGCCGGGATGAACTCCTGCACCAGGGCCGTGTGATCGACGCCGAAGTCCAAGCGGTTCTCGGCCGCCGCCCGCTCCAAGTCTTCCAGCGTGTCGAAGCGGACAATGCCCGCCCCACTGCCGCCGACATTGGCTTTCACCACAATGGGGAACCGCAACCCCTCGGCCGCCTTCGCCGCCTGACTCGGGTGATTGATGACGCGGGCCTTGGGGTAGGCGAGGCCAAGAGACTTCATCAGCGTGAGTTGCTTGGACTTGGATGTCTCGTAGTCGAACGCGCGCGCCCCGTTGACGGTGGGCACGCCGAGCCGTTCGAGGTGGGCCATGAACGCTTGCGTGAAGAACATCCCCTGGACGCCGCCGCGCAGGTAGGCCGACGGACTCATGCGGTTGAAGACGAGCGAGTACGGGGCCTCGGTCTCGCCGGGGTCGAAGCAGTAGGCGCGCGGGTCGAGCCGCACATACGCGATGCCCCGTCGGTCGAGTTCCTTGAACATGGGCCGGAACCAGTCCGGGTGCTCGTGGTAAATGGCGAACGGTCGGCGACTCGGCATGGACGGCCCCCCGGCGGTGCAACTGCGGGACATTGTAGGACAACGGCCGCCGCCGGAGTCGTCACCCGCCGGTCGCCAGGGCCGCATACCCGTAGACCGCGGTGAACGACACGAACAGCACGGTCAGGAAGTGGTACCCGAGGGTGAGCCACCACGCGGTGAGGTGGGCCTTCACGTCGAACACGGGTTGCAGGCACAGGCGCACGCCCCAGAAGACGGCGACGTAGCCGCAGAACCACCGGGCCAGCGGCGTGCCGCCCGCCAGTTCCAGGGGGTTGAACAGGCTAATCAGGCCGAAGGCAATGATCGACAGCACGACGTAGCCGCCGTAGACCCAGTACATCTGCCAGTGCAACTTCGACAGCGACCCGAGTTCCTTCTTCCAGTCCAACTGAAACGGGACGAGTGACGACGCGACGAGGACGGACAGTTGCCCGGCCCCGGCGAAGAACAGCAAGTCGGAAAGCGTCACGGTCATTTCACGGCTCCGATCACGTGCAAGAACGGGACGACCACGCCGACCACGAACGGCGGGTGGAACAGCAACGCCGCCGGCCCAAGCAGCGCAGCCGCCGTGAACAGCCAGCCGCGCCAGCGCCGGCCCAATCCCAGCCGCTTCCCGACCCGGCTGCGTTCAGCGAAGATGGCCAGCCCTTGAATCAGGAAGAACACGGTCGGCCCGCCGTACCCGCCGCCGGCCGGGCCAGAGATCACCACGTCGTGAACCAAGCCGCTGAACAGGAAGCCCGCGACGACGGCCCGCCGCGGCCCGAGTCTGACGGTCAACGGCTTGAAGAGAAAACGGTGGGTCAGGTCGCGGAAGGCGAGGTTCCACCGCTTCCCCCAAAATTCACTGGCGCTCACGGCGGCCGCCGGCCAATTCATCAGCGGCTTTGCGTCCACGCCGACGGCCCGCCAAGCGTTCGCCATCAGGTGAAAGACTCCGAAGTGCAGCGTGAACGCGATGCCCGCCATGCCGATCCAGCCGAGCAGATACGGCCGGTCGTCGGGGATTTGCGGCGCGACGCCGTAGAGCAGCGCGAGGCCGAGGGCCAGTTTGCCGACGGCGAAGAGCCAGTTGGCTACAGTGGGCCGCGGCGGCCGTGACGGCCCCAGAAACGCGGCCGCGTCCATGCCCGGCCACGCAAGAAGATAGCCGACGTGCCTCCACAACGGGGCATTGGGCGCCAGAGTGCGGCGCCACGTCAGCCACTTGAAGCCACAGAAAATGGCGAAGGACAAGCCCCACATGATTGCCCAACGCGGCAGATCTGTAGGCGAGAGAAGGAGGACCGCCAACGGCATAAGGAACACCGGAAGCCAACCCCACCACCACGGTGATACGAGGACGACCGGCTTAGCCGCTTCGTCCGTCCGCACGGGAGTTTCGGTAGCCACAGGTATGACTTCGGATGAATGACCTTGAAAGAACATCCGCGATCACAGGAGGTGGACAACATCCCGCAGCCGGAAAAGTGCGGGCGAGCACAAGTTTCGACTTCTCTCTGGGAAGTTCAAATTATTCGTGAGAGCGAACGAACAACTATGATTAAAGGCTCGCGTCCTTTGAGAAGGTGAAAAGCAATGCTCGCCCGAGTTAGAGTGCTGTTCAAAAACTGGAAATTGGCTTCTGTCTTTACGGTAACAATGGGTTTCTGTGGTGGCTTGGGTGGTATCGCCGGAGTAGCTTCACTTTTCTACAGCAAAGAAGCTCAAAGAACCGCCGCGGAGGCATTGATCATCAGCCAAAAGACATACGACCGCGAAGCGGGAAAAGTCTTGGCCAAGCTCACCGTGAGAGGCGGCGACTCGCAAATCCCTGCACTGCTTGAGTTTGGAAAAAGTGGAGATGCTGTTCGGCTGACCAAACCGCAGCACTTGCAGATGATGAATCCTCGGATGATCGTAGAGAACACAGGTGATGAGCCTATTGAAGCCATCAAGTTGGAATGTAAAGTGAGGCTGTTTGCGTCGAAGTTTTTTAAGTCACAACCAATTGATGAGTTTCAAGCATTGTCAAATTGGAGACATGAAACACTGATTGCCGAGGAGTGTCCGCTAATAGGCAAGCTAAATCCCGGAGACCGGGCGGTAGTTCCAGTGTCAAGAGTCATCCTCAACCAGATGGCCCGTGTCCAAGATCCAACGTTGCCAGAAACCAATCATCACGGAATTTTTGAGGTACGATGTCATGGCCGCCTCGTAAATGCGACCTCATTCGATCCTGCCGTAGCAGACGCCAATGGGATTCCCGTGGATCTAATTTGGGTTCCCAAAGGTTTTACAGACGAGGAAGTGAAGCGATTTTTAGATTCCGACAAACCGATGGTTCAGGTAATCCGACGAAAATGATGTTCCCACAGATGGGGATGAGGCCGGACCGAAAGTGTCGGCCTTATCCGCATGATTTGTTATAAATAAATCCATATATTTTCAACCCAACGCTTCCGCCAAGTCCTTCCGCAAGTCTTCCACGTCTTCGATGCCGACGCTCAACCGGACCAGCCCGTCGTCGACGCCGCGGGCCACGCGCACGTCTTTGGGGATGCTCGCGTGGGTCATCGTCGCCGGGTGGTTGACCAGCGACTCGACGCCGCCCAAACTCTCGGCAAGGCTGAACAACTTCGTACTCTTGAGGAACTTCATCGACGCCTCCGCCCCGCCGTGGAGTTGCAGGGAGATCATGCCGCCGAAGGATTTCATTTGCTTGGCGGCGACGGCGTGGCCCGGATGACTCGCCAAGCCGGGGTAGTAGATTTTGGCGACGTGCGGGTGGCCGGCGAGCCAGACGGCGAGGTCGGCGGCGTTGGCCGAGTGGCGGTCCATGCGCAGGGCCAGCGTCTTGATGCCGCGGAGGGTGAGGAAGCAGTCGAACGGGCCGGGGACGCCGCCGGCGGCGTTCTGGTAGAACTTTACCGGGTCGAGCAAAGCCTTTGAACCGATCACGGCCCCGCCAATCACGTCGGAGTGGCCGCCGAGGTATTTCGTGGTGCTGTGAACCACGACATCGGCCCCGAGCTTGATCGGCTGTTGCAGGTACGGCGACGCGAATGTGTTGTCCACGGCCAACAGCGAGCCGTTCTTGTGGGCCACGTCCGCGATGGCTTGGATGTCCAGGATTTGCAGCAGCGGGTTGGTCGGCGTCTCGATCCACACCAACTTCGTCGCGGGCGTCAGCAACTTGGCGAAGCCCTCGGCCGAGGCGTCGTCCGTGTAAGTCGTCTTCAAACCCCACGGCTTGAACACTTTGTCGAGCAGCCGGAACGTGCCGCCGTACAGGTCGGCGGCGGCCAAGACTTCGTCGCCCGGTTTCAGCAAGCCTTGAAACACGGCCGTCGTCGCCGCCAGGCCGGAGGCGAAGGCCAGGCCGCGCTCGCCGCCTTCCAGTTCGGCGAGGCAAGTTTCCAGCGCGGCGCGGGTCGGGTTGCCGCTGCGGGAATACTCGTAGCCCTTGTGGTCGCCGGGGGCGGCCTGCGTGTACGTGGACGTGGCGTAGATCGGCACGATGGTCGCCCCGGTCGCCGGGTCGGCGCCTTGCCCGGCGTGGATGGCCCGCGTGGCGAAGCCGTGTCCCGTGGCGCTCATGTCAGGCCCCTTCCGTCTTGTTGGTCCAGTAGTCGATCAAGTCGATGCGGGTCACGATGCCCATGATTTCCCCGGCGTGCGTGGCGAGGACGCCGGTGTTGCCGGCCATCAAAAGTCGGTACGCCTCGTCCATGTGCGTCGTGATGTCCAGTTGCGGCAACGGCTTGGCCATGATCTCGCCGACCGTCACGGTCGCCGGGTCGCGATTGTCGTGCAGAATGCGGGCGATGGTCACTTCCTGCACGCTGCCGACCGGCTTGCCGCCGTCCAGCACCGGCAACTGCGAGATGCCGGCCGACTGGAACAGGCTGATGGCGTCGGCGGCCGTCGCCTCGGGGCTGACGGTGAACATCGGCCGCTTGCCGCGCTTCGTCAGGATGTCGCCGACGGTGTGGACGGCCGTCTTCACCCATTGCAGGTTGTTGGCGGCCATCCAGGTGTCGTCGAAAAACTTGCTGAGGTAGTTCCGCCCCGTATCGGCGCAGAGCACCACGACGAGGTCGGCCGCCGTCAGACGGCGGCCGTAGCGCAGGGCGGCGGCGACGGCCGTGCCGGACGAGCCGCCGACGAGGATGCCTTCCCGCCGCGCCACGTCGCGGGCCACTTGAAACGACTCGGCGTCGCCGATGCGGACCCAGTCGTCCACCAACTGGCCGTTGAACGTCTTGGGGACGAAGTCCTCGCCGATGCCCTCGACCTTCCAGCCGTGCGGGGCGCCGCCGGAAAGAATCGACCCCTCCGGGTCGGCGCCGATCACCTTCACGTCCGGGTTCATTTCCTTGAGGTACTTGCCAATTCCGGAGAGGGTGCCGCCGCTGCCGACGCCGCCGACGACGTGCGTGACCTTGCCGTCGGTCTGCTCCCAGATTTCCGGGCCGGTGGTGCGGTAGTGGACTTCCGGGTTGCTGAGGTTGGTGAACTGGTTGGGCCGCCACGCGCCCGGAATTTCGCGGGCCAGTCGGTCGGCGACGCCGTTGTAGCTGTCCGGCGAGTCCGGGGCGACGTTCGTGGCCGTGACGACGACCTCGGCCCCGTACGCCTTCAGCAGGCTGATCTTCTCGGACGACATCTTGTCCGGCAGCACGAAGATGCAGCGGTAGCCGCGGACGGCCGCCCCCATCGCCAACCCGACGCCGGTGTTGCCGGCCGTGGCCTCGATGATCGTCCCTCCCGGCCGCAGCCAGCCGCGTTTCTCGGCGTCGGCGATCATGGCGACGGCGACGCGGTCCTTGGTGCTGCCGCCGGGGTTGGCCGCCTCGACCTTGGCCGCGACGGTGCAGGCCAGGCCCTCGGTGACGCGGCGCAACTTCACCAACGGCGTGTGGCCGACGGACTGCAAGATCGTGTCGTGCATGGCTTCCTCCCAACCTCTGACAAGAATTATTAACCACAGAGGACACAGAGGACACAGAGCAAAGACCGAGAAAAACATTTCTAAGAATGTCTTCTCGGCATTTCCTCTGTGTCCTCTGTGTCCTCTGTGGTTCAAATCTTTTTTCTACTTCTTCGGCGTCACGTTGATGTTGCGGTAGGCCACGGGGCCGTGGTCGCCTTGGAACAGCAGCGGGCCGGTGTTGGATTCCTTGCCGGTGAGGGCGGCGACGCCGACGGTCCACCGGCTCTTCGTCTCGTCCCCCCGGGCCTTCCACCCGGCCGTGGACTTGCCGTCGAACACGCTGGGGGACGCTTGGGCGAACACCACGGGGGCCGAGACCAGACACGCGGCGACGGCGAACGACAGGCGGGAGAGGGACATGGGGTTTCCTTGCAACGGGAGTGTTGGCGGGCGAGGGGCATCATAAGCGGGCGGTTGAGAAATGCCAATGACCGAGCGCCGCGAGGGAGGCGAGCCAGAAGCGTCAGCGCCTGGAGGAACGTCCCGAGTAAGTACGCCGCGAACCGAGTCTTCGAGGTTCGCTACGGGGAAGTGACTTCCCCCAGCGAACTGGGTGACGCCTCTCGCCCGTTGGGTCGGGCTTCGAAGACTCGCCCTCCTGCGGTCGCGTGTGCGCGATTCCTCCAGGCGCTAACGCTTCTGGCTCGCCTTCCTCGCTGGCGCTTCGGTCATTCGGTCATTCGCCAACCACCCGACCGCCACCAGCCCCGCCACCGTTCCCAGTTGCACGAGCGCCAACGCCGCCACGGTGCTCGTGACGCCGTAGTGCATTTGGTTCAGCAGTTCCTGCGCGAAGGTCCGGCGGCCGGGAATCTGCACGATCTTGCCGGCGCTGATTTCGCCGAGGGCGAAGGCCGTCACCATGATCCCCACCGCGAACGCCCCGCCGCGAATACACGGCCATGTGACGTGTCGGAAGACGCCCCACGATGTCGCCCCTTCCTGCCGGGCGGTTTCCAACAGCGGCTTCGGAATATGCGAAAGCAGCGGCCAGAGGATGAGGGCCGCGTAGGGAAGGAAACGCAGGCCATGGGCGGCCATCACTGGCAGCGGCGACGGGCCGTCGTAGAGCAGGAACCGCACCGGCCGTTCCGCGGTGAGGGGGCCGAGGAGAACGTCTTCCGCGTCCATCAGGCGAACGATCACGCGCAAGAGGCCGAAGCCGATCACCGGGCCGGGGGTGACGGCCAACGCCCCGAGCAGCAGGCCGGCAATTCGGCGTTGTCGCGGGGACTGTTTCACCAGTTCCCACATCACGACGGCCAAGCCAACGCAGATGACGGCGACGCCGGCGCTCTCCAACAGGCTCTGGCCGAGCAGGTCGGCGTTGAGGGTCGCGCCGCGGAACAGTTCCCGGCCCAGCGTGGTGAAACTTCCCGGCGTGTCCCCGCGGTGGCCGGCCGCTTGCCGCAGCAAATTCACGAGCGGGATGCCCGCCCACACGATCAAGAACGCCGCCACCAACCCGGTGAGGGGGATTTGCCAAGGCCCCGCGGCGCCCGTCGTCGGCGGGCGGAACACGAACGCGCGGGCCGACGGCCGGACTCTTCGCGTCACCCATGCGAACACGCCGAGCAAGAGCAGATTCACGGGCAGACTGACGGCCACGGCCCGGCCGAGGCCGTTGATGTTGGTCACGAACTGCGTGTAGATCTCTTCCGCGAACGTCCGCACCTCCGCCATGTCCGTGACGGTGATCTCCCCCGTGGTTTGCAGCACGACCCACGCGGCGGCGGCCATCAGGTGCGCCCGGACGGCCGGCAGCGTCACGCGGCAAAAGACGCCCCACGGCGGCAGCACGGTGCGGGCGTCGTCTTCCAGTTCGCGCGGGACGTGGTTCAGCCCCAGCCCGATGACCCACACCACGCCCGGCAGGGCCGCCAGCGCGTGGACGACGGCCGCGAACGGGATGCCCTTGCCCCACGGCCAATCGTACCCGAGCGCAGGCTGCCACGCGCAGGCGTACACGGGGAGCGGGACGAAGACGCCGAGGAGGAGGGCGAAGCGGGCGAGGGAAGAAAGGGGAACACACAGCCGAAAAAGAACCACCGCCAGCCCCAACCCTACGGGCAGCGTCAGCGCCAGCGTGGCAACCGTGAAGAGCAACGTGTTCCGCAGCAACGCCGAAACGCGAGTGGCCTCGGCCCCCGCGGTCCACGCGGAAGTCGAGGCCAGTTCGGCCAGCGGCATCAAGAGCGGGGCCGCGAGCAGGCCGACGATCAGCAGCCGGCCCGCGGTTCGCATGGGACGTTTGACCTTACGGAATGGCCGCGAACAGGCCGACGATCAGCGCCCCCTCGACGAGCGAGCCACTGACGGTGAATTCCGGCGGGTACAGCAAGTACGGCACCGGGTCGCCCGGCCAGCACAGGCCGGCGTTCGTGTCGAACCGCCGGCAATTGAACGACGTGGCGTGCTTCGGCAGCCAGACCACGTCGCTGAGGAAGTACGCGGTGGACACGAGCGGCTGCAACACGGCGCCGAAGTCCCACCCGTAGCGCTCGGCGTTCTTCTCCTCGAAGTACAGCCGGCGGTAGACGACGAAGCTCGGCTCGCGGAGCAGTTGCGACGGCGGCAACTGGCGGGTCGCCTGGCGGTCGTCGGGCGCCAGCGTCGGCTTCTCCGGGAAATGGATGCGGTCCCGGCCGGCGTCCCGCTCCAGTTGGCTGAAGCGTTGTTCCAGTTCTTTCTCCGTCTCGCGCGCCCCGAAGACCTTCTCGCGGCCCGGCGTCTCCAGCCGGACGTAGCCGTCGAACATGTCGCGGTTGTCCCGCGGCGGCACGCCGATGATCGGCGCCTTGGGGGCGTCCCCGCCCGGCGCCACGTCCTTGGGCGGCATCGGCGTCGGGTCTTTGGCTTGGACCTGGATCAGGTCCCCGAAGGCCGGGCGGGCGGCCGCGGCCGGCGGCGGTTTTGGCGCCACGCGGGGCGTGAACGTGGACCGCACTTGGCCGGGCATCGCGGAGTCGTCCGCCCGGGCCGGCCCGGCGAACGCGAGCAGGCCGGCGGCCAGCAGGCTACATGCCGTCCGGCTTGGCGTACTCCTCGCGGGTGGAGTAGTTCGGCGCTTCCTGCGTAATGAGAATGTCATGCGGATGGCTCTCCTGCATCGATGCGGCGCTGACCTGGATGAACCGGGCCTTCGTCCGCAACTCTTCCAAGTTCTGTGTGCCGCAGTACCCCATGCCGGCCCGCAGCCCGCCCACCAATTGGTAGACGAACGGCGCCAACTGGCCCTTGTAGGGGACGCGGCCCTCGACGCCCTCGGGGACGAGCTTGCCGTTGGCGGCCGTCGCGTCTTTCCCCTGGTTGTACCGGTCCCCGGACCCGGCCACCATCGCCCCGAGCGACCCCATGCCGCGGTACGCCTTGAACGTCCGGCCGCGGTACAGGATCGTCTGCCCGGGACTTTCGGCCAGCCCGGCGAACAGCCCGCCGATCATCACCGAGAACGCCCCGGCGGCCATCGCCTTGGTGATGTCCCCGGAGTAGCGCACGCCGCCGTCGGCGATGATCGGGATGCCGGAGCCTTTCAGGGCCTGGACCGCCGACGCGATGGCGGACAGTTGCGGCACGCCCACGCCGGAGACGATCCGCGTCGTGCAGATGCTCCCCGGGCCGATGCCCACCTTCACGGCGTCGGCCCCGGCCTCGGCCAGCGCCTTCGCCCCCTCGACCGTCGCCACGTTCCCGGCGATGATGTCGATGGCATGCCGCTTTTTCAGTTCCCGCACGGTGTCGATCACATTCTTGGAGTGGCCGTGCGCCGAATCGACGACCAGCACGTCCACGCCGGCGGCGATCAACTGCTCGGCGCGCTCGAAGTCCCGCACGCCGATGGCCGCCCCGACCCGCAACCGCCCGCGCCCGTCCTTGCAGGCGTGCGGGAAGTTCAACATCTTGTCGATGTCCTTGATCGTGATTAACCCCTTCAGACGGTATTGATCGTCCACCAGGAGCAGTTTCTCCACCTTATTTACCGTCAACAATCGCTCCGCTTCCGCTAAAGTCGTGTTCTCCTTCGCCGTCACCAGATTGTTCTTGGTCATCACCTCGGAAATCTGCTGGTTCTGGTCGCTCAGGAACTTCAAGTCCCGCCGGGTGAGGATGCCCTTCAAATACCCGTCCACGGTGATCGGCACGCCGCTGATGTGCTGCACTTCCATGAGCGTGCGGGCGGTGGCGACCGTCTCCTCGGGCCGCAGCGTCACCGGGTCGGAGATGACGCCGTTCTCGGACCGCTTCACCTTGTCCACTTCCCGCGTTTGCAGGGCGATGGGCAAATTTTTGTGGATGATGCCCATGCCCCCCTCCTGGGCGAGGGCGATGGCCAGCTCGCTCTCCGTCACCGTGTCCATGGGCGACGAGAGGATGGGGATGTTGAGCTTGATGTTCCGGGTGACGTACGTCCGCACGTCCACGTCTTTGGGGACGACTTCCGAGTAGCCCGGCTCCAGCAGCACGTCGTCAAAGGTGATGCCTTGGTACGCGATCCGCTCCTGCATGGCGACGCTCTCCGGTGAGTGGCCCGAAACCGATATTGAAAACGCATTATATGTGGATTGCCCCGCCGGGCCTACAATGACGGCGGAGGCGCGACATGTCACCCAGTTCAACCGTCATTCACCGGGACCCCGATATTCTCGGCGGCGTCCCCGTCTTCGTCGGGACGCGCGTCCCCGTGCGGGCGCTGATCGACTACCTCGCCGGCGGGCACCCGCTCGCCGAGTTCCTGGACGACTTCCCGTCCGTCACCCCGGACCAGGCGGTGGCGGCGTTGCGGCTCGCGGCTCAAACCTTGGTGGCTGATGCGCGTGCTGCTTGACGAGTGCGTGCCGAAGAAATTTGGTCGGGAGCTGGCGGGCCACGCGGTTCGCACCGTTCCCCAAGAAGGGTGGTCGGGCAAAAAGAATGGCGCACTGTTGGCCCTAATGTCGGCCGCCGGCTTCGAAGTCCTGCTCACGGTCGATCAAAGCGTGAGACACCAGCAAAATTTAAAAGCGGCCGGCGTGGCCGTAGTCATCATGGTCGCCGTGACCAACGACATCGTTGATCTGTTGCCGTTGGCGCCCGACGTGTTGACGGCATTGGCAACGATCCGACCGGGCGACGCCGTCGAAGTGCCTCTTCCCCCGTCGCCGTGACAGATCGCCTTGCGCTCTTTCCCAGCCATTATGATTGCCCTCTCTCGCCCCGCCGGTTATGCTGGCCCGCAACACCCGCCGTCCTTCCCGGAGATCATCCGCATGTCTACCCCTTTAACCCGTCGTCACTTCCTCCAAGCCGGGGCCGCCGGCCTCGTCGCCGGCCCGCTGTTCGGCGAAGACAAAAAACTGCCGCCGAGCGAGCGCGTCCGCGTCGGCGTGGTCGGCCTCGCCGGGCAGGGGCAGTACAACTGGGGCGAACTGGCGAAGGCCGGGGCCGATGTCATCGCCATCTGCGACGTGGACGAGTCCCGCACCGGCCCGGCCCGCAAGCAGTTCCCCAAGGCCGATTTCCACACCGACTACCGCAAGCTGATCGAGACCAAAGGGTTGGACGCCCTGCTGTGCGCCACGCCGGACCACAACCACTTCCACGTCACGTCCGCGGCCGTCGAGGCGGGGTTGCACGTCTACTGTGAAAAGCCGCTGTGCCACACGGTCTGGGAGACACGGCAATTGCGCGAGTTGGTGAAGAAGCACAAGCGCGTCAGCCAGATGGGGACGCAAATCCACGCGGGGGACAACTACCGCCGCGTCGTGGAAATGGTGAAGGCCGGCGTGATCGGCACAGTGAAGGAAGCCCACGTCTGGGTCGGCGGCGCGTGGAACGGCAACGGCAAGCGGCCGGACCCGAAGCCGGTGCCGAAGGGCCTTGACTGGGACTTGTGGCAAGGCCCGGTGGTCGAGCGCCCCTACGCCCCGGAGTACGTCCCGTTCCACTGGCGCCGGTACTGGGCCTACGGCGGCGGCCGCATGGCCGACATGGCCTGCCACCACATGGACCTCGTCTTCTGGGCCTTGGACCTGACCGCCCCGACAAAAGTCGTGGCCCAAGGCTCCCCGTACAACCCCGAGACGGCCGCCGACTGGATCACCGCCGAGTACGACTACCCGGCCCACGGCAAGCGGCCGGCCGTCAAGGTGTTTTGGTACGACGGCGATAAGCGGCCCAAGCAACTCGCGGAACTCAAGCAGCAAAATTGGGGCGACGGCACCCTGTTCGTCGGCGAAAAGGGCACGATCCTCGCCAGCTACGGCAAGCGGCTCGTCCTGCCCGAAGACCAGTTCAAGGGCGTGGACGGCGACAAGAGCATTCCGAACTCGATCGGCCACCACAAGGAATGGCTGGAAGCCATCCGCGCCAACGGCCAAACGACCTGCAACTTCGCCTACTCCGGCGGCCTCACCGAAGCCGTGCTGTTGGGCGTGGTGGCGTACAAAGTCGGCAAGCCGCTGGAGTGGGACGCCGCCACGCTGAAGTGCAAAGGCGTGCCGGAAGCCGACGCGCTGATTACGAAGGAGTACCGCAAGGGGTGGGAACCGAAGGGGGCGTAAGACTGTTTAGAGCATTTTCAGTTTCCGTACGGCGGCCGGTGTTGCGGTGGGACCGGCGTCCCGCCGGTCGTTTGTTCC
>JAYTTY010000589.1:0-3544 GCA_043744795.1 Zavarzinella sp. | reverse complement strand
GGCGGCTTACGCCGCTCGGCTCGCCAAAATCAGTCCGTCCGTCCGTCATTTCGGCGCCAACACCGCCGACCCCGACCGCACCGCCGTCGGGGCGACCGGCTTTTCGTTCGGGTTGACGGCCCAATCGCGGGTCCACTCCTTGTCCGGGAAGGCCGGGGCGGCGAAGTCGCGGGCCAGCAATTTCTTCTGCGTCGTCAGCCCCTTGAACTCCCACGTCACTTGGTTCTGGTTCGTGTGCTGGAACCACAGGCGGGCCGGCAGCATCCAGTAGTCGGCGAACTTCGGGTCTTTGTTGTTCTTGTACAGCACCAGCTCGGCCTTCGCGAACTCCTGCATGTCTTCGCGGGACTTCGGCAGGATCGTGAAGTGGATGTAGAAGTCGTTGAACTTGTCCGGGTTCGTCGGGTCCACGGAGACGTAGTACCGCTTCTTAATGTCCTCGGCCTTCATGCCGAACATGAACGACAGCAGCGTGTTGTCCCCGATGCTGTCTTTCGGCAATTTGGCGACCAGCGCCTTCTTGGCCTTGTACTGGTAGTCCCACAGGTATTGGCCGTCGGCGATGTAATGCCGCCAGCGCTTCGCGTTGGTCGGGTCGTCCGACTGGCGCAGGAACAGCTTGGCGTAGTTCGGCCGGAGGATGCTGGCCTCGCCGTTGTACACCGTCTTCTCCTTGCCGTCGGTCTCCGTCAGTTCGAGCTTGGCCTCTAACCCCTCGATGCCGGACATTCGTTTTTCCCACGCGCCCAAGTAGGCGTCGAGATACTTCTGGGCCTTCTCGCTCAGCGCCGGGTACACCGGGGCCGGCTCGGCGGCCGGCGGCGGCTCGGCCGTCTTCACCGTCGGCGTCCCGGGCGTTACCGGGCCTTGGGCCGTCGCCGCGACCGTCAGAGCCATCAACATCAGTCCGGCCATGCGTGTGCGCATCGTCATTTCTCCCGTCACGACCCGTCGTGCCAAACGCCCCTATACCCCATTTAGGTCGCCCGCGGAAGGCGAACTGCCGGCGGCGTGGAAACTTGGGCAATTCGCCGCGAAGCTGGGGAGACTTGGCAGGCCGTGCGGGGTATGCTGTGCGCAGGTGAGGAGAAGAGAAGCAAAGAGAAGAGCTTCACCACAGAGGACACAGAGGAAAGACAGGAGCAGACAAGGCATTTTTGATAAATGCATTTCCTCTGTCTTTCTCGGTCTTTCCTCTGTGCTCTCTGTGCCCTCTGTGGTGAAGCTCTTCTCTTTGCTTCTCTTCTCCTCGATTTTTCATTTGCATTTCAAGACAATCTGTCTTACCATGTGTCGGAGAGTGGAAGACAGATTGTCTTATCGCGGGCCGGGAACGATGCCGAGAACGCCCAAGGATGTGACGGACGCCGAGTTGGCCGTGCTGCGGTCGCTGTGGGACCACGGCCCGCGCACCGTGCGCGAGATCGCCGACGGCCAGACGGAGGCTGGCGCACCGACCCAAGCGGCCACGGTGCAGAAGTTGCTCGAACGGCTGGAAGACAAGGGCTGGGTCGAGCGGGACCGCACCGGGCCGGTGCAGCGCTTCCGGGCGACGGCCGACCGGGACGACCTGATCGGCCGCCGCCTCAGCGGCATCGCCGAGGAGTTGTGCGAAGGATCGCTGACGCCGCTGTTGAGCCATCTGGTGAACAACGACCGGCTGACCAGCAAAGACAAGAAGGCGCTAAAAGACTTGATCGCCAAGTTGGATCAGTAAGGGCGACCTTATGAAGGGCCTGATCGAGTACGCGCTGGCGAATGCCGTGATGGCGACGGCGATGGCCGTCGTCGTCTACGGCGTCACCCGCGTCGTTCGGCGGCCGGCGGTGCGGAACGCCCTGTGGATTCTCGTGCTGGTCCGATTGCTGTTGCCGCCGGTGTGGGGCGTGCCGTTGTCGGTGGATTCGCCGGTGAGCAAGCCGCCGGCCGTCGAGCTGTTGGAAGTTCCGGTCGCAATGCGCCCGCGGCCGGAAGCCGGAACCCCGTTGACGGACGACGAGTTGGCAATGGCCCTCGCCTACTTGGAGACGGCGCCGGAACCCGTGACCGTCGAGCCGACGCCGGCGGCCGAAACCCCGGCCAAGACGGCCGAGCCGGTCAACCAGTGGCGGTGGGCATATGTGACCTTCGGGCTGGTGTGGCTGGCCGGAACATGTTGGATCGCGGGCCGGGCGATTCGGCTGACGCGGCGGTTCCAGCGGCAATTGGCCGACGCCACGCCCGCCCCGGCCGACGTGCAACGCACGGCTGCCGAATTGGCAAAGGCGATGGGCTTGGGCCGGGTGCCGGAAGTGCTGTTCGTCCCCGGCCGGCTGTGGCCGAGCCTGTGGGCGCCGGCCCCGTGGCGGGCCGCGAAACTGTTGATCCCCGCCGCCCTGTGGCCGCTCTTGAACGCGGACCACCGGCGGGCGGTGCTGGCCCACGAGTTGGCCCACGCCCGGCGCGGCGACCCGTGGGTGCGGTGGCTCGAACTTGTCGCGGTGGCGGCGTACTGGTGGCACCCACTTTTACCGTGGGCGCGCCGGCAACTCCGCCAGAGCGAAGAGGAATGCTGTGACATGTGGGTGGTGGCGGCCCTCGCCGGGCGGCGGGCGTACGCCACGGCCCTCGTGGAGACGGCGGCGTTTTTAAGCGGACCGGAGCCGGCCTTCTCTTCCGCTCTCGCGAGCGGGGCCGGCCCGGTCGATGACCTACAGCGGAGAGTGACCATGATTATGCGCGCGACGTGGCCGGCCCGGATGACCCGCATCGGGTTGGCGGCCGTCTTGGGCTTGGGGACCGTCGGCTTGGCCGTCGGCCCGACGCTCGGCTCGGCCGAGGCCCAAGAAGGGCGGCCGGCCCCGAAGAAGGAAGGTGACCGCCCCCGTGAGGGCGACCGCAAAGAGGGCGACCGGCCCAAGGACGGCGACCGCAAAGAAGCCGACCGCCCCCGCGACGGCGACCGCAAAGAGGGCGACCGGCCCAAGGACGGCGACCGCAAAGAAGCCGACCGCCCCAAGGACGGCGACCGCAAAGACCGGCCGCGCGACGGCGACCGGAAGGAAGACGGCCCGTCCCCGCGGGAGAAGATCAACGAGGCGGACGTGAAGGCCGCCCGCGAAGAGGCCGAAGACGCCCGCGCAAACTTGCGAAAGGCGATGGAGCGCATGCGGGGAGCCGAGGAAAAGCTCGCCAAGGCCGAAGGCCGGCCGTTTAATGGCGCCGGGTTCCCGGGCGGCGTCGGCGGCGCGGGCGGCGGCGCGGGCGGCTTCCCCGGCCGTCCGGGCGCCGGTTTGCCCGGCCGCGGCGACCCGCGGCCCGAAGGCACTGGCGGGCGCGGCCCGAAGGACGGCGACCGGCCGGAAGGCCGGCCCGAAGGCGCCGGCCCCCGCGGCCCGATGCCCGGCGGCGACGACCTGCAACGGCAGGTGCAGGAACTCCGCAAGGCCGTCGAAGAGTTGCGCCGGGCGATGCAAGAGCAACGCGGCGGCGGCGACCGGAAGTAACTGAGACGGCGTGATGACCGAGCGAAGGGCGGGGGCGAGCCGGAAGCGTGTGCTTCCGG
>JAYTTY010000588.1:0-13998 GCA_043744795.1 Zavarzinella sp. | reverse complement strand
GCTGACGCCTCGACGCTCGCCGTTGACAAAATTGATGCCGTCGATTGATGGCGGCCCGCGCTCCGCTCCGAAGACTCCGCGTCGCGGCGAAACGGTCTTCGCTCGAACACCCGTCGCGCCCAACCCGGCGGCCCGTTGCGATTGCTTGACCGGGCCGATACACTCTCATAAGCCCCGCACTCTCTCCGACCCGCCCCGCTTTCACGCGAAGTGAGCCGCCTGTGTCCGCCGGTAGTCAAAGCTCGCCCAGTGAAGACTCCGTGCGGCGAATTCGCCGCCAAGTCGAGATGGCCGTCGAACAGCTCGCGTCGCTGTCCGGGTCCAACATGGCCCCCGGCGAGTTCTACGAGGAACTCCTCCGCAAGGGCCTCGACGGCATCGACGCCCCGGCCGGGGCCGTCTGGCTCAAGTCCCCGCAGGGCTTCCTCCAGCAGCAGTGCCAGTCCAACCTCGGCAACATCGGCCTGGACGACCGGCCCGACGGCCGCATGGCCCACCAGCAGTTGCTGCGGTTCGCGTTCACGCAGGGCAAGCCCGGCCTCATCGGCCCCCGGCAGCGGGCCGACGGCGACCACGAGGCCGGCAACCCGACGGACTACTCGCTCGCCCTCGCCCCGATCCTCAACGAAGACAACCAGCCGCTCGGCATCGTCGAGGTCTTCCAGAAGGCGAATTGGCACCCGCAAGACCTGATCACGTACACGATCCAGATGGCCGGGTACGCCTCCAACTTCCTGCGCAACTCGAGCAACCGCAAGACGGCCGGGCAGGAGCAGGCGTGGACCCAGATCGAGGTGTTCACCCGGCAAGTCCACGCCTCGCTGAACCCGACGGAGGTGGCGTACATCGTCGCCAACGAGGGGCGGCGCCTCGTCGGGTGCGACCGCATCAGCGTCGGCATCCGGCACGGCACGAAAGTCATGGTCGAGGCCGTCAGCGGGGCCGACATCGTCGAGAAGGCCAGCACGCACATCCGCCGGATGCGCGACCTGATGGACGCCGTCGTCAAGTGGGGCGAAAAGCTCGTCTACCGCGGGGCGCGGGACGAGACGCTGCCGCCGAAGGTGCTGTACGCCCTCGACCAGTACCTGATCGAGCAGACGCCGAAGCTCCTCGAAGTCCTGCCGATCCGCGACGAGCGGGAGAAGCCCAAGGACAAGGAAGTGGCCAAGCCGGTGCGGTCCGTCCTCCTGATGGAGATGTTCGACCCGCCCGCCGCGACCGAGCCGCTGGAGCAGAAGCTGGAAGTGATGGCCGCCCACGCGGCCGGGGCGCTGTACAACGCCGCCGAGATGAAGCGCGTCCCGCTCAAGCCGCTGTGGTGGCCGCTCATGCGGGTGCAACAGGGCTTGGGCGGGAAGGCCCGGTTCTGGCTGTTCTTCACCTTGGGGATGCTCGTCCTGCTCTTCGGGGCCATGATCTTCGTCCCGTACCAGTTGAAGCTCGACTCCAAGGGGAAGTTGGCCCCGCTGGACCGGCACTACGTCTTCTCGCACGACACCGGCCGCATCGCGGAATTCAAGGTCCGGCCGAACGACGAGGTGCTGCCCGGCGCGCCGGTGGCCGTCCTCTTCAAGCAGGAGTGGGCGCAGGAGATCGTGTCCCGCCAACGGCAACTGACCGGGCTGGACGACCAGGTCCGGCAACTCTCGAACGTCCCCGAGGGGATCAACCCGGCCGACCGCGAGCAGCGGACGCGCGACCAATTGACCAAACAAATTGAACGCCGCAAGGTCGCCGAGGAACTGGCCATCTTCGAGCGCGTGTACAAGTGCGACCTGACGCGGCCGGGCTACTACTATGTCAGCGCCCCGGAGACGCCGCCGTCGAAGTCCACGGGCCGGCCGCGCTGGCGGATCATCACGCCGGACTTCCGCGAGGAGATGACGAACAAGACCGTGCAGCCGACCGACCCGATCCTCCGGGTCGGCAACGTGGACGGCGGGTGGGAAATCGTCCTCAAGATCCCGCAGAAGCACGTCGGCCAACTGCTGCGGGCCTTCAAGGACAGCGGCGCGGAATTCCTGTGGGTGGACGTGCTGGTGACCAGCGCCCCGACGCCCGGCTACCAGGGCAAGGGCAAGCTGTACAAGCGGGACATCTCGGCCCAAGCCGTCCCGAACCAGGACGACCAGAACGAGAGCGAGCCGGTCGTCTTCGCCTATGTGCGCATCAACACGGACGACATCCCGGCGGAATACCACATCGACGACCGGCTCCTGGTGACGGACGTGGAAGTCCACGCCAAGGTGCTGTGCGGCGCCCACTCCCTCGGGTACTCCCTCTTCTACGGCGTGTGGGAGTTCCTGTACGAGAAGGTGATTTTCTTCTTTTAAAGTGTGGGCGTGGATTTCGGTCCCGAGCGCGGCGAAGGGGGCGAGCGACGGACGCCCGCGCGAAGACTGGTCTCGGCTCGCATTGGAGTCCCGGCTTCAGCCGGTCTTCGGACCTTTCACCGCGTGAGATCGCCGCCCGTGTTGTTGAGACTCCGTGGAAGACCGGCTGAAGCCGGAACTCCAACGCAAGCCGAGACCAGTCATCGCGCGGGCGTCCGCCCTGTGCGCGGCCTTAACGATGAATCGCGAACAATCCAACGGTTGACCTTTGCCGGAGTTTCTCCCAATGTCCCCCCGCTTCCGCCTGCTCGCCCTGTTCCCACTGCTCCTCGCCGTCGCGGCGTGTTCCAGCTCGAAGGGGCAGCCCGACAAGCCGACCTCCGCAGGCGCGGAGGCCCCCGTCGAGGTCGGCGAGCCGCTGTACGCCGGCGAGTTCCGGCCGGTGAAGACGCCGGGGGCGGCCGTTGAGCCGGTGCAGGTGCCGCAGGCGCACGTCGTCATCCTCCGCAAGCTGGACCTGCCGAGCCGGGTGGACGGCGCCATCGCGTGGGTGGGCGTGGAGATCACCGAGGACGAGGCGATCAAGCTCAAGCCGCAAGACGTGTTCCGCTCCAAGCGGGAGAAGAAGTTTTACCGCCGCCTCGCCCCCGGCGACCAAATCAAGCGGGACCAGATCGTCGCGATCATGGACGACGACCAAGCGTACATCGAGTACCTCGGGGCGCAGAAGAAATACCAGGCCGCGTCGGACGAGGCGGCGGCCTACGAGAAGACCGTCACCAAGCTCGCGCAAATCGTGCTGCTCACCGAAGAAGGGGCGCGCAAGGGCATCGTCCCCCAGCAGGAGTACCTGAACTCGCAGGCCACGCAAATCCGCTACGAGGCCGACCTGACCAACCGGCTCGGGGCGAAGATGATCGCCTTCGCGGACTTGGACAAGGCGAAGCTGATGATGGACAAGCACACGCTGCGGTCGGCCATCGACGGGGAAATTCAGCAAATCGTCCGGCACGAGGGGGAGGGCATCAAGGCCACGGAGCCGATCCTGTCGGTCTACAGCTTCGACGTGCTGCGGATCGAGGGCAACTTGCCGAAGGAGTACATCGGCGTCGTGCGGCCGGGGGACGAGGTCGTCATCGAGGGGCCGCGGGACATCCCGGCCCCGGTGACGTTCGAGCAGCACACGACGAACCGGCCGATCACGGCCGTCGCCGTCGGGACGCGGGACGGCAAGCCGGTCGTCGTGTCGGCCGCGGACGACGGGTGGGTGTACGCGTGGGGCCGGGACTTGGGCGTTGTCGGGTCGTGGAAGCACGCGACGGCCGTGCGGGCCGTGGCCGTCACCCCGCCGGGCGTGGACCCGCCGCTGCTCCTGGTCGGCGGTGAAAACGGCCGCGGCACGCTGTACAACTTGGCCGCCGGGGACAAGGCCCCGCTGCGGGAACTGGCCGAACTGCACGACGGCGGCGTGACCGCGGCCGCCTTCTCCGCGGACGGCAAGTTCTGCGTGACCGCCGACGAGCGCGGCCTGCACATGTGGGAGACGGCGACCGGCAAGCGCGTCTACAAGTTCCCGGCCGGCGAACACCACAGCCCGGTCACGTCGCTGACGTTCACGCGGCAAGGGCAAGTCGTGTCCGCGGGGCGCGAGCCGTCCGTCCGCGTGTGGCAGGCCGGGACGAAGAGCGCCCGCGTCCTGCACCGCTTCGACTCCCGCACCGGGGACGTGGCCATGCCGGGCGTGACGGAGGACGGCTCCCGGCTCTTGCTCGACGCGGACAAGACCCGGCTGGACGTGATCCACTTGCAGGACGGCCGCAAGGAGCGGCCGCTGATCGCCGCCGGGGAGGCGGCCCGGTTCCAGACGTTCGCCGCGTGGTCCCCGGAGATCGACAAGAAGGAAGACAACCGGCTGATCGCCGCCGCCGGCGCCGCCGAGGGCGTCGTGCAACTGTGGCGCGCCCCGAGCGCCACGGAGCGCGGGACGGAGTACGCCCGGCTCATCTGCAAGAACTACGCCGCCGCCAGTTGTGCCGCGTTCTCCCCGGCGGCCGCCAACGGTTTCGTCGTCGTCGGCACGCGCAAGGGGGAAGTGAACTTGTGGCCCCTGCCGGCGGACGCGGACCTGAAGACGGAGCTCAAGGCGAAGGTCTCCCACGTCGAGCAGGCCATCGACTCCAGCGGCCGGACGGCCCGCGTGTTCGTGGACTTCGAGAACCCGAAGAAGGACGGCCGCTACCTCATGCGGCCCGGCTCGGCCGTGACGCTGGTGATCCGGCCGAAGAACTGAGCCGGATTGCCTCTCATCGCGTCAGCATGTGCGCGGGGTTTCGGCAGAAAACCCCGTGTTTTTAGCCTTTTTTGCCATTCTTCCAAAAACCGGCCGTCTCCCCTTGGCAGGGCGGCGGCGGCCGGCTTATGATCCCCACATCTCTCCGCGTCCGCAGGCGAATCCTCTCCCGGCCTGCGACACCTCCGCCCTCTCCCCGCGGTTTTTGCCCGTTCATTTTTTTTGTGTTAGGGAGACAGTCTGATGAGTCGTTCCGTTTCCGCCCGCCGGGGGTTCACCCTCATTGAGTTGTTGGTGGTGATCGCCATCATCGCCATCCTGATCGGCCTCTTGTTGCCGGCCGTCCAAAAGATTCGCGAAGCCGCGAACCGCATGAAGTGCTCCAACAACCTCAAGCAAATCGGCCTGGCCTTGATGAATTACGAGGGGGCCTACGGCAACTTCCCGATGGGCCAAGGCCCCGGCGTCCAGTACCCCGGGTGGCGCGTCCAAATCATGCCGCAGATGGAGCAGGACAACGTTTACGCGAAGGTGGCCCCCGCCGATGCGTACAACTCGGCCGTGCTGCAGAAGCTGGTCATGCCGACGTGGAAGTGCCCGTCGCAGTCCCTGCCGGACACGCAGCCGCAGTCGTGGGTGACGTGGTGGGCGAACAACAACCACCAAGTGCCGTCGTACATCGGCGTCATGGGGGCGACCCCCGACCCGGTCGGCCGGACGGCCGGGACGATTTATGCGTCGAACTACGGCGGGTGGTGGGCCAACAACGGCATGCTGATGGCGAACGAGGTGTCCCGCCTCGCCGACTGCACGGACGGCCTGTCGAACACGATCGTCGTGGCCGAGCAGTCCGCCGCCGTCGGCACGACCGACGCCCGCAGCGGCTACTACACGCCGTGGGGCAGTTGCACGATCAGCCAGCCGATCACGTCGCAGCCGGCCGGGGCGGACATGTGGGGCATGGGCCTGACGTGCGTCGCCTACGCCATTAACAGCAAGACGACCGCGGCCGGGTCGCAGACGTCGTACATGGGCAACACGGTCATCAACTCCAACCACACCGGCGGCGTCAACGTGCTGAACGGGGACGGGTCCGTGCGCTTCATCACGAACGCGGCGGACTTCCCGACCTTCCAGAAGATGTGCGTGAAGAACGACGGCCTCGTCGTCTCGCAGTAACACCCGCCCCGCCCGATTCCGGCGGGACGCTCTGCGGCCCGCCTTTCCTGCCTTCCCTTTGGAGATTCCAGTCCATGTCCCGTTCGCTTGTCCGGCGGCCGCTGCCCGCGGCCGCGTTGTTGACGATGCTGATTGGCCTCGCCGGCTGTTCCGGCGGCGGCAAGGGCACCGTGAAGGGTAAAGTGACGTACCAAAACGCCCCCGTGACGGGGTACGTCCTCAATTTGGTTTGGCGGGAGAAGGGGCTGGCCTCCGCCGTCCCCGTCTCGGACGACGGGACGTTCGCCGCGCCCGACCCGTTGGAGCCGGGCACGTACACGGCGTACCTGTCCCCGAAGCCGCCGGAACCGCCGCCGCCCGGCACGCGCGTGGCGAAGACCGCCGTCAGCAAGATCCCGAAGAAGTACGCCGACGCCGACAAGACCGACCTAAAAGTGACGGTCAAAGGCGGCGTGAACGACGTGCCGCTGGAGTTGACGGATTGAGCGCCAACAAAGCCCATGGACGGCCGTCCGTGGGCTTTCCTCACATCGCCCGGATCAAGCCCACCAAGAACACATCGGACGCCAGCACCAGCAAGCAGGCGAGGACGACGCCGCGGGTGGCCGCCCGGCCGATGCCCTCCGTGCCGCCGTAGGCCCGCAGGCCGGCCTCGCAGCCGGCGACGCCGATCAGGAAGCCGAACACGACGGTCTTCAGCCCGGCCGGGATGACCTCGTGCGGGAACAGTTCCCGCCGGCACGCCTCCTGGTAGCGCGGCCAGTTCGCGTGGCCCACGACGCTCTCCGCGAAGAACCCGCTGAGGAGGGCCAGCGCCGAGATGAAGACGTGCAGGAGCGGCAAACTGACCATGCACGCCAGCACGCGCGGGCCGACCAGCACTTTCGTCGACGATTGCCCGAAGAGTTCCAAGGCGTCGAGTTGCTCGCCGAGTTTCATGGCCCCGAGTTCGGCCCCGAGGCTGGCCCCGGTGCGGGCGGCGACGATCAGCCCCGCCCCGATGGGGGCGAGTTCCAGCAGCACCGCCGCCGCGAGGGCCGTGGGCAGGTAATCCACCGTGCCGGTGCGGGCCAGGACGGCATACGTGTGCATCCACACGACCGCCCCGAGGGCGACGCCGGTGACGACGCCGAGCGGCAGCGCCCCGATGAAGACGGCATAAAGCTGTTGCAGCACCGCCCCCGGCTGGCGCAGACTGCCGACGGCGGCCGCCGACGCCTCCCCGGCGAACCGCGTGAACTCGCCGACGCGGGCGAAGAAACCGGCGGCGCTGTTCACGGTTGGCTCCCCGGCACGCGCCACGTCCAATGCCGGTCGGTGGTCCGCGTCACCCCCGCGGGGTCGAAGCCCAACTCGGCGATCATTTCCCGCACTTCGTCCAACGTCAGCGCCGCGTGCAGCGACTCGGCGAACATGCGCTGCTGGTGGGCGTTCTCACGGCCGGCGTATGTTTGAACGAGGCCGTTGAGTTCGTCCGTGTCCTTCGGCCGCAGCAAGTCGCGCACGAAGATCGTCGCCCCCGGCGCGGCAATGCGCTTGATCTCGCGGAACACGCGGCGCGGGTCCGGGATGTGGTGAATGATGCTGTTGGACATGACCGCCGCCGCCGACCCGGCCGCGAACGGCATCCCCTTGGCGTCGGCTTGCCGGCACGTGACCCGCGCCGCGAACCCGGCCGCCGCAATGTTTCGCCCGGCGAGGGTCAGCATCTCCGCCGCGGCGTCCACGGCGATCACGTCACCGACCGCCGATTGCCGGCAAAACTCCACGGGAATCTGGGCCGTCCCCGTACCGACGTCAATGATGGGCGACCGCCCGTCCCACGCGGCCCGGTAGTCGGCCGCGAACGCGCGGTTGACCCCGGCGTGGTCCATGGAGTCGTAGTCGGCCGCGTCGGCGGCCGTGTCCATGTATTCGGGTTCAAGGATGCGGGGGAGCATGGGATGACGGCGAGTTAGTCTTGGTCGAGGCTTCGCAAAAAATCGCCTAGTGAGGAGGCGTCCAGAAACTTTTTCTGTACGGCTTGCAACTGTGCCCGCGAAGCCAATGAAGACGTAATTTTTTCGGCCACCGCCGGGTCGAGGGGGCCGAATTTGAGTTCGATCAATCCGAGTAAATTTTCGATGCGCCCCTCCATTTTGCCCTCTTCACGCCCCTTTTGGATGCCGACTGCTTCGCCTTTCATCAGCCCTTTTTCGTATGTCGTGACGTTCACGGCTTTCACCTCCGAAAATGTTTCGGTCTTGAGTAACCCTTCCAACTCCCGCCACTGTTCGTCGTTGAGCGGCAAGTACGCCTCGACGCACTCCCAAAGGTCGTGTTTCTGTTGGTCGGTCAGCGGCGCCAGTTGCAGCCGCCGCAGCGCCTCGGCCCCGAGCCACGCGACGCGGTCGCGCGGGATGCGCATGAGGGCCGACAGGGCCACGCCGAGCCAGTTGTCGCCTTCCAAGTATTGTACCGCGTCCAAGGCCGGCAGGCCGACGTACAAGAAGTCCATCCGCTCCGCGACAAGTGTTCCGATCCGCCGCTCGTGCGTCTCGACGCCGATTCCGTCCAGGCCCACCTTCAGGAAGAGCACGACCGGCAGCACCGGCAGGTCCAGCTTTGACCGCAGGGTCCACGCATACCGCGGCAGTCGGGCGCGGATGGACGTGGTGCTGTCCGCGGACTCGATCTCGATCAGCACAACGAGCAGGCACTCCGTCGCGGCGTCGTCGTGCCACCCCGGCAGGGGCCGGCGGCAGCGGACGCGGGCGACCAAGTCGAGGACATTCCGCGTGCCGGCCGGCTCCGGCGCGATTTCCTGTTCGAGCCACGTGACCGCGGACAGGTCGAACAGGTCGAGCCACTCCGCGAAGAAGAGGGCGAAGAATTCCGCGAAGAAGTCGCGGATCAGTTTCTTGAACCGCTGGTCGTGGTCCATCGGCGGCGTCCGCAACGGAGGCGTCTGTCCGTCCAGTGTACCGGAACTTAAAACTCGGCGTCCCCCGTTTCCGCCGTCCATAAACTAAACCCCTTTCCGTGCCCTCTCCTTCGCTTTCGGAGTATGTGTCTCATGTCCGTCGTGGTGCAGAAGTTCGGCGGCAGCAGCGTGGCCAACGCGGAGCGCGTCATGCGGGCGGCCCGCCGGGCCATCCGGGCGAAGCAGGCCGGCAACCAAGTCGTCGTCGTCGTCAGCGCCCGCGGGGACACCACCGACGACCTGATCGACCTCGCCCACGAGATCAGCGAGAACCCGCCGGCCCGCGAGATGGACATGCTCCTCGCCACCGGGGAGCAAATCTCCATCGCCCTGATGGCCATGGCCATCCAGCAACTCGGGGAGCAGGCCGTCAGCTTCACCGGCGTGCAGGTCGGCATCCGCACCGACTCGACGCACACCAAGGCCCGCATCAAGGAAATCTCCACCGAGCGCATGCGGCAGGCCCTCGACGCCGGCAACATCATCATCGTCGCCGGCTTCCAGGGCGTGGACGAGAAGCACAACATCACCACGCTCGGCCGCGGCGGGTCGGACACGACGGCCGTCGCCCTCGCGGCGGCCCTGAAGTTGTCCGGCGTTGACCGCGTCGAGTGCGAGATTTATACGGACGTGGACGGCGTGTACACGACCGACCCGCGCATCGTCCCCGAAGCGCGCAAGATGGACCAGATCAGCTACGACGAGATGCTGGAACTCGCCAGCATGGGCGCCGGCGTGATGCACTCGCGGTCCATCGAGTTCGCCAAGAAGTACGACGTGCCGCTGATGGTCCGCAACTCGGCCTCGGACGCCGAGGGGACGTGGATCATGCCGGAGGCCGCGTGGATGGCCGGCTTCCCCGTGTGCGGGGCGGCCCTGGCCAAGGACGAAGTCCGCGTCTTCCTGGAGAACCTGCCCGACCGCCCGGGGGTGAGCCACCGGATTTTCGAGGCCATCGCGGCCGGGAACATCGCGGTGGACATGATCGCCCAGAGCGTCGGCCGGGACGGCAAGGCCCGCATCGGCTTCACCGTCCTGCGGAACGACTTGAACGCGACCGTCGCTGCCATGCAGCCCATCGTGTCGGAACTCGGCGGCAGCGTCGGCCCGTCGGAGGACGTGTGCAAAGTGTCCGTCGTCGGCGCCGGCATGCGGACGCGCACGGGCGTGGCCGAGAAGATGTTCGCCGCCCTGACCGCCGAGGGGGTGAACATGAAAATGATCACCACCGGGGACATCAAGATTTCCGTGCTGGTGGACAAGGCCGACGGCGTGCGGGCGCTGAAGGCCGTCCACGCGGCGTTCACGTTGGAGAAGCCGCGGCCCGGCGCCGGCGAGGGGACCGGGGCGCCGAGCGAGTACCAGCAGAAGACGATCATCCGCCAGGACGCGGCCGGGGACTTGGCCCAGGCGATCAGCCGGCTGGCCGGCATGGAAGACATCGTCATCAGCGGCGTGAAGTTGGACACGAACTACGGCCGCGTCACCGCCTTCGACCTGCCGGACCGGCCCGGCAACTGCTCCCGCGTGTTCAACTCGGTGGCCACCGGGCACATCCTGGTGGACATGATCGTGCAGAACATCACCAGCCCCGGCCGGGCCGAACTTTCCTTCACCGCCCCGAAAACGGATTTAACGCGGGCCTTGAAGCGGACCCAAGACGTGGCCCGCGAGATCGACCCGGCCGCCCGCGTCGCCGGCGAGAGCGACATCGCGATTCTCTATGTCACCGGCGTCGGCATGCGGACGCACACCGGCGTCGCCCGCACCATGTTCGGCGCGCTGGCCAAGCGCGGCATCAACATCGCGATGATTAACACGTCCGAAGTGTGCGTCAGCGTCGTCGTGGACGCCGACCGCGGCGAAGAAGCGCTGGAGTGCTTGAAGGAAGCGTTTAAGCTTTGAAAAGTGGTCAGTGGGGGTTTTCGGCCTGAAGGGCCGTTTAACATAGCCCAGCCCGCAAGGGCTGGGATAGCGCATGCAAGTGGTTTTCGGTCTGAAGGACCGATTAAAGCGTCGGCCATCGCGGACCTCCAATATTAAGCGGTCCTTCAGACCGCGGCCGTTGATGTGTCCGTGTTCCCAGCCCTTGCGGGCTGGGCTATGTTAAACGGCCCTTCAGGCCGAAAACCGGCAAGGGCCCTTCCAACGTATTGTTGGCCCGACCTTGGGAGATTGCCGTGTTGCCCGACTGCACCCGCGACCCCGAGGGCCTGGCCCTCCTGACGGCGTGCAAGGAAAGCCCCCTCGACCTCGCCCCGCGCCTCATCCTCACCGACTGGCTCGAAGACCACGGCGAAGACGACGTCGCCCGCTGCCTGCGCGAGAGCATGGCCGGCGACGGGTGCATGGTCCCCCTGCCGACGCGGGCGCAAGAGCGGTGGCAACCGTTGAACGGGTGCGACCACGGGTGGCTGTGCTTACGGCCGGTGGCCGAGACGGTCGAGCGGAAGCTGGACGAGTTGCGGGACTGCCCGTGGTTCGGGGCGGTGTCGTTGGCGAAAATTCCCTTTCCCGTCGCTCATACCCTGATCCACGAACACCCGGCGATGACGCAACTGGTTCGACTCGATTCCCCCGGCGCTTGGTCGCCGGCGCGGAAGCGCGTTGACGGCGAAGTCACATTTCGCAATCTGACGAGTTTGACAGTCGAATCAGCGCTGATTGATCGGGAAGTGGTCGAGGAGATTTGCCACGACCATCGACTGCCCCGCCTCTTGGAATTTATGCAAGTCGGCGACAGCCTATCGAGTGGACAGGCGCGCATCTTTAGCAAGGCCCGGTGGCGGAATCAACTGCGCACACTACGACTCGGACTTTGGGGAACGTCGTGGGAGGATTTGCGAAATCTGCTCGGCAGCCGAAACTTAACGGCCGTGGAATCACTCGCCTTTTCCGGGCCGGCTCGTTACGGGGACCAAATTCTGCGCCGGTTGAACGGAAAGAACGTCCTGCCGGCATTGCGACGACTTGCGTTGAGCCGGATGGACGTGTCGGCCGACGCACTTCGGACATTCTTGATGCATGACTCCGAAAGACCGCTTGAGGCCTTGGATTTAAGCGACAATGACTTTGGCGACGCGGGCCTGGAGTCTCTCGCCGCGTGGCCGGGGCTAGCGAGTGTGACCGCCTTGCGACTCGCGCGCGTCCACGCCGGGGCCGCCGGTCTCGCCGCTCTGGCGGCCTCGAAGTATGCGACTCAAGTACAGACGCTGGACGTCGGCGACAACTCAAATCTGAACGACCGGCACGGCAATCTGGACGATTGCGACTTGCCGAACCTGACGCGACTCAACATGGCCGAATGCGGGCTGTTCGGCACAACCATCCAAGCCCTGTCGCGGTCCCCGCTCATCGCCGGCACGGCGGAACTGGACTTGTCGTACAACAGGATGGGCGGGTGGGGAACCCACTGCTTGAGCGAAATCCCCGACTGGCGTGTCCGGAAACTCAATCTCGCCCAAAACTTCACTACGGAAGACGGATTGTTGCAACTCGTGCGCGCCGCCAATTGGACGGAGTTGCGTCAGTTGAACATGGATGAGAACGGGATTCGCGGTGATTGCTTGCGCTTCCTTGCGTCTTGGCAACCGGCCGCGTTGGAAGCCTTGTCGTTAAGCCGGAATCCGCTGGACGATCATGGCCTGCGTGCGTTGGCCTCCTGGCCGGCACTCGTTCGACTCCGTGAATTAACGTTGGCTCAAGTCGGCGCCTCGCACGCCGGCCTCCACGCCCTGCTCGACTCCCCCCACCTCGGCCGCCTCGACTCGCTTAACCTCTGGGGCAACCGCATCACAAACGCCGGGGCCGACGCCCTCGCCAATTGCGAGGCCCTCAAAACACTCACCGACTTGTACATCTCGGAAGAGCACCTCACCGACACGGGCAAGGCCGCCCTGCGAAACTCGCCGCACTTGCGGCACACCATCATTCACTGGTGACGGACTGTCGTCTGGCGGCAACCGCCGGGCGCCACATTCATCGGCTTCCGCGCCGAATGGTGGCCGCGACGCCACGCGGAGCGCGGCCCGACGTGGCCGCGTGCTTCGGCGGGGACATCGCCGTGGCGAAACTGTCGATTGGAGCGGGCCGCGGGGGCCAATTGTGAAGGTCTGCCAACATCTCTGCCATTGCGCGCGACCGATTTGACGAAATCAGGGCAATCGGAGGGATTCGGGATAGCGGGCGGGAGACCGCCGAACTATCCGGTTGCAGTGAGGCCCTCGTCGGCGTCGAGTTGATCCAACCGCTCAAGCAACTTGTCGGTGGCCGCTTCCTCGGTCGTCTGCGGCCTGTTGCGGGCGAGGAGGCAGCGAATGGTGACCAGTTCGCGGAGGAGGTTCAGCCGCACGTCGGCGCCGGGTTGCCCGTCCTGCGTGACGAAGTCATAAATCCACCGGGCCGAGTCTTCCGTGACGGCCGCCGGGTCGATGCAGATGCCCAGCAACTCGCCGCACCGCCGGCGGATGGTCGCCTCCCGCGGCGGCGCAGAGCCGCGGGCGTAAGTGGCCAACCCGCCCAGACAGCCGACGGCGAGGGTGACGACCGCGCCCGTCACCACGACCGTTCGGAATTCGCCCCTCGGGCGCGCGGGTTTCGGGTCGAGCCACAGGATCATCAACGGGAAGCCGCTGAACAAGGCCCCCACCAAGACCAGCACGCCGAGGCAGCCGCGGATGAGGGCCATCCGCTCGGACGCCGCGTCGATGCGCCGCAGCGGGACCGCCTCGACCGGCCCGAGTTGCCGAATGTCCGCCAGCGGCGGCTTGTCCGCGGGGAATTTCCGCTTGCCGACGAGGTAATACGACGTGACGGCACCGAGCGGGAACCCGCCCACCGCGAAGAACTTGGTGACAATCGCCGTGTTGCCGACTGTTTTCACCCGGCCGTAAGTGTCTGTGCCGACGGAGACGAGCATGGGGGCTTCTGTTCTACTGTGGCGCGGGCGGCCACGCATGATGGCGGTGTCTTCAATGTAGTCGCGGCACTCGATGAAGCGGCATCGGCCCTTCGGGCCGGAAGACCAAGGCCGGCGGCCATTTTCATCGGCTTCCCCTCCCCTTGTGAGCCGCGACGCGGAGGCTTTGCGGAGAGGAGCACGTCCGGAGTCGGCAAAGTGACGGCCGTCTTGTGAGCCGCGACGCGGAGGCTTTGCGGAGAGGAGCGCGTCCGGCGACCGTCACCGGTATCCGCGACCCACGCACTTCAGTCCC
Organism: Zavarzinella sp.; assembly: GCA_043744795.1. Taxonomy (GTDB): domain Bacteria; phylum Planctomycetota; class Planctomycetia; order Gemmatales; family Gemmataceae; genus Zavarzinella. The sequence goes on along the minus strand of JAYTTY010000588.1, from coordinate 18 downwards.
AGTCGCGGGACGCGCTCC
>JAYTTY010000587.1:0-14052 GCA_043744795.1 Zavarzinella sp. | reverse complement strand
TCTTGCCGTCGAACAGCTTGACCGTCTCACTCTTACCCACGCGCGGCTTGACGTCCGGGGCTTCTTTTTTCTCTTGGGCCACGCCCAAGCCGACGGCCGACAGGGCGAGCAGCAACGCGATGAATCTCATGGGGTCAATCCTGCAAAGGGGAGAAGTCTGCCGTGGGGGAGTGATCGTACCAGAGCCAAATGCAGGACGCAAGCACCCAGTAACCCGAATTGTGCGCACACGAACGGGCCCGCGCGAGGCACGCCATAAACTATCCGCTCGGACTTTCCGGAGCCTGCCGTGGACCGTCGCCGTTTTCTGCTCGCCCTCCCGCCCTCCGCAATCGCCCTGAACAGTGCGACCGCCGCCCCGACGGAAATTGTCTTCGACGCTGGCAAACTCGGCAATGCGGTTCGGCCCCTGCACGGCGTCAACGGCGGGCCGTTGGCGGCCGGGGGGATTCTCGACCTGTCCGCGAAGTGGAAAGACGCCAAGTTTTCAACGGCCCGCCTGCACGACTGTCACTGGCCCATTCCGGATGTCGTGGACATGCACGCCGTCTTCCCGGACGCGGCGGCCGACCCGGCCAAGCCGGAGAGCTACGACTTCGAACGCACCGACGAGTTCGTGAAGGCCATCCTCGACAGCGGCTCGAACATCATTTACCGCTTGGGCGAGAGCATCGAACACCAGAAGGCCAAGCGGCGCTCCCGGCCGCCGAAGGACCCGGAGCGGTGGGCGGCCGCGTGCGTCGGCATCGTCCGACACTACACCGAGGGCTGGGCCAACGGGTTTAAGTACCCCATCCGCTATTGGGAAATCTGGAACGAGCCGGACAACCGCCCCTCCTGTTGGACTGGCACGGACGACGAATACTTCCGCATTTATGCCGTGACCGCCAAGGCCCTGAAATCGCGGTTCCCAAAACTCTTAATCGGCGGGCCGGGCCTCGGCAACAGTGGGACTCTCGACGGCGACCGGATCGAGCCGACGCCGTTCCTGAAAGCGTTCCTAACGAAGTGCCGGGACGAAAAGCTGCCGCTCGACTTCCTCTCGTGGCACTGTTACACCGGCGACCCCACGGAGTTGGCCCGCCGGGCGATTGGCATGAGGCGCGTCCTCGACGCCGCCGGGTTCAAGGCCGCCGAGAGCCATCTCAACGAGTGGAACTACCTGCCCGGCGGCGATTGGTCCGGCATGATGAGCAAGGAGGCGACGGCCCGCCATCGCTGGCACGACCGCCTGGCCGGCACGGAGGGGGCCGCGTTCGTCGCGGCGGCCCTGACGCTGCTGCAGGACACGCCGCTCGACATGGCGAATTATTTCTCGGCCGAGGCGCAAGGCATGGGCCTCTTCTCCGTCCACGGCTTGCCGCTGAAAACCTACCACGCCTTCCGGGCGTTCAAAGAGTTCGTCGGCCTCCCGCGCGTACCCCTCGCCGGCCCGCCCTCGAACGGCGTGACCGCCCTCGCGGCGGCTGAGGCCGACAAGTCGGCCGTCCGCGTGTTGTTGGCCCGCTACGCCGGGGAAGGCGGGCCGGTGACGGTGAAGCTCCGTCAACCGCCGTGGGAAGGGCGGGCCAAATACGAAATCCTCGGCGTGGACGACAAGCGAGATTTGGAGCAAGTGGGTTTTGGCGTCACGGCCGGCGAGGTCTCTGTAGACTTGCCCGCGTCTTCCGTCCGCCTCATCAAATGGCGAAAGCCGTCTTAGAATACGCCCGACGCCCAGACCCATGCCAAGGAGTCGATCCCGATGACCGGACGCGAAGCCATCCAAATTGCCCTCGAAAGCACCCAGAAAACGCTCAACTGGTTCCTGAGCGACTTCACCGACGCCGACATGCTGGTCCGGCCCGTGCCCGGCGCCAACCACGCCGCGTGGCAGGTCGGCAACGTGATCGGCGGGGACGTGGGTCTGATTTCCAGCGAACTGCCCGACGCCAAATACCCGTCCCTGCCGCCCGGTTTCGCCGACCTGCACGGCGGATCAACCGGGGCCAAACAGGAGGGGCCGGAAGGGTTCCTCACCAAGGACGAGTACCTGAATCTCTTCAATGCCGTGCGCGCGGCCACCGTCGCCGCCCTCAACACCTTAACCGACGCCGACCTCGACCGCCCCTGCACCGGGAAGTACAAGGACTTCGCCCCGACCTTGGGCAAAATGTTCCTTATGGTGTCCGACCACACGACCATGCACAGCGGCCAGTTCTCCGTGATCCGGCGGAAATTGGGCAAGCCGGTGCTGTTCTGATTAAGCAGCTTGACACCCCGGCCGAATGCGGGACAATCAATCTTACCCGCCTGACTTCCTTTCCCGCCGAGGTCTTTCATGCTGACGATCCGTGGCCGGGGCCACCGATTTTGTGACGGCGTCTCCCGCCGGCAATTCATGCGCGTCGGCGGGCTGGGCGTCGCGGGGCTGACGCTGGCCGACGTGCTCCGCAGTGAGGCACAGGCAACCGAACCCGTCAAGCGGCCCAAGTCAGTCATCTATGTCGTGCTGTCCGGCGGGCTGTCGCACATCGACAGTTGGGACTTGAAGCCGGGTGCCCCGGCCGAGTTCCGCGGCGTCTTCAAGCCGATGAAGACCAAAGTGCCCGGCATCGACATTTGCGAACTGTTCCCCAAGCAGGCCGCGATGATGGACCGCATGTCGCTGCTGCGCGGCGTCCGGTCGGTCGAGAACGACCACTACCTGAGCGAAGTGTATTCCGGGCTGCCGCGCGGGTCCGGCAAGCGGCCGGCGTTCGGGTCGGTTGTCAGCAAATTGCTCGGCGAAGATTCGCCCCTGCCGGCTTACGTCAGTTTGGGCGAGGGCGGCGGGTCGGACGTGTTCGACTTCGAGAAGCCACACTATGCCGGGGCGGCCCACGGCCCGTTCCGGCCGTTCGGCGAGGCGGTGGACAACCTGAAACCCGTGAAGGACACGGCCCGGCTCGGCGACCGCCAGTCGCTGCTCACGGCCTTCGACACTTTGCGGCGGGATATCGACGCTTCCGGGGCGGTGGCAGGGCTGGACCGCTTCCAAGCGCGGGCGTTGGACATGGTGATGTCCCCCAAGGTGCGGGAAGCATTCGACGTGAGCAAGGAGCCGGCGAAGGTGCTGGCCGACTACGGGCACAAGGCCGGCAAGTTTTCGCACCAGGCCGTCGCCAAACTCCTGTACGACTGGGACGCCAAGCCGTTCGTTCAAGCCCGCCGACTGGTCGAGGCCGGCGTGCGGGTGGTCACCTTCAGCGTCGGCTCGTGGGACCACCACAGCGGGGCGGACCAGCAGATTTTCGACTCCTACAAGCACGTCTTCCCGGTCTTGGACCAGAGCATTTGCGCCCTGATAAACGACCTGAAGGAGCGTGGCTTGGACAAGGACGTGCTTGTGTGTGTCCTCGGCGAGTTCGGGCGGACACCGAAGCTCTCCTACCCCGGCCCCGGCCGGGAACACTGGGCCGAGGCCGGGGCGATGCTGTTCGCCGGCGGCGGGCTGAACATGGGCCAAGTGATCGGCGAGACCGACTCGCGGGCCGAGCGCAGCAAGAGCGGGTCGATCACGTTCCAAAACGTGATGGCCACAATCTACGGCGTCTTGGGCGTGGACACGGCGGCCATGCTGACCGACTTCAACGGCCGGCCGCAGACGCTTCTGGACGACACGTCCCCCGTCCGCGAACTGGTCGGTTGACCCGCCCCGGCCGGCCCGGATCACTCAGCACATGGACGCCCCCGCCCCGCCCGCGCCGAAATGGTCTTGGAAGCGGGACGCGGCGGCCGCCCTTTTCGTCGCCCTCGTCTGCTCGTCTTTGTTCGCCGTCATCACCAAGCAGTGGCTACTCCCCGCGAACGTCCCGCGGGCCTACGCCAACGACTCCGTCGTCTACCTCGCGTGGGTCGAGACGATGATCGAGGAGGGGAGTTACCTGCACAACTCGCGGGTGGGCCAGCCGCTCGGGACCGACTGGCGCGGCTTCCCCACGTCCGACGGCTGGCTGAATTGGCAAGTGCTCCGTCTCTTGACTTGGCTGAACCCCGACCCGGCGTGGGCGCTGAACTGGTTTTACTGGATCTCCTTTCCGCTCGTAGCCCTGAGCGCGTTCGCCGTCGCCCGCTTGTTGGGCCTGTCTCGCGTGGCGGCGGCGCCTGTCGCCGTGCTGTACGACTTCCTGCCCTACCACATTCTGCGCTTCCACATGGAGCGGTGCGAACACGTCTTCCTGGCCGCCTACTTCATTGTCCCGTGGTCCGTATTCGCGTGCCTTCGGTGGCGGGCGCCAAACGCCGGACGCCGCGGGCTGCCCGTCTACTACGGGCTGGCCGTCCTCACCGGCCGCGGGCACGGCTATTACGCTTTTTTCGCCGCAGTGTTAATGCTCACGGCCGGAATTTACGGGGCACGGAACGACCGTCGATGGAGTCCCTTTGTTCATTCTGTCATTTGGGGCGCCGTTGCGGCGGGGACGCTGCTCCTAACGATGCTTCCGGAGATTCGATATGCACGGACGGCCCCCCACAACCCGGACGCGCCGACGCGGAACCCCGCCGAGGCGGAGGAGTACGGCCTGAAGATTGCCCAATTGATCTTGCCAGTCCCCGGCCACCAAGTCCCCGCGCTGGCCAAGTTCCGGGCGATGTACCAAGCGTCGTCCCCGTTGGTCAACGAGAACGAGACGGCCGCGCTAGGCGTCGTCGGCTCGGTCGGCTTGTTATTTCTTTTGGCCCGCGCCGTGTTTCGCCGAACGGGAGCGCCCGAGACCCCGACCGACTTATTGGCCGTCTTGGCGCTAGTAATCGTCCTGCTGGCCGCGGTCGGCGGGTTCGCGTCAGCCATCAACTGGGGGCAGTATTTCGCGGGGATGCAACCGTGGGTGCGCGGGTACAACCGCATAAGCGTCTTTCTCGCGTTCGTGTCCTTGCTCGCGCTCGGGGCTCTCGCGGACACCTATTGGCGCCGGCTCGCTTCCTTCCGGGGGCGAGTTGCCTTCACGGCCGGGGCCGTCGTCGTCACCGCGGCGGCCCTGATCGACCAAACGCCGCGGGCCGTCACCCGGCGCTACGCAGAGAATGCGGCCCATTACGAATCAGACCGTGAGTTCTTCCCGCGGCTGGAAGCCCAAGCCTCGCCCGGCGATTTCGTGTTCATTTTGGGATACCGCTACTACCCGGAGTGCCCAACCGAGCCACTGATCGGGTACGACCACTTCCGGCCGTACCTGCACACGAAGTCACTCACGTTCAGCTACGGCGCCCTGCGGGGGGAACCCAATGTCGCGTGGTGCATGACGATGTCGGCCAAGCCGCCGGCCGAGATGACCGAACACTTGGCCCGCATGGAAGCCCACGGACTGCTGGTCTACCGGCCGGGGTACACGGACCAAGGGAAGAAGATCGAGGAGGCGGCGGAAGCAGCCACGGGAGTGCGGCCAATCGTCAGTCCGGATCAGCAATTCGCCTTTTATGACCTCCGCATCGTTCGTGAACGGTTAAAGGCACAGACGCCCGCCAACGAATGGTCAAGGACCAAAGCCCGGCTGCGACACCCGCTCGTCCCCGTGTGCCGAACCGGTTTCCTCAAGGACATTACGCCGGAGAACCCGGCGGACGTGCAGCGGGACTTCGGAACGCCCGCCGATGTGCGGGTGTCCAACGGCTTGCCCGAGACTCGCCGTCTGGAATTGCGGTTCACCGTGACGATGACACACGCGGACGACGCGACCGAGACACGCTGGCTTCGCGTCTCGCACGGCGACCACCACGAACTTGTCCCCGTCCCGCCGGAAGGGGCGGCCATCGTCCGAGTGGTCGAAGTCCCGCCGGGGGAGACGGTCATCCGTTTAATCCCGGCCATGACCATCGCGGAAGCGGAGTCCGGCCGGCCCAAGAAATCTTGCTGGATGCACATGACCAACATTTCGTGGGCCGAGCGGTGATTTTGCCGTCCCGCCCCGCCGGGCTCCGGCCATATACTAACCGGAGTCGTGAATCTTTGCACGCCGGTGGGACCGAAATGAAAGTGCTCGTGATCGGGAAGGGCGGCCGGGAACACGCCATCGTGTGGAAACTCAGCCAGTCCCCCCGCGTGACGAAGGTGTTTTGCGCCCCCGGCAACGCCGGCACGGCCATCGACGGCGAGAACGTCGCCATCGACGTGAACGACATCGACAAGCTGGTGCGGTTCGCCAAGAAGGAGCAAATCGGCCTCACCGTCGTCGGCCCGGAAGAGCCGCTGACCCTCGGCATCGTGGACGCCTTCCAGAAAGAGGGCCTGCGCGTCTTCGGCCCGAACAAGGCGGCCGCCCGCATCGAGGGGAGCAAGGTCTTCTCGAAGCAGCTCATGCGGCACGCGAACGTGCCCACCGCCGAGTTTAAGATTTTCGACCACCCGGAGCCGGCCAAGTATTGGGTGGAGTCGCGCGAGTTCCCCGTGGTCGTGAAGGCCGACGGCCTCGCGGCCGGCAAGGGCGTGATCGTGTGCAGCACGGCCGACGACGCCAAGAAGGCCATCGAGCGCGTGATGATCCACGAGGAGTTCGGCGCGCCGGCCGGCCGGCAGATCGTCATCGAGAAGCGGCTGGACGGCGAGGAACTCAGCGTGCTGGCCCTCGTCAGCGGCCGGGCGATCCTGCCGCTGCCCGGCTCCCAGGACCACAAGGCCGTCTTCGACAACGACAAGGGGCCGAACACCGGCGGCATGGGGGCGTACTGCCCGGCCGTGAAGGCGACGCCGGAACTGATGGGCAAAATCGAGAGCGAAGTGTTCGTCCCCGTCGTCCACACAATGAAGCGGGCGCGCTACCCGTTCAGCGGCCTGCTGTACGCCGGCATCATGCTCACGAACCAAGGCCCGCGCGTGCTGGAGTTCAACGCCCGCTTCGGCGACCCGGAAACCCAGCCGCTGATGATCCGCCTCAAGAGCGACTTGCTGGACTTGCTCGAAGCCGTCGTGGACGAGAAGCTCGGCGACCTCACGGAGGCCCAAGTGGTGTGGGACCCGCGCCCGGCCGTGTGCGTCGTGATGGCCGCCGGCGGCTACCCCGGCAAGTACGAGACCGGCAAGCCCATCGCCGGCCTCGAAGAGGCGGCCAAATTGCCGGAAGTAAAGGTGTTCCACGCCGGCACGAAGCGGGAGGACGGCCGCGTGGTGACGGACGGCGGCCGCGTGCTGGGCGTCACCGCCCTCGGCGACACGCTGGCGCTCGCCAAGAAGCGGGCCTACGAGGCCGTGGCGAAGATCACCTTCAAGGGCGCCCATTACCGCACGGACATCGGGGACAAGTCGCTGAAGGGGTGATGGGTATACTGTCTTTTGAAAGAGAGGAACCGGTCATGTCGGCCACACTATTTCCCCCGCCGGTCCAACTCGCGGCGCTGTTTGACCAACTCGTCCGGCAGTGGCGGGCCGAGACGCAGTTCCTATCCTCGACGACGCAACTCGCCACGCACCCTGCCTACCAACGGATCATTGGCCTCGGCCCGCAGGTAATCCCATTCATCCTCGCGGACCTGCGCCAACGGCCGGGCCACTGGTCGTGGGCCCTCAAAGCCCTGTCCGGCGAAAACCCCGTCCCGCCGGAAGCCCAAGGTCGGCTTGCGGCGACAGCCGACGCTTGGCTGGAATGGGGGCGAGAAGCGGGGTGGATCGCGTGACGCCGCTTGAGGCCGCATTTCCCGGGCTGGTCGCGTCAGGCCACGCCGTCACCAGTCGGCCGACCGACGTTTACAACTGCATCGCATGGGCGGCCGGAGAGGATGATCGGTGGTGGTGGCCCGACGTGATGGGAGAAGGATATTGGCCCGAAAATGCGCCGCGAGAGGAAACCGTGTCGGCTTTTCAAATCGCCTTCGAGACATTCGGCTATTTCCCGACTGCGGATGAGGCGCTGAACACAGACTTTGAAAAATTGGCGGTGATGGCGGTCGGCGACCGCGCCACGCACATGTGCCGACAACTTGAAACCGGCCGCTGGACAAGCAAGTTGGGTTGCGCCGAAGATATCGAACACGACTTGCGCGCCCTCGCCGGGCCGGTGTACGGAAGCGTGACAATGATCTTACAACGGCGAAAGAACGGCTAATTTCAGGTGGCCATACGCGGAGGATTACTCCGGCGGCGTGCCGTCACGGGGCTACGATGTCGTCCAGAATGCCCATGATTTTCGCGGCGTCGTTGATGGCGTACTCCACCTCATCAATCGTGACCGTGGTGTCCGAGAGCCGCAGAAATTTCCACAGCGTCCCAGTCGTGACGACGCCGTAGATGACGTTTCCCGCCGGCTCGCCCCTGGTTTGATTGACGACTTGGGCTGCCACCATCGACGCGATGCACTGGCCCAAGCCGTTTTTGGTGTTGTCGTTCTTGACCTCGACGATGCTCAGCAACGGCCCTTCGACGAGGTATTGCTGCGGCGACCGCGTCAGCAGGAAATCGCACACGCCGTTCAGGCCGCGGCTGGAATCCGCGTCCAGTTCGACGCCGGAAAACAGCCCGAACTTTCCGGGGTGTCTGCGCCGCAGTTCCCACAGAACAGGGGCAATGATGAATTCCGACCGGGCCTTTTCCGTGTGGAGAATACCGGCGAAGCCCGCTTCGTCAGCCAAATTTTCCAAAAATTCCGGCCTCAACATCGCCGGCGGGATGGCATGGTAAAGGTCGGCGCTCGCCACGGTCAGACCGAGGTCGCGGACGACCTGCGGGAAAATGAATTGCTGAAACGCCATAAGTTTTCTCCCGCTAATGATGTCGCTTTAATCGGTCATCCGACTCACGCTGTCCCCACCACTTGCAGCGTCTCGGCCCAATCCATGTGGTCGAGTTTCAGTTCGCCGATCTTGCACGGCTCGTCGGCCAAGACGGCCAGCCCGAGCAGGACCGGCTTGCCGCCGACGCGGGCGACGCCGGCGAGTTTCACCCAGCGTGAGGTCTTCTTGCCGGCGTCCGGAACCTTCACCAAACGGTGAAACGTCGGGGCGAAGCCGGGCAGCGTCAACTGCGGGGGCCACACCTTCACGCGGGGCCGGTCGCCTTTCAGCAGGCCGCCGAGGCCGCGGTGTACGTCGTCTAGGATTTCTTTGGCGTCATCCGCGGTCACGAGCTTTTGGTTCCCGGCCGGGGCGATCACCACCAGCCGAATGCGCACGGGCACGCCGTTGACGTGCAATTGCTTGGGGCCGACGCCCGGGGCGGGCGGGTAATCAGCGAGATTTTCACCCATCCCCTTTTCCAGGTTCGGGCGCTTCTTCTTCCCCGTGAGAATTTTGAACAGCACGAACAGCACGACCAACGCGCCGAGGCCGGCGGCGGCGTAAATGATGAGGTTGCTGTCCGCCTTGACCTTGTTGACCACGTCATCGATTTGAGCAAAGACCATTCGAACCCCCGGCGCTTATGATGAAGGGAAGTGATTGGTGAAAGTGTCCATCTTTCCCCCGTGAGTTTCAAGAGGTTCCCGCATGATTCCGCTGCTGCTGGCCCTGACGGTCGCCGCCGAGCCGCCGACGTACCAAGCCGATGAGGCCAAGTACCTGAAAGACATCAAGGCCGTCACCGCTGACTACGCCCGGGCGGGGGAGGGGTACTTTTCCCCGGACGGCATGACGATCATCTACCAAGCCGAGGTGAAAGACTCCGGCAATCCGTTCTACCAAATCTTCACGCAGGACCTCGCCACCGGGAAGGCCACCCGCGTCAGCCCCGGCGTCGGCCGGACGACGTGCTCGTACTTTTCGCCGGACGGCAAGAAGATCATCTTCGCGTCCAGCCATCTGGACCCGGACGCCAAGAAGCACCAAGAAGCCGAATTCGCCCAGCGCGAAGACGACAAGAAGAAGGGCGTCCGCCGACGATATACGTGGGACTTCGACGCCTACATGGACATCTTCGCGTGCGACCCGGACGGCGGGAACATGAAAAACCTGACCACCGCCAAGGGGTACGACGCCGAGGGGTCGTACTCCGCGGACGGCAAGAAGATCGTGTTCTGCTCCAACCGCGGCGGCGACCTGCAACTGTACGTCATGAGCGCGGACGGCACCGGCGTCCGACAACTAACCAAGGCGCCGAACTGTTACAACGGCGGCCCGTTCTTCTCCCCGGACGGCACGAAGGTCATCTTCCGCAGCGACCGCAAGGAGAAGGACCGGCTGCAACTGTACGTCATCAACGCCGACGGCACCGGCGAAAAAGCCCTGACCGAGAACGACAAGTGGGTGTACTGGGCGCCGTATTGGTACAAGGACGGCAAGCACATCATCTACACGGCCGCCGACCACTCGGACGAGAAGGCCCGGCCCAATTACGACCTGTACTGGATGAGCCTCGACACCGGCAAAACCACCCGCGTAACGTTCGCCCCCGGCGCGGATGTCTTGCCGGTGTTCAGCCCTGACTCCAAAAAGGTGATGTGGACCCGCAGCCCGGACGGCCGGTCACCCTCCCAGTTGTACATCGCCGATTTCACCCCGCCGGCCGACTGAAGACATTTCGTGTGCTAGGCTCGTAGGAGATCATAATTTCTCGCAAAGTTCGCGAAGAGGCGAAGCTCGCAAAGCAGACAGGATCATCATTCAGACGTGGCTCGTTCGGCCGTGGCGGATGATTGTTATTGTCTTCTTTGCGAGCTTTGCCCCTTCGCGAACTTTGCGAGAAATATCTTTTCTTCAATTCGTCCCTGCACTGGCCGCTGACCGCATGACCGCCGAAGAAGCCGCCTTCGTGGAACTCGTCTGCGCGTCCCCGGAGGACGACGTTCCGCGGCTGATATTCGCGGACTGGCTCGACGAGCGGGACGACCCGCGCGGCGAGTTTATCCGCGTCCAGTGCGCCCTCGCCCGCCTTTCTCAAACGGACCCGAACCGCCCGGCCCTTCTTGACCGGGAGGCGACCTTGTTGGCCCGGTTCCACGCCCCGTGGTCCGAGCCGTTGAAGGGCATCGCCGGGTGGGCGGAGTTCCGGCGGGGGTTCGTGGAGACGGTCAACGTCGAGACCCGGAAGTTTCTCGCCCGCGGGGCCGATCTCTTTGACTTGGCGCCCGTCCGTCACGTCCGCTTTCTGGACGTGGGCAGTAACTTGATCCGGCTGATGGCCTCCCCGCTCCTCGGCCGGCTGACGGCGATCACCATGTACGCCCAGCACTTGGGCGAAGAGTTGACCCAAGCCCTCGCCGCCTCCCCGCACGTCGCGGCCTTGCGGAGCCTGAACATCGGCCGCAACCGCATCGGCGACCGCGGCGTCCAGCGGTTGGCCCGCTCGCCGGCCTTCGCCCGCCTGACGGGGCTGGACCTCAGCGACAACGCCATCCGGGACGCCGGCGTCCGCGTCTTGGCCGAGTCAGCCCACATGGCGAACCTGACCACGCTGGAAATGCGCCGCAACGAACTGAGCCGGGCCGGCTTCGCCCGGCTGTGCGCCTCGCCGGCGCTTTCCAGCCTCCGGCATCTCGGGGCGGGGCTGAACTACGTTGGCACCTTCCACGCCGGGGACACGCCGACGACCGGGGCCGTCGATCTGCGGTCACTGGACCTGAGTGAAAATGGGTTAACCGCCGACGGCTTGCGGGAAGTGATCGCCCTCCCCGGCCTGATGAACTTGGAGAAGCTGGACATCGGCCACAACGAGGCCGGCAACGCCGGGGCGACGGTGTTGGCCAACTGGTCCGGGGCGACTACGCTGCGCTCGCTGCGCTTGGCCGACAACCGCATCGGGGATGACGGGGCGCGGGCGTTGGCCCGGTCCAACTACCTGTTCAACGTCACGGCCTTGGACGTGAGCGACAACCCGCTGCACGACCCCGGGGCCTTCGAGTTCCTCAACAGCTCGGCCCTCCCGCGGCTCAAGCACCTCGCCCTGCCCCACTTGGGCCTGACGCCGAAGATGCGCCGGGCCTTGGCCGGGCGGTACAACGGTTAAGAATTTGTCGCCGTAAACCGGTCAAACAACCCGTCCAAAATTCCCTGATAGTACGCCTCTTGCTCCAGTGTGATCCCCGGCAGCGGGGCGGAGAGCGGGAGCGTCGCGGCCAACAGGGAGACGCGCAAGCGGACTTCCTTCCACAATTGCGTCAGCCGGGCGACGGCCGCTTCCGTCTGGGCGGGTTTGAATTCGTCCGCCCGCAGGAACGTGTCGAACAAGTCGCGCAGGTCCGAGCAGAGGTTCATCAGCCGGGCGAGTTGCTCGTGGACGACGGGCTGCGGTTCGTACGGCAGTTGCGAGAGGAGCGTGCGGACTTCGTGGACGTCGTTGAACAGGGCGGTCCACTGGGCGTCCACGAATTGGTGGGGGTCGCCGAAATCGCCGCGGGACATGCAGGCGACGGTCCAGAATTCGATGGCCCCGCCGACGCGCCCGATGAGGCTTTGCAGTAAGAGGCGCAGGCGGTCTTCGAGCGGCGACATGGGGGAGCGTTCGCGTGACGGGCGGTTGAGCAAGGGATATTCTATGGGCGCGGCGTCAGGCCAACACTTCCTCGACGACTTCGCCGGCCACGTCCGTCAGCCGCTCGTCACGGCCGTTGTGCCGGTAGGTCAGCTTCTCGTGCTCCAACCCGAGTAGGTGAAGGATGGTGGCGTGGAAGTCGTTCACGCTGGTCTTGCGCTTGATTGCCTTCATCCCGAACTCGTCCAAGGAGCCGACGCTCTGGCCCCCTTTCACGCCGCCGCCGGCCATCCACATGGTGTAGCCGTAAGGGTTGTGGTCCCGGCCGCGGCCCCCCTGCGAGAACGGCGTGCGGCCGAACTCGCTGCACCACACCACCAGCGTTTCGTTCAACAGGCCCCGGCGCTTCAGGTCTTTCAGAAGCGCCGCGATGGGCTGATCGACGTGCCCGCACATCGTCTCGTGATTCGTCTTGATGTCGTCGTGGGCGTCCCATTGGGTGACGAGCGGCCCGCCGCCGGAGTACACCTGCACGAAGCGCACGCCGCGTTCGACCAGCCGCCTCGCCAACAAGAGGCGGGTGCCGAAGTCCGCGGTTTCTTTGCGGTTGAGGCCGTAAGCGTCGCGGGTAGTCGACGTTTCCTTGGTCAGGTCCACGGCTTCCGGGGCCGCCTGCTGCATCCGGAACGCCAGTTCGTAACTGGAAATACGGGCCGCCAGTTCCGGGTCGGCCGGGTCGAGTTGCCGCTCGTTCAGTTTCTTCACCAAGTCGAACGTGCGCCGGTGCTGTTCCCCGCCAACTGCGGCCGGCGGCTTCAGATTGATGATGGGGTTCGCCCCCTTGCGAAACAGCGTGCCTTGGTTGACCGTCGGCAAATACCCGGCCCCCCAGCATGGCGCGCCGCCTTCGGGCACGCCCTCCGGTTGCGGCATCACGCAGTAGGCGGGGAGGTTTTCGCTGACGCTGCCCAAGCCGTAAGTCACCCACGACCCGATGCTCGGGTGGCCCACCAGCGTCCGGCCGGTGTGCAGTTCGTAAATCGCCGGGGCGTGGACCGAGGAATTGCTGTGGCACGCCTTGAGGAAGGCAATGTCGTCCACGCACTCCGCGAGGTGCGGCATCAAGTCGGACACCCACTGCCCGCTCTTGCCGTGCCGCTTGAACGTGCGGGCCGTGGGCAACAGCCCCGAGTCCCCCTTGGTGAACTGGCTCGGGAACTTGCCAAGACTCTCCGGCAACGGCTTGCCGCGCCACTTCTCCAGTTCCGGTTTTGGGTCAAACAAGTCGAGCGGCGACGGCCCGCCGACCATGAACATGAAGATAACCGACTTGGCCTTGCCCTCGAAATGCGGCTTCTTCGCGGCCAACGGATTCACGACCGGGGCGGCGTTCGCCTCCCGCTGGAGCAAGGAAGCGAGGGCCAACCCGCCGAGACCGCCGCCGGCATGGAATAGGAAGTCGCGACGAGTGCGGGCGGTGGGAATGTGCGGGAGCATGAGGATAGTTTACCGCCCTGAATCCGGCCACGCCAGCGGAACCCCTCAACTGGCAAGGTGCGTCTTGTGAGCCGCGACGCGGAGGCTCTGCGGAGAGGAGCGCGTTCGGACTAGTCTTTCGCACTTTTTGGCGGGTTGAAAAGGAGTGGCGGGGCTTGAGCGCCGGCGGTAGAGTGTTGGTGCTCAAACCTTCACCCTCACGC
>JAYTTY010000586.1:0-3566 GCA_043744795.1 Zavarzinella sp. | reverse complement strand
GACGTGTCCGACAAAACGCGAGGGCGGGTTCCGCGGGTCTGTTCTTATCAAGTCGCTTGGCGGGTGAGGACGGGCGATTTCGTTCGTCCGGGCCATCGGCGGGGCGGGGAGTTCCGGCCCCGGCTGAACCGCGGGGCCAACCGCCGGCCGAGGAGGCCCCGGCCGGCCAGGTCGTCGTCGAGGAAATAGTGGCGATGGCGTTCGGCGTTCGAGGGGGCGGTCGCCGAGTTCGTCGCCGCCGGGTTCGCGGTTGAGGGCGAACTTCGATCTGATTGACGCAGAGGACATCCGAACTCATTCGATCCGATCTGCGGGCATCGGATTTCATCTGCTGATTACATCTGTCTCTGTTTTTCTCCTGTCTTTCTCTGTGTCCTCTGTGGTTCAAACTCTTCTCCGCGTCGATCTCACTTCTTCTTCGGCGCCGCCGGCTCGGCCTTCATTGCCTTTTCGATGTCGCTCCCGTGGACGACGCCGGTGACGACGACGGTCTTGTCCTTCGGATTCACGCGCGTCGTGCGCAACAGGTCCACCAGGAACTTCAATTCCGGCTGGTCCTCGGCGGCGGCGGCGGCTTGCAACTTCAACAGCAGCACCACGCCGCCCAGTAGGTCGCTGAGTTGCTTGGCGGCGGCCGCGTCCGGCGTGTTGATGACGACATTCAGGGCCATGTCCTTGGTGACGGTCACGGTGGCCGTCGCCCAGTCCACGCCTTGCAGGCGCTGCTTCAATTGCTCGTTGGGGACGTTCAAGCTGGCGAACTTCCCCTTCACCCACGCCTGCACGAAGATCGGGGCCGTGGACTTGGTGCCGGCGATCACCCCGGCCAGTTCCTTCGAGATGACGGCCTTGCGGGAGCCGGCCGCCGCCTCGAACGCCCCGGCCAGCGCCTGCTCGGACGGGGCGACCACCAGCAGCGTGTCGCTGATGACGGCCGAGTACATCGTCTCGTTGTCGTTCTTCCCCGTGATCTTGTACGCCGGCTTGTCCAGCACCTTAACGGCCGACACCTTCGTCGGATTCTTGGCCGCGTAGTCGTCCACGGCGGCCGTCACTTTCTTAATGTCGAACTTGCCTTCCAGGAGGGCGAAGGGCTTGGGCGGGTCGGTCTTGTCCGCGTCGATGCCGACGACGATGCGGTCGAAGTCTTTCATCGGGTCGAGGCCGGTCGCCTCCAAAGCCTCGGCCGCCTGCTTGCTGGACTTCAGCAGCGTCTTCAGCAAGTCGGGGCCGACCTTCTGCATCAACTCGCTCTCGGCCAATTGCTTGGCCTGAATCGTGACGACGGCGTCCGTCTCGGCCGGCAGGAACGGGATGGGGTCGAGCGCCCGCCCGGCGGCGGCGGCCGTCAGCAGGGCGAGGACGGAGAGGCAACGGTGGAACATGGTCGTGGTCTCGGGATCAGGGGAATGACGAACCGGGCGGCCGGGCGGGGTCGGGCGACGCTAACCGATGATATACCCGGCGAACAACTCGAAGCGAACGGCGTGCCGGATTTCGGGGTGTAACAAGGGAACACCGCACCCCAATCCAGTGCGGCGAAAGGGAGAAGTTCCGGTCCCCCTCTCCGCCGCGGAGAGGGGGTTAGGGGGTGAGGTTGCCTTTTCTTGGCAACCTGGGCAACCCCTGCCGAATTTCCCACTCCGGATGCAGCCCACTTCGCCCGTCGGCCGATATTGGGGATACGGCGCAACCACTTGTTGCCGGGGCGGGAAGGCACGATGCGGGTTCCGAACGGGGCGAGATGGGCGGCGCGGGCGTTGGCCGCGGCCGGGCTGGGGTGCCTGCCCGCCTGCGCCACCGTCGCCGACCGCGCCGTCTCGCCGGCGCCGTTGGTCGTGACGCTGCCCGCGCCGGCGAAGCCGGGCGGGGACGTGTTCGCGGCCGGGGCGGACGAGCCGGCGCCGAGTCCCGTCCAACGCACCAAGGCCGAGTTCCAGTTGCCGGCCGTGCCCGGCGCGGACGGCCAAGGCACGCCGTTGCCGATCACCTTGGCGGCCGCGTTGGCGCTGACGGACGCCAGCCCGCTCGACATCCAGATCGCCGACGAGCGGGTGCGCATCGCCGCCGCCCAACTCGACCGGGCGAACGTGCTGTGGCTGCCCAATCTGAACATCGGGGCCGACTACTTCCGGCACGACGGGCAAATCCAAGACATCGTCGGCAATGTGTTCACCACCAGCCGATCATCAGTCCTGCTCGGGGCCGGGCCGTCGGCGGTGTTGAACCTGTCGGATGCCGTGTACCTGCCGCTGGCCGCCAAGCAAGCCGTGCAGGCGGCGCGGGCCGACGCCCAGGCGACGCGCAACGACACCACGCTGGCCGTGGCGACCGCGTACTACACCGTGCAGCAGGCGCGCGGCGAAGTCGCCGGGGCGGCCGAGTCGCTGCGGCGGGCCGAGGACTTGTCGGCCCGTGTCGAGAAACTGGCCCCGGACTTGGCCCCCGAGGTCGAAGTCAACCGGGCTAAGGCCGAGGCCGCCCGCCGCCGCGTCGCCGTCGAGTCGGCCTATGAACGGTGGCAAGTGTCCAGCGCCGACCTCACGCGGCTGCTGCGACTGCAACCGGGCACCTTGGTGGAACCGGCCGAGGAGCCGTCGCTCACCATCAGCCTGATCGAACTGGGAACGCCGGTGGACGAACTCATCGCCGTCGGACTCACGCACCGGCCGGAACTGGAATCGCGCCAAGCCGTCGTGCAGGCGGCGCTGGTGCGCGTGAGGCAGGAAGAGGGCCGGCCGTTCTACCCGACCGTGGCCGTCCGCGGCGTCGGGTCGAACACGCCGGGCCTGGCCGGCGGGTACTTCGGCGGCGGCGTCAACGGCGACATGAAGAACTTCGGCTCGCGCTTCAGCGTGGACCTGCAAGCCGTGTGGGAGTTGCAAAATCTCGGCCTCGGCAACCGCGCCCTCGTCCGCGAGCGCGAGGGCGACAGCCGCCGGGCCTTGCTCGAACTGCTGCGGGCGCAAGACACGGTGACAGCAGAAGTGGTGCAAGCCCACGCCCAACTCGACCGGGCCGCGAAGCGATTAAAGGCGGCCGAGGACGGCGTCGCCAACGCCGTCGCCTCCGCGGAGAAGA
The DNA here is from genome assembly GCA_043744795.1 of Zavarzinella sp. Lineage (GTDB taxonomy): Bacteria > Planctomycetota > Planctomycetia > Gemmatales > Gemmataceae > Zavarzinella. The sequence goes on along the minus strand of JAYTTY010000586.1, from coordinate 485 downwards.
ACCTGCAAGGCTTGGGGCAGACGAAGCGCGTCGGCGAACAACTCGTCTTGGTGTTCCGCCCGCAAGAAGCCGTCGCCGCCATCGGGGCGTTGGATCAGGCGTACCGCGATTATTACCAAGCCGTCGGCGACCACAACCGCGGCCAGTTCCGGCTCTACCGGGCGCTGGGGCATCCGGGGCAAGGCGCGGGCGAGGCGGGGAAGCCGGCCGAGCCGGAGAAGAAGGCGCCGAAGCGGGTGTCGGTGGACCCGCCGAATGGCGAGAAGTAATCAACCGTCCGGACCCCGTTTAGCCGCGACGCGACGCTTCGGAGTGGAGCGCGGCCTTCAACCATCAGTCGCATCCCCGTGCGGCCAGTAACTTTATGCAGTCAGCCCCGCGCTCCACTCCGACTAGTCTTTCGCACTTTTCAGGGCGCATTGTCCCCGTTGCCGGAGCCAGTTTTTTGGCTTGGTGAACAAATCAACACTCGTTGATCCGGCTTG
>JAYTTY010000585.1:0-14096 GCA_043744795.1 Zavarzinella sp. | reverse complement strand
GAGTCCCGGCTTCAGCCGGTCTTTCGGGAGGGCCGTCACTGAATGGGTGCCGGCGACTTTTGGGCGGGCGGCCCGAAGACCGGCTGAAGCCGGGACGCCAACGAAATCGAACGCCGGCTGAATGAGTGTGGTTCGACTGTCCGCTCGGGACCGCCTCACGGCGGCAAAATCAGGTCTCACCCATGCCCTCTCGCCGCGGTCGCGCATGGTAGGTTTTCTCCTCTTCCTGCTCGCTTGGGTCGGCCACGGCTACTGGCTGATGGTCACGCTCAACGTCATTTACTCCCGGCCGTTCCACCGCGCGGTCCTGCGGGCGATCCGCAAACTGGCCGGCGTCCTCCTCGTCGCCGGGCCGCCGGCGCTCGGCGTGATGATCGGTTTTGATTTGCTCGCCGCCATCGACCGGGCCGACTCTTGGGAGTGGCTTCCGCTCGGCTACTTGTTGGCGTGCGCGGCCCTCGGCGGCGCGTGGTTCCCCGCCGTCACCCTTTGGCGACTGGCCCGGCGCCGGCCGGCCGTGGTCGTCGAAGAATCAACCGTCGTCTACGACGTGGAGAAGGAACTGGGCTACCGGCCCGTCGGCGACGGCAAGCACCGGCGCGTCGCGGGCTGGAAATTCAACGGCCTCTTCCGCGTCGAGTTCACCACGCTGCGGTTGACGTTCCCCGGCCTCCCGGCCGCGTGGCGGGGCCTGACGATTTTGCACCTCAGCGACCTGCACCTGTACGGGACGCCGGCGCTCCTCCACTACCAACTGCTGATGCGGCGGGCGATGGCCGACGGGGTGCCGGACCTCGTCGTCCTCAGCGGGGACATCATCGACGGCGACGAGTACCTGGCGTGGGTCGAGCCGATCTTGAAAGAACTGTCGTGGGCCGTCGCGGCCGTCGCCATCTTGGGAAACCACGACTGGTGGCAGGACGCGGCGGCCGTGCGGACGCGATTGACGGCGGGCGGGTTCCACGTGATTGGCGGCACGCACGAGGTGATCGACGTGCGCGGCGAGCCGCTGGTGGCCGTCGGGCACGAAGGGCCGTGGTTCCGGCCCGGCCCGGACGTGTCGAACCTGCCCGACGGGTTTCGCCTGCTCGTCAGCCACTCGCCGGACAACATCGCGTGGGCGCGGCGGCACGGCTTCCGGCTCATGCTGTCCGGCCACAACCACGGCGGCCAAATCCGCGTCCCGGTCGTCGGCTCATTGTTCGTCCCGAGTTGGTACTCCCGCAGGTACGACGCCGGGACGTTCCACGAGCCGCCGACCGTGTTGCACGTCACCCGCGGCATCGCGGGCAAGGAGCCGATCCGCTTCCGCTGCCCGCCGCAGGTGACGCGGCTCGTCCTGGAGTGAGAGGGGCGTGGCGCCCGCTCACTTGCCCCCCCCGACCTTCGCGTGAATCTTGTACGCCCCGGGGTACGTCTGATACGGGTTGCTGGTGATGCCGTTGCGGGTCTCGCCGACGAAGTTCGCGGACGGGCCGAGGATGGTGACGCGCACGTACCCGGTCTCGCCGACCTTCACGATCCCCATGTGGACGGCGGCGGTGGCGAGGCCGGAGTCGAGCGTGTACATTTCCGTGCCCCACAGCGTCGAGCCGGCGGCCCCGGTCACCTTGAACAGGAACGTCTTGCCGACCTCGTTTTGCAACTCGGTCATGGAGGCGGGGGCCGGCCGGGCGTTGGCCAGTTCGCGCTCGTCCACGGTCGGCCCCATGGTCAGGGTCGTCAGGTCCGCGAGTTTCAGCGTCATGTCCCCCAGGGAGACCGACTTCGCCTTGAGTTGTTGCGTGGTGATCTTGCCGGTGAACTTGGAGTCGTTCGTCACGATGGTGTCGAACTCGGGGACCGCCAGCTTGGCCTCCGGGACGAGGCCGCGGATCTTCTCCATGACCTCCTCGGCCCGCTTGACGACCTCGGCGTCCGCCCCGCCCGCGGCCCGGCGCAAGGCGGGGTAGGCTTTTTCCTTCAGGCCCACGAGCAGGTTGCTGGCCTCCTCGCGCGTGCGGAACTGCGGGCTGCCCAAGTCGCTCACCGCCCGCTCGATCTGCTTGGCCATCTCGTCCGTGACGTGGTGGCCGACCGCGATGGACCGGATGTCCGCGAACGGGATCGTCAGCTTGCCGTACTTGATCTGAATCTCGACCTGCGGCTCCAGCAACTTGATCTTCAGGAGGCTGTCGTCCGAGAGTTTCACGTCCACCGCCTGCTCGGGCGGCTTGCCGGGGGCGGCCTCCTCCGCGCGGGCGGCCGGGAGAAGAGTCAAGACGACGAGGGCGGCCAGACGCCGCGGCGGACAGGATGCCGTTAACATGCCGTGCATACCTCTTGCGGGGAACGGGAGAGGTTGAGATTACCGATATTGACGACCGGAGGGCAAGACAAAACGCCCCGCGGGCGGGGGAAATGACGGGGCTGTTACAAAGGTGACACCGCGACACGCTTTTCACGCCGTGGTCAAAGTCTTCATCCGCCGCGAAGGAATTGGCTTTATCAATCCGCCGAATTGGTCCGTTTCACCCCCGGCCGCACGCTAGGGAATAACATCCCCGATGCCGCACCCGCGAGCCGCCATTCCCCCGTCATGGCCGGCCCGCCCACAAGAATTGCCCGCGCACGATGCCAACGCCATCCCTGACGGCCCGCCAACTCGCCGCCGACATCATTGACCGCTGGGCTAAGGGCGAAGCCCCGGACACCCGCGCCGCCTTGGAACAGCACCCCGGCCTGACCGCGGACAAGGCGGCCGTCCTCGACTTGGCCTTCGCCGAGTATTGGCTGCGCGTCCACGCCGGCGAGGCCGTGGACTTGGAGACGTACTGCCGCCGGTTCCCGGCCTACCACATCTCGCTCGGCCGGCTGTTGGCGCAGCAGTCGTTGAAAGACCCGCTGGCCCTCGCGGAGACGGTCGAGCAGGCGACCATCGCCCTGCCCACGGCGCCGGCGGCCGTCGCGCCGCCGGCGAAGCCGTCCACGGACAAGGCGGGCCGCAGTTCGGCCGGGTCCACGCACGGCGGCGTCAGCGGCGCGTGGCCCGAGGCCGGCGCGCAAATCGGCGATTACAACCTCGTGCGGGCGCTGGGCAAGGGCGCGTTCAGCCGCGTCTACCTGGCCCGCGAGGAGACGGTTGACCGCACCGTGGTGGTGAAACTGTCCCGCCAGCAGTGCGACGAGGCCAAGGTGCTCGGCCAACTCGGGCACAAGAACGTCGTCTCGGTGCTGTCCGCCCCGCACGACATGTCGAGCGGCCTGTTCATCATCGTGATGCCGTACCACGGCAACTCGACGCTCGAAGACCTGCTGGAAGTGGCCTTCCCGCTGCGGGAAGAGTCCGAGGCCCGGCAGCGGCCGCGGACGGCGGCCACCATCCTCGACGCGGCCCGCCGGAACCGCCATCCGACCGACCCCGAGCCGGCCGACCTGATCCCCGACGCCTTTCTGCGGCGGGCGAATTACGTGGACGGCGTGGTGTGGCTCGGCGTCCGCATGGCGGAGGCCCTGTCGGCCGTCCACCGCAGCGGCTTCGTCCACCACGACCTGAAGCCGTCCAACGTGCTGCTCGGGCTGGACGGCCAGCCGCGCCTGCTGGACTTCAATTTAGCGTCCGACGCCCGCAACACGAAGTCGCGCCTCGGCGGCACGCTGCCGTACATGCCGCCGGAACACTTGGAAACGCTGCGGGCCGCCGTCCCCGCCGCCCACGCCGCCGTCATGGACCACCGCGGGGACTTGTTCTCTTTGGGCGTGATGCTGTACGAACTGCTGGCCGGGACGCACCCGTTCGGCCGGTACCCCAAGTCCAAGTCGGTCCGGTCCGTCGCGGCGGACATCCTCGCCCGGCAAAAACTGGGCGTCCGGCCGATCCGCGACCGGAATCCGGACGTGTCCCCGCGGCTCGCCCGGCTTGTCGATCAGTGCCTGGCGTACGACCCGGCCGCCCGGCCGCCGACGGCTTCCGACGTGGCCGTCGCCCTGCGGCGGTGCTTCTCCCCGCAGAAGAAGGCGATGATGTTCCTGGCCGGCGCGCCGGGCCGGTCGGCCGTCGTGGCGTCGTCCATCGGCCTGCTGAGCGCCGTCGGCTGGATGACGACCGCCCGCGCCGGCCCGCAAGAGCTGGACTTGCCCGGCCTCGAACAGCGGGGGCTGAACGAGTTGGCGAACGGGCGTACAGCCACGGGGGTGGCCTACTTGCTCCCCGTCGCCGAGGCCCGGCCCGACGACGCGAAATTGGCCGTCACGGTCGCCCGCGGCCAGATTCAAGACGGGTCTTACGCCGGCGCCGGCAAGCGCTTGGAGGAGGCCGTCAAACGCCAGCCCGGCGACAACGGGACGAAAGCCCTGTACGCCTTCACGCTGACGAAGACGGGGGCCTGGGAGACGGCCGAAACCGTCCTGCGGCACGCCACGGCCGCGGGCGACGCGCCCGACAACGTGCTGGCGCTGTACGGGTACGTCCTGGTGCAGCGCCGCAAGGACGCCGACGCCGAGGGGGTGCTGCGCGGCGTCCTCGCCCGCCAGCCGGACCACTGGCCGGCCTTGGCGAACCTCGTCTACCTCCGGCACGCCCAAGCGCTCGGGGAGAACCGGCTGGCGCGGGCCGAGACGTTCGCCGACGTGGACCGGCTGGTGCGGGGCGCGCCGGCCGACCCGGAGATGTACTTGTGGGCCGCCAAGTTTTACGCGTGGGCCGCCCGCCGGCCGGCGCACGCGGTCACCGCGTGGCACCCGGAGCCGGAGCGCATGAAAGCCGGGTGCCTGGACATGGTGCGGCGGGCCGCCGAGGCCGGCTTGCCGCCGGAGTTCTGGAAGAACGACACGACGTTCCGCGTGTTGTTGGGGGAGCCGGCCGCGTACGCCGCGGCGTGGAAACTCCCCGAGCAGCCGGCGGCCGGCCGCGGCCACTGGCGGTCCGGCCGGCCCGACGACTTCCGCGGGCTGTAAACGGCCGCGTCAGTCGTCGTCGTCCTGGAAGCGGCGGCGCCGGCGGGGGCGGTCGTCGTCCGCGTCGTCGTCGTCGTCCCGCCACGACGGCTTGGCCTTGCCCGTCGGCTTCTTCCGGGGCTTCGGCTTCGCCCCCTCTTTCGGGAGGGTGGCGTAAATCACCAGGATCGCCGCCCCGATCAACACCAGCACCCCGATCGACGCGAACAGGATCACCCACTTCCGGCTGCCCGACCCGGCCGACTCGGGCGCGGCGGCCGGCGCCGGCGCCGGCGGGACGTAGGCGCTGTCGAAGTTTGGCGGCGGGACCGCCGGGGCCGGCGGCGTGTCGAACACGCCGGGGTTGTTCTGTGGCATCCCCGGCATCGCGGGGTTGTTCTGCGGCAGGCCGGGAAATCCCGGGTTGTTCGGGACGCCGGGGAACCCCGGCATCGCCGGCATGCCCGGGCCGCTGGAACCGATCAAGTGGGCCCCGCACCCCGGGCAGATGTTGACGCTCGGGGGAAACGGCCCGGTGCCCAGCACGCGGTTGCACCGGGAGCAGACCCACTGTTCGAGGCCCCCGCCCGCGCCCGGGAAACCGGGCATGCGGCCGAACCCCGGGGGAATCCCCGAGATGCCGCTGATGCCGCTGATCCCCGTGCGCCCGCTGATGCCACTGATGCCCGTGGGGCCGCCGGGCATGCCGGGCATGTCGGGCATCCCGCTAATGCCACTGATGCCCGTGCGGCCGCTGATGCCCGAGATCCCGGAGATGCCGCTGATGCCGGGCCGGCCGCTGATGCCCGAAATGCCCGACGGGCCGCCGCGGAAGCCGGGTTGGGACCGGCCCGGCTCGATGACGAGCAAACAGAAGACGACGGCGGCAATGCCCGCCAGCGAGAGGCGCACGCGGAAGGTGCGATTCATGTCGAGTCTCCGTCCGAAGGTAAATCATAAAAGTGCGAAGAATCAGCTTAACCAAATCTTCTCGGTCGGTCAAACGACTTTTCGGGCCGAGATATTTTCGCCACGTCTGTCACACGCGGTGGGCCGGCCGGTAAGGGGGGCATCGGAGACGAAATAACACACCCCCCAATCGGAGAATGGTCATGAAGAAGTTTCTGCTCAACGTCGCGGCGGCCTTGGTCCTCGGGACGGCGGCCGGCCCGGCGATGGCCCAAAAGGAAGCGACCCCGGCGGACGGCCAGAAGACCCCGCCCGCGGAGAAGCCGGCCGCGGAACCCGCCAAGAAGACGGGGCCGACGGCGTTCGACAAGCTCGGGACGATGATCGCCGGGACCAAGATGACGAAGGCCAAGAAGCAGCGGGACGGCTCCCACTCGTTGGCCGTCGGCCTCAAGGGGAAGTGGACCATCGACGTGACGCCGAGCGTCAACGACGAGTGGGTGTGGCTGGAGTTCTGCTGCATCAAGGTCGAGCCGGGCCACTCCCAAGACGCCAAGTGGCTCAAGGACCTGACGGTCGCCAGCATGAGCAACGGCATCGCCTCCTTCGTCATCGAGGCGAAGACGGACCTGCTCTTCCTGAAAATGGCCGTCCCGGTCAAGGGCCTGGACGCCGCGAGCTTGGAAGACTTCGTCGATCAACTGACCGAAAAGGCCGACTTCTACCGCCCCCTGTGGGACACGCCGGCCCCGAAGGACGTCGTGAAGAAGTGACCGGGAAGAAAGAGTTTGAACCACAGAGGACACAGAGACCACAGAGGAAAGACACGAGAGGAAATTTTCCTCGGTCTTTCCTCTGTGGTCTCTGTGTCCTCTGTGGTTCAAACTCTTGGTATTCTCTTGGCGCCTACGGCCCGCGGCTCAGGCGATCTTCTTTTCCGGCATCGGGAGGGATTGGGCGTGGGCGTGGGCGTGCGGGGCCGGGCCGGGGACGGTGGCCGGGGCGGCGGGCTTGTTGGCGAACAGGGTGGCGAGGCCCAGGACGATTTCTTCCGTGACGACGTGCTTGCCCTTCGTCTCCATGTCCGGCAGGTCGTACATCACGTCGAGCATGATCTCCTCGACGATGCTCCGCAGGCCGCGGGCGCCGGTGTCGCGGGACAGGGCCTTGCGGGCGATTTCCCGCAGGGCGCCGGGCTCAAATTCCAACTCGGCCCCTTCGGTCTCGAACAGCTTTTGGAACTGCCGGACGAGGGCGTTGCGCGGCTCCGTGAGGATGCTGATCATCGCCTCTTCGGTCAGCGGGTCGAGCGGGGCCAGCACGGGCAGGCGGCCGATGAACTCGGGGATCAGGCCGAACTCGACCAAGTCGTCGCTGACCACGCGGGGCAGCAGCGGGGCGGTGTCTTCTTCGACGCCGGCGTTGGCCTTGAAGCCGACGGACTTCTTGCCGACGCGGCGGGAAATCGCCTCTTCGATGCCGACGAACGTGCCGCCGCAGATGAAGAGGATGTTCGTCGTGTCCAGTTGGATGTACTGCTGCTCCGGGTGCTTGCGGCCCCCCTGCGGCGGGACGTTGGCGACGGTCCCTTCGAGCATCTTGAGGAGGGCCTGCTGGACGCCCTCGCCGGACACGTCCCGCGTGATGGAGACGTTCTGGCTGGTCTTGGCGATCTTGTCGATCTCGTCGATGTAGATGATGCCGCGCTGGGCGGCCTCCACGTCGAAGTCGGCGGCGTGCAGGAGCTTCAGCAGGAGGTTTTCAACGTCCTCGCCGACGTAGCCGGCTTCCGTGAGGGTGGTGGCGTCGCCGATGGCGAACGGCACGTCGAGGACTTTGGCCAACGTCTTGGCGAGGAGCGTCTTGCCGGACCCGGTCGGGCCGATCAGGAGGATGTTGCTCTTCTCCACGTCCACGTCGGACCGGCCCTGGTCGTGCAGGGCGAGGCGCTTGTAGTGGTTGTGGACGGCGACGGAGAGGACCTTCTTGGCCCGCTGCTGGCCGACGACGTAGGCGTCCAACTTCTCCTTGATGGCGCGGGGGGAGAGGATCTCCTTCGTCGAGGATTTTCCGGTGTGCCGGCGCTTCTTCTCCTGGTCAATGATGGAGGAGCAAAGCTCGATGCACTCCCCGCAGATGTACACGTCCCCCGGCCCCTCAACTAATGGGCCGACGTCGCGGTGACTCTTGCGGCAAAAAGAGCAGTAGGCATTACGGCTGCGGTTCGAGGCATTGGTCGGCTTGCGGCCGCCCGTCTCGCCCGTACTGTTCGTGGCCATTCCGTGTTTCCCTGGTGTCGGTGGGGACCCGCTGGGACGGGTCCGAGCGCCGCCGTGCAATCGCCCCGCGTGGATCGGGCATCCGGTCCGCGACCCGGCGGAAAACCGGGCGGCCCGACGGGGTTTTCGGGTGATTGTACGGCGGTCTCAAGTTTCGGCAAAACCCTGTCGCGCCGAATCAACCCGGCGGCGCGGCAGGGGGTTTTTCGTCGTCCGTCGGCGCCGGCGGCTCGGGGGCCTCGGCCGTCTCAACTGTCAATTTGGCCAAGCCCGCGAGCCGCCGCTGTTCGCGGTCGGCGGCCCCGGCCGCCTTGATCTTGGCCTGCTCGGCGATGCGGCGGAGCACGCGGTCGTACTCCGCCTTGCTCAACTCGCCGGCCTCGTACATCTCGCGGAACGAGCTTAACCGCTGCGTCCCGTCGTCGCGGTCTTCCATCTGGCGCTTCCGCCAGCGGTCCACCTTGGCGAAAATGACCCCGCCGACGACCACCACCCCGAGCAAGGCCCCGGTGGCGATGATCAGGTCTTCTTCCTTGGTGAGCGCCCAAAGGAGGAACGGCCCGTGTGGAGAGGTCATCCGGTCACCCGTGATCTGACGGCCGGGGCGATTTGGGCCAATCTGGGGATTCGCCCGAACGAACCGACCGTCCATCCGCAAGCGATTATACCGTGCGGGATTTTTGTTGAAGTAAAAAGCGGCCCGAACCGACGCGCCTTCCGCGGCGAGTTGTCCGCAAAGGCGGCACCTCTTCGCCCCGGTGCCCAAGGCGCACAACCCGCCCCGCCGTTGTCCCCTGTTTTTGAAAAACTTACAAGGGGAATTCTTACAAATGCGGCGTCACTCACACCCGCTTCGCGTCCGGCGGCTTGGGCACGTCCTTGTCCTTGTTCTTGCCCTTCTCCCCGCCGCCGCCGCACCCGGCGACGGTTACTGCCAGCACCGCCACCGCCGCCAACAACACGCGCTTCAACGCAGCTCTCCCGATTCGTCTGGACTCGTAGGGGTGATGATATGCGTCCGGCGGACTTGTCGAAGTCCCACGGTTACGCGGCATCGGAAGAACGGCCGCCCCAATTCCGCGGCGGTCGGTTTTGGCTTTCGTTGGAGTCCCGGCTTCAGCCGGTCTTCGAGACCCGCGCCAATTCCGCGGCGGCCGGTTTTAGCTTTCGTTGGAGTCCCGGCTTCAGCCGGTCTTCGAGACCCGCGCCATCAGTTGCCGTCTGCCGGGTCGGGCGCCCGCCCGCCGAAGACCGGCTGAAGCCGGGACTCCAACGAAACCCAAAACCGATCACCGCGAGCGTCACGCCAGCACGCCCTTCACCACGCCCCCGTGGACGTTCGTGAGCCGCCGCTTGATGCCGTTGTGGTAGAACGTGAGTTTCTCGTGGTCCAAGCCCAAGAGGTGCAGGACGGTGGCGTGGAAGTCGTGCCAGGCGACGGGCTTCTCGGCCGCCTTCCAGCCGATCTCGTCCGTGACGCCGTAGGCCGTGCCGGGTTTGAGGCCGGCGCCGGCGAGCCAGCAGGAGAAGGCGTACTTGTTGTGGTCCCGGCCGGGGCCGACGGTGCCGGCGGCCGACTGGGCGAACGGCGTGCGGCCGAACTCGGTGGTGAACAGCACCAGCGTGTCGGCCAACATGCCGCGCTGCTTCAAGTCTTTGAGCAGGCCGGCGACGGGGCGGTCAATGCGGCCGGCCTCGGCGCCGTGATTCTCCTTCACGTTCTCGTGGGCGTCCCAACTCGTGCGCGGCGCCCCGGCGATGGGGCCGCCGGAGTAGACTTGCACGAAGCGCACCCCCTGTTCGAGCAGACGCCGGGCGAGCAGGCAGCGGCGGCCGGTGTCTTCGGTCTCTTTGCGGTCGATGCCGTAGAGTTTTTTGATCGCCTCCGATTCGCCGTCGAGGTTGGCCACTTTCGGGACGGCCAACTGCATCCGGGCGGCCAACTCATAACTGCGCATCCGGGCCGCGAGCGTGGTGTCCAGCGGGGAGGCCGCGGCGTGTTGCTTGTTTAATGCGGCCAACGCGGCGCGGGTGTCTTGTTCCTCCGCGTCGGAAACGGGCTTGTCGGGGAACAAGTCCCGCACCGGGCTGGCGCCGCCGCGGAACACGACCCCCTGGTGTTCGGCCGGCAGGAAGCCGGCCGTCCAGTTCGACGCGGCGCCGTTGGCCTCGCCTCGGCCGTCCGGCAGCACGACGAACGCCGGCAACTCTTCCGTCTCCGAGCCGAGGCCATAGGAGAGCCAGCTTCCGAGGGCCGGGTAGCCGTTGAACTGGAACCCGCTGTTCTGCACGAACAGGGCCGGCGTGTGGTTCGCCGAGTCGGCGACCATCGAGTTGACGACCGTCAAGTCGTCCGCACAGGTCGCGATCTCGGGGAACAGGTCGGACATCCACAGCCCGCTCGTGCCGCGCCGGGCGAAGGCCCAGTCCGGCTGCCGCAGCAAGCCGACTTGCCCGAAGAACAGGTCCGGCTTCTCCGTCGAATTCAGGCTCTTGCCGTGCAGCTTGGTGAGGGTGGGCTTGTAGTCCAGCGAGTCGAGGTGCGACAGCCCGCCGACGAGCGTGATCTGCACGACGCGCTTGGCCTTGGCCGCGTGGTGCGTGACGGGCTTGGCACCGCCGTCGCCCGAGAGCAGGTGCATGGCGGCCGTGGCCGCGAGTCCGGAAAGGCCGAAGTGGAAGAGGTCGCGGCGGGTGTGCATGGAGTTACTCTCGCAAATCAAAACTTGTTTAGCCGCGACGCGACGCTTCGGAGCGCGGCCCACCAAAAAATAAGCACTAACCACAGAGGCACAGAGGACACAGAGAAAGCAAAACCGAGAACAGACCTTCCTAGAAATACTTTTCCTCCGTCTTTGTCTTCTCTTTGTCCTCTGTGCCTCTGTGGTTAGTCGCCTTCAGGTTTAGGCCCGCGCTCCGCTCCGGAAACCCTCCGCGTCGCGGCTAAACGAATGCGAAGTCCACTCACTCCGCCGTCATCAGCTCATTCCCATTAAACACCGCCCGGGCCAGCGCCTTCAACCCGTGCTTCTCGGCCAGCGGGGCGGCCAGTTTCATTTCTTCCACGGTCGGCTCCCGTTGCAGTGTCAACAACCACAGGCGGCGAACCTTCTCGGCCGGCGTGCCGCCGACGCCCTCGATGCGTTTCGCGGTCGCCTCGGCCATGCGCAGCACGAAGCCGTTGTTCCAGAGGGACAGGGCTTGCAGCGGGGTCGTGGTCATCGCCCGGCGGGGGGCCGCCGACGCCGGGTCGGGGCAGTCGAAGGCGTCGAGCAGCCCGACGTTGGCGCCGCGCGGGCGGAAGCGGTAGACGCTGCGGCGGTGGAACTCGGGGCCGGCCGGGTCGAACGGCTCGAAGTAGGTCGTGCCGTTCAGGAAGGTCTCCTTGTAGTCGCTGAAACTCGGGCCGCCGACCTCGGCGTTCAGCAGGCCGGCGACGGCGAGCAGCGTGTCCCGCAGGCTCTCGGCGTCGAGGCGGGCCGGCTTCTTGCGCCAGAGCAGGCGGTTGTCGGCGTCCTTCTCACGGGCGTCTTCGCGGATGGCGGAGGCTTGCCGGTAAGTGGAACTCATCACGATGGTCTTGGTCAGCTTCTTGACGGAGAACCCGCCGTCGCGGAAGTCGGCGGCGAGCCAGTTCAGCAACTCCGGGTGCGACGGCCGGCCGCCGTTGAAGCCGAAGTCGTTCGGCGTCTCCACGATGCCCGTCCCGAAGCGCCAGTGCCAGACGCGGTTGGCCATCACGCGGGCGAACAGGGGGTTGTCCGGGCTGGCGACCCACTCGGCGAGTTTGCGGCGGCGGTCGGCGTCCGGGGCGTCGGGGGCCAGTTTGAAGTCCGGGGCCGGCGACGTGACGGCGGTGATGCCGCCGGCGGCCACCACGTCGGCCGGGGTGGTCACGTCGCCGCGCAACAGCAGGCGCGTGACGCCGGGGGGGGTCGTCGTCGCCAAGTACGCTTTTTCGGCCGTGAGTTTTTGCAGGGCGTCCATGTCGCGGACGCGGGAGGCCAACGTGTCCCGTAGTTCCTTACGCTTGGCCCGGTCGGGGTCCGAGAGTTTCGCGTCAATCGCGGCGTCGCTGACGACTTGGCCGGTGAGGCGGTACGACGCGGCCACTTCTTCGGCCGTCAGCGCCTTGTCGTACAGGCGGGCGGCGGCGACGGTCCCGGCCAGCAGCCGGTTGCCGCCGGCCGGCTCGTGCCGAAGGCCGAACAGGACCACGGCCTTGTCGGCCGCGAACTCGGCCCGGTTCTTGGACACGTAGGGCTTGCCGTAGGGCTTGCCGTCGCGGTAGCCGGTGATCGTCCCGTCGGCCGCGTAGGTGATGGCGACGTGCGTGCGCGCCACCGTTTCTTCGGGCGTCCCGTGGAAGGACTCCGTGCGGACGAAGCCGTTGCTGCCGGCCATCCAGTGGTTCGGCTCCTTCTCGCCGTACACGATGGCGTCGAAGGTGACGCCGTCCGGCGTGGCGACCGTCATCACGCCGCCGCCGTACTGCTTGAGGCGGTCGAGCGTCACCCACGCTTCGAGCGTCTTGGCCCGCAGCGGGAACGGCAGCGGCGGCGTGCGCAGGTACGAGTTGCCGTCGAACACGGCCCCGGCCTCCGTGAGTTTGACGGCCCCCTTCGCCTCGGCGTGCAGCGCGCCGACGAGGTCTTTCGGCCCCTTGCGGAAGTCCCACGCGGCGACGGGCGGCACGACCGGCTCCGCGGCCGCTTTGCCCAGAATCGCCTGCCGGGCCGGGGATTCCAGCGTGTCCAGCAACTTGCGCGTCTCGGCGACGGCCTTGGTCGCCGTGGCCAGTTGGCGGTCCCGGCCCGCGTCCGGGAGGGGGCGTTCGCCGTGGGCGACGCCGCTGAGGGCCGACGTGAAGCGGTAAAAGTCCTTCTGCGAAATCGGGTCGAACTTGTGGTCGTGGCAGCGGGCGCAGTTGACCGTCAGCCCGAGGAACGTCTGCCCGGTCGCCCCGACGAGGTCTTCGAGTTCGTCCTGCTTGGCGATCGCGCGCATCTCGTCCGACCCGAGGACGGTGTTGTGGACGCCCGCGACCAGAAAGCCCGTCGCCCGCACCGCCTCCGCGCCGGCCGGGTCCAGCACGTCCCCGGCGAGTTGCAGCTTGGCGAACTGGTCGTAGGGCAAGTCGCTGTTGAACGCCCGGATCAGCCAATCGCGGTACGGCCACGCGGTCTTGCGGCCCATGTTGCGCTCGAACCCGTCGCTCTCGCCGAAGCGCACCACGTCCATCCAGTGCCGGGCCTGCCGCTCCCCGTAGTGCGGCGACGCCAGCAGTCGATCAACCACTTTCTCGTAAGCGGCCGGCGACTCGTCCTTGATGAACGCTTCGACTTCCGCGGGCGTCGGCGGCAACCCGGTCAAGTCGTAGGTCAGCCGGCGAATCAGCGTCCGCTTGTCGGCCGGCCCCGACGGCGTCAACTTCGCCGTTTCCAATTTCTGAATCACGAAGCGGTCGATGGCCGTGGCCCCGCCGTTCGCCGGGACGGCCGGCTTCGCCAACGGCTGCAACGCCCACCAATCGTAGCCCGCGCGGGTCGAACTGGTGAACCGGAACGGGTCGATGGGGTCCGCCCCCCACACGGCCCCGGCGGCGATCCACTCCTTTAGAATCTTTCGCTCTGCTTCCGGCAACGGCTTCTTCGGCGGCATCTCGCCGTCGGCGACGCGCTGCCAGAGCGGACTCTCGTCCGGCTTCCCGGCGACGATGGTCTTCTTGGCGAACGCCTTGGCCTTGTGCGAGAGGTCGAGCCCGCCCTTGGGCTTGGGGCCGGAATGGCAGTCGAGGCAGTGGGAGGCGAGGAGAGGGGCGACGTGCTTGTCGAACTCGGGCGGGGCGGCTTGAACGAGCGACGCGGCGAGGACGAGCGCGACCAGCGAAACCCCGTTTAGCCGCGACGCGACGCTTCGGAGTGGAGCGCGGACCCCTACCATCAATTCACCTTCACTTCGGAAAAGCGATTGAAGGGCGCGAGTCCGCGCTCC
>JAYTTY010000584.1:0-3576 GCA_043744795.1 Zavarzinella sp. | reverse complement strand
CTCGCTTGCCCGAACGCACTGGCAAGCGAGACGCTCGCCCTACAAGCAACGACTGGTCCCCCTCTCCGCCGCGGAGAGGGGGTTAGGGGGTGAGGTTGCCTTTGCGGCGAGCGCAATGATCGGCTCAAGTTCGCGCTCCGCTCCGAAGCGTCGCGTCGCGGCTTCACGGGTCTTGGTTATTTTGATCGTATTTTCGATGGCTCCCGTCGCCCATGCCGACGACACCATCGACGCGGACGCCCTCAAGAAAGCCGGCAACAGCGTGCGCCTCGACAAGGGCGTCCTCACGGAGATCACCGTCAAGGATTCCGAATCGTTGACGGACGCGGACTATCAAAAGGTCGGCTCGTTCGCCGGGCTGAAGTCGCTGACGTTCTACGGCAAGTGCGTGATGACCGTCGGCCAAGTGGCGTCCCTGTCGAAGCTCACCACGCTCGAAAGAATGGCAGCCAACGGGTCGAAGCTGACCGACGACGGGTTTCAACATCTCGGCAAGCTGACGGCCTTGAAGTCGCTGACGTTCTGGCACCTCGGTTGGCACGGCGTCAAACTCACCGGCGCCGGCTTCGCCCACTTGGCCCCGTGCGCGAACCTGCGCGAGTTTAACTTCTCCGGCTCCACGATTGGCCGCGAGGGGTTGGAAGCGCTCACCAAGGTTCCGCAATTGGAGAAGATCACCTTCTACCACACGCGGGTGTCGGACGACGACATGGCCTTGCTGAAGAAGTTTCCGAACCTGAAAGCCGTCCACGTCGGGCCGCAGTTTTCGATGCGACTCGGGGATGCCGGGTTGAAGACCCTCGCCGGGATTCCGACGCTCGAAGAGGTCATCTACAACGAGACGATCCTGACCGCCGACGGCAGTTTGAAGGCCGTGGCCGCCATGCCGAAGCTCGCCAAGTTGACCTTGGAAGAAGTGGACGTTTCGGAAAATGACCTGAAAGAGTTGCGGGCCGCCCTCCCGAACGCGACAATCACCGTGAAGCCCCCGAAGCCGGACCAACTCGCGCAAATGCGACGGGCCGTCAAGAAGTGAGTCCCTGAATGCACCAGACCGCCCGCCACCCGCTGACGCGCCGCGCCTTCCTGCGCGGGGTCGGGGCCGTCACCGCCCTGCCGTTCCTCGAACAACTGTCGGCCGCCGCCACCGCCGGCAAAGCGCCGATGCGGTTCGGCGTCGTCACCGTCACCGGCGGGACGGTGCTGGAGTCGTGGAAGCCCAAGGAGGTCGGCGCTCTCGGGAAGTTGTCGTCCATCCTCAAGCCGCTCGAAGACCTGCGGGAAGACTTGCTGGTGTTAAGCGGGCTGTCGCAAAACGGCCGGTCCGAGGGGGGGCTGAACGCCCACGAGCACTGCTCGCTGATGCACCTGACTGGGGCGCCCGTCGTGCGGCGGGCGAACGGCAAGTTCATCGCCGCCCAGTCCGTCGATCAAGCGGTCGCCCAAGTCGTCGGCGATCAGACGCTGTTGCCGTCCATGGAAATCGGCTTGGCGGGCAACGAGAACAAGTACTCGTTCCGCGCCCCCGACGCCCCGCTGCCGTTCGAGGCCAACCCGCGGCTGATCTTCGACCGCATGTTCCGCGGCCGCGCTCCCGTCGTCCCGAATTGGAAGACGCGCGGCACCGCGCTCCCGCCCGCCCCCGCCAAGAAGTCGAACATCGACCGCAGCGTGGCCGACCTGGTCCGCGAGGAGGCCAACGACCTGCGCCGCGACCTCGGCCACGGCGACCGCCACCGGCTCGACGAGTATCTCGAATGCGTCCGCGGCGTCGAGAAGCGCATCGACTTCGTCGAACACCGCCAGCGTCAGGAAGCCATCGACGCCCTGAACCCCGGCCCGTCCAAGGTCAGCTTGCCGTCGGGCCTGCCGGCCGACAAAGTCCCGATCTGGGAGATCACCAACCCGGTGATGCGCGACCCGGAACGGCACGCCGAGTACATCCGCCTAATGCTCGACCTGATGGTCCTCGCCTACCAGACGGACACCACCCGCGTCGCCACGTTCGCCTGCGGCAGCGACGAGGCCAGCTTCCCCGGCGTCATCACCGTCGGCTACGAGCGCCACTGCCACACGCTGGAACACCAGGGCAACGCCGCGCGCCCCGAGGAGGCCGACCCCATCGCCCGCGAGGCGTGCCGGCAAATCCACGCGTGGTACACGATGCTCTTCGGCGAGTTCGTCCGCAAACTCAAGGCCATCGACGAGGGGGGCACGAGCCTCCTCGACAACACGGTCCTGCTCTACACGAGCTACATGGCCGACGGCGGCCACGGCACCCACGACTACCCGGCGTTGTTAGTGGGGAAAGCCGGCGGCACCCTCAAACCGGGCCGGCACCTGGCCTTCAAGCCGAAGACGCCGGTATCGAATTTGTATGTGGAGTTGTTGGACCGCATGGGGGCCAAGGTGGACCGCTTCGGCGAGAGCCGCATGGAGAAGACACAGGCGTATGACGGGCGGCTGCCGGGGCTGATGGGGTAAGTAACCGGCCCGCGGTCTTGTAGCCGCGGGCTTCAGCCCGAGCGGACCTGACACACACGCGGGATCTGAAGGGCCGAGTCTTCGAGGACCGACCCATTGGCGAACAGTCGGCATGGGCCGAAGGTTCTTTGTCTTCTCCGGACGATCCCTCCATGTCACTCCGGATTATTCTCAACGAAAGAGAACTCTTTCCCATCCAAGCGTTCTTCAACGCCATTTCAGCCTTTGAATTTGCAGACGTTCTTCGCCACCTATCACAGGGGATTGGCGTTGGGATTAATGCGGCTCAATGCGCATTCCCATCGGACGACGACCCCGATTTCCAATTCGAAGGAGTGCGATTTTCAATCTTCGAAGACGATATCTTCATTCCCGACCGGGCGTTGATGGTGTACGTGACACACGCCGCCGAGTCGTTTTTGAACGAACATCCTGAGCAGCGGGAATCAGTCGAACAAGCACTGGTCGAGTTCCCTCGGAGGTTTCATCTGCACGGGTAAGTCACCGAAACGCGAGTATGTGCTGGGCGTTGCGTCTCAACCCGCCCCCGTGTAATCTAACCGCTTGACCTTACCCCACGAATGAGGAGGTCGCCGATGTCCGCGGAAGCCCCGGCGATGACCGAAAAGCAAGTGGCGCGGGCGGCCCTTGACCGGATGCCGGAGACGGCGTCGCTGGAACAGATTATCGAGGAGATGACCCTTCTCGCGGCCCTCCGGGAAAGCCAAGTCGCCGCCGCCACCGGCCAACGGGTCAGCCATGACGAGGTGAAGCGGAGGCTTGCCGAATGGATTACGCAGTAAGCTGGACCGAGCCGGCCCGCCGGTCGCTGGTGGCGGTGTCGCTCGAAGAGATCAGCGAAGAGATGGCCATCATGGCGGGAATCCTCGCCGGCCAAGCCGACATCGACGCCGGCCGTTACGTCACGCAGGCGGAGGCGGTGCGGAGATCTGAAACGTGGATTACAAAGCCCTCTAACCCGGGGTTCGCCGAGCCTCACCCGCGGGCTACAGTCCGACGCCCCATCCGGGGCTAAGACACGGGTTTGGTTTTCAGCCCTGGAAGGGCGACGGACTGTAGCCCGCGGGTGAG
>JAYTTY010000583.1:0-14136 GCA_043744795.1 Zavarzinella sp. | reverse complement strand
TTTGACTCCAACGACCGGGGGCACGCCGGTCCCACCAACGACTGGCCGCTACAACATCCCGAACTCCGCTCTAACAAAGCCGTCGCACCCGCCTCACGCCCTTCCCTTCCGGGCCGCCTTCAGCATCTCCGCCGCCTCCTGCCGCGTCGTGGCGCTCTTCGCCTCGCCGCGCATCATGCTGGCCAGTTCTTCCAGGCGGTCTTCTTCACTGTCCAAGTGAGCGATCACGGTGGTCGTGCGCTTGGCCTTGGTGGACTTGCGGATCGTCCACTGGTGGGCCGCGTAGCTGGCGACTTGCGGCAAGTGCGTGACGCAAATGACCTGGTGCGTTTTTCCCAACAGGGCCAATTTCTCGCCGACGATGTCCCCCATGCGGCCGCCGACGTTGGCGTCGATCTCGTCGAACACCAGCGTGCCGACCGGGTCGTGTTCGGCCAGAACCGTCTTGAGGGCCAACATGGTCCGGGACATCTCCCCGCCGGACGCGACCTTGCGCAGCGGCCGGAACGGCTCGCCGGGGTTGGCGGCCAACAGGAAGTCCAACTCGTCGGCCCCGCCGACGGGGGCGGCCCCGGCGAAGGCATCGCCCAAGTCGATGGCCTCGAAGCCGCAGTCCAGCCGGGCCGCGGCCATGCCTAGGTTCGTGAGGTGCTTCTGCGTCTCGCCGACGAGTTTCTTGCCGACCTTGTGCCGGGATTTTCGCAGGGCCTCGGCGGCCGCGACCATCGCCGCGTGGGCCTTCCGCAAATCCGCGTCGATGCCGCCGAGGTCCGTTTCTTCCTTCGCCAATCCCCGCTCACGGCCATCGAGGTCGTCGCGGTACGCGATCAAGTCATCAACGCTCTTGCGGTACTTCGCTTCCAGTCGTTTCAATGCTTGCAGCCGCTTCTCGACTTCCGCCAGTCGGCCGGGGTCGGCTTCGAAGCGCTCGCTCAGGTCGCGGCACGTCTCGGCGATGTCCCGCACTTCGGGCACAAGGGCGTCGAGCCGCTTGGCGACCTCGGCCAGTTCCGGGTCAATCGGCACCCATGTCGTCGCCTCTTTCAACAGCCGGCCGAGTTGTTCGACGATGGAGCCGTCCGCGTCGTACAGTTGCTCGGCCGTCCCGGCGGTGAATTCTTGCAACGCTTGGGCGTGGATTAGCCGCTCGCGCTCGGCGGTGATCGCGGTCTGTTCGCCCGCCTTAAGTTGGGCGGTGTCCAACTCCTCTTTCTCGAAGCGGATCAGCGACAGTTCTCGCTGCCGGCTCTCCTGCTTGCCGGACAGGTCGGCCCGCCGCTTGCGAAGTTCCCGCACGGCGACGGCCTTAACGTCATAATCCCGCCGCAGGCCTTCCAGTTTGCCGAAGGCGTCCAGCAGTTGCACTTGGTAGGTGGGTTCGAGGAGTGAGTGGCTTTCCCGCTGGCCGTGGACATCGACCAGCGCTTCCCCGAGTTTCTTGAGCAGCGTGACGGAAACGGGTTCGTCGTTGACGTAGCACTTGCTGCCGCCTTCCCGTTGCAGGCGCCGGGAGACGATGATTTCGCCCTCGGGAATCGCCCGTTCCAACACGGTCTCAACGGCCTTCTTCAACTCCGGCCGCCGCAGCTCGAACACGCCCGTCACCCGCAGGTCGTCGGCCCCGGCCCGGATCAAGTCGGCCGAGCCGCGCTCGCCGAGCAGCAGGCCGAGCGCCCCGAGCAACAGCGACTTGCCGGCCCCGGTCTCGCCGGTCCACGCGCAGAAGCCGTCCCGCAGTTCGACGCGGACGTCTTCGATCAGGGCCAGGTGGTGGACGGCCAATTCCCGCAACATGCCCCCATGTTACGGCCGGCGCTTTCCGGGGGGAAGGTTGGCGGGCGGTCGTATAACATCCCGGCGTTGCTCTCTCACTCTCCGAAGGGTTATCACCCATGAAATTCTTGATGACGCTGGTCGCCGCCGCGACGCTGACAATGGCCGCGGCGGCCGACACCAAGCCCGGCACGACGAAGAAGGTCTACGGCAAGCTGGCCGACGGCACGGCCGTGGACGAGTACACGCTGACGAACGCCCACGGCGTGACCATGAAAGTCATCAGCTACGGCGGCATCATCACCAAGCTGCACGTCCCGGACAAGGACGGCAAATTCGCCGACGTGGTCCTCGGGTGCAGCAACCTGGAAGAGTACATCGAAGGCCATCCGTACTTCGGCGCCCTGATCGGCCGCGTCGGCAACCGCATCGCCAAGGGCAAGTTCACCCTCGACGGCAAAGAGTACACGCTGGCGACCAACAACGCCCCGAACCACCTGCACGGCGGCAAAATGGGCTTCGACAAAGTCGTGTGGAAGGTCGAGCCGAAGGAAGTCAATCACGGCCAAGCCCTGACCCTGACGTACAGCAGCCCGGACGGCGAAGAAGGCTACCCCGGCAAGTTAGACGTGACCGTCACGTACACTCTGACGGACACCAATCAGGTGGTTTTCGACTACACCGCCAAGACGGACAAGGCGACGCCAATCAATCTGACCCAGCACAGTTACTTCAACTTGGCCGGGCACAATTCCGGCACGATCCTCGACCACGAGTTGACGCTCATGGCCGAAAAGTACACGCCGGGAGACGACACCCTGATCCCCACGGGCAAGATCGCCCCCGTGACGGGCACGCCATTCGACTTCACGGCCGCGACCGCCATTGGCAAGCGCATCAAGGACATCAAGGCCGACCCGGTCGGCTACGACCTCAATTACGTCATCAACGAACAGAAGGCGATGCACAAGCTCACCGCCAAGGTGACCGACCCGAAGAGCGGCCGGACGATGACCGTGACGACCACCGAGCCGGGCATCCAGTTCTACAGCGGCAATTTCCTCGACGGCAAGCAGAAGGGCAAGGGGGGCGTGCTGTACAAGCAGTATTCGGGCTTCTGTTTGGAGGCGCAACACTACCCGGACTCGATCAACCACAAAGAGTTCCCGAACACAGTGTTGGAGCCGGGCGAGACGTACCGGCAGACGACGAGCTATGCGTTTGGCGTGGTGGGAAAGTAATTGATTGCCATAAGCCCCACGGACGCCGTCCGTGGGCGTTCTGCTCGTTTCTGGAGTCCCCGCCGACATGACCACGCCGATGATGCAGCAGTACCACGAGGCGAAGTCGCGGTACCCGGGGATGCTGTTGCTGTTCCGCATGGGGGACTTCTTCGAGACGTTTGAGGAAGACGCCGAGTTGATCTCCCGCGTGCTGGGTTTGACGCTCACCAGCCGGGACAACAACATCCCGATGGCCGGCGTGCCGGCCAAGTCCATCGAGGTGTACCTGCGGAAGTTGCTGCAAGCCGGGCACCGCGTGGCCGTGTGCGACCAAGTGGAAGACGCCGCCCTCGCCAAGGGCTTGGTGAAGCGGGATGTGACCCGCGTCGTGACGCCCGGTACGGTGACGGAAGACGAGATGCTGGAGCCGGGCCGGCCGAACAACCTTGTCGCCCTGTTGCCGGGGAAGAGTTGTTACGGCGTCGCGTGGGTCGAAGTGACGACCGGCGAATTCTTCGCCGCCGACGTGACGCTGGAACGCCTGCCCGACGAACTGAACCGCCTGAACCCGGCCGAGTGCCTGTGGCCGGACGGCTCGCTGTCCGGCGTGCCCGAGACGATCACGGCGGTTCTCAATCGCACGCTGACCGGGCGGCCGGACTGGACATTTGACGGCGACACGGCCCGCGGCGTCTTGTTCAAGCACCTGCACGTCATCACCGGCGGCGGCTTCGGCTTCCGCGACGAGCAACCCGCCCTCGTCGCGGCCGGGGCGTTGGTCATTTACCTGCAAGAGACGCTCAAGGCGTCGCTCGCCCACATCCGGCAACTCAAGCCGTACAACGCCGACAAGCTACTCTCGCTGGACGAAGTCACTCGCCGCAGCTTGGAACTCACTCGCACCCTGCGGGACGGCCAGCGTGAGGGAAGTTTGTTGAGCGTGATGGACCGCACGGTGACGGCGATGGGCGCCCGCGCCCTGCACGACGCCATCCTGTCGCCGCTCGGGGAAATCCCGGCCATCAACGCCCGGCTGGACGCCGTCGAAGAATTGCTGGCCGATCAAAACACCCGGCACGGGGCCCGCGACCTGTTGGCCGCCATCCCGGACATGCAACGGCTGACCACGCGCGTCAGCACCGGGCGGGCCTCGCCGAAAGATTTGGTCGGCGTCGGCCGGGCCTTGCGCATGCTGCCGGCCATCAAGGCGAAGATCACGAGCCGGCGGGCGAAGTTGCTCAACGAGTTGGAGCAGCGGCTAGAACTCTGCCCCGACTTGCGGGAACTGCTCGACGCCGCGCTGGCGGATGACCCGCCGTACAACCCGAAGGACGGCGGCGTCATCCGCGAGGGCTTCAACGCCGACTTGGACGAGCTGCGCCGCCTCTCCCGCGAGGGCAAGGACTGGCTGGCGAAGTACCAGGCCGACGAAGTGATGCGGACGAACATCCCGAGTCTGAAGGTCGGGTACAACCAAGTCCACGGCTACTACATCGAAGTCACGCACGCCCACGTCGGCAAGATCCCGCAAGACTACCAGCGCCGGCAGACGCTGAAGAACGCCGAGCGGTACGTCACCCCGCAGCTCAAGGAGTACGAGGAAAAAGTCCTCACCGCCCAGGACCGGGCCATTGGGCTGGAGGCGGAACTGTTCGCCAAAATCCGCGATCAAGTCGCCGCCCAGACGCACCGCATCCTGAACACGGCCGAGGTGCTGGCAACGCTCGACTTCCTCTGTTCGCTGGCGGAACTCGCGTCGTCCCGGCGCTACGTCCGCCCGCAACTGGTGGCGGAGCCGGTCCTCGAAATCCGCGAGGGCCGGCACCCGGTCTTGGATCAATCGCTCCCGGCCGGGACGTTCGTCCCCAACGACGTGCTGCTGAGTCCGGACACCGGCCGCTTCTGGCTCATCACCGGGCCGAACATGGCCGGAAAATCGGTCCTCATCAAGCAGACGGCCCTCATCACATTGCTCGCCCACCTCGGCAGTTTCGTCCCCGCGCAGACGGCGAAGATCGGGCTGACGGACCGCATCTTCACCCGCGTCGGCGCCAGCGACGAACTCGCCCGCGGCCTCAGCACGTTCATGGTGGAGATGACCGAGGCGGCCAACATCATGAACAACGCCACGCCGCGCAGCGTGGTGATCCTCGACGAACTCGGCCGCGGCACCAGCACCTACGACGGCGTCTCCCTCGCGTGGGCCATCACGGAAAACCTGCACGACACCGTCGGCTGCCGGGCCATGTTCGCCACGCACTACCACGAACTGGCCCAACTGGCCGAATCGCTCGACGGCCTGCGCAATCACCACGTCCAAGTCCGGGAGTTGGACAACGACGTGGTCTTCCTGCACAAGATCGCCCCCGGCAGCGCGCGGCGCAGTTACGGCGTCCACGTCGCCAAACTCGCCGGCGTCCCCGACGGCGTGTTGAAGCGGGCGAACGAGATTTTGATCTCCCTCGAATCCCGCCATCAGTTGCCCGAGACGCGGCGGATCATCGTCGGCCCGCCGGAAAAGCCGAAGAAGAAAAAGATGCCGAAACTGGCCGACGGGCCGTCGTTGTTCGGGGGAGACGAGGGGTGTTCGGTCAAGGAAGAGTGACCGATTTCGTCTTTCGGCCTGAAGGGCCGCTTAACATAGCCCAGCCCGAAAGGGCTGGGTAATGAATGCAAAATTGATTTCGGTCTGAAGGACCGATTCAGTCTGGCATCATGCGAAGGCAGTCGCCTCTTTCGGGACCGACCTCAGCTAATCGGTCCTTCAGACCGAAAAATAGCGCGTTGACCCTAGCCCAGCCCTTTCGGGCTGGGCTATGTTAAGCGGCCCTTCAGGCCGAAAGGCAAAATGCGTTACATCCCCCAAGTCGGCCACAATTCTCTTGCGTGCGTAAAGTCCGCAAACAAGTGGTCCGGCTTCACGGCGGCCAGTTCTTCGGGCGTGTGCCAGCCGGTTTGCACGGCAATGGCCTTCGCCCCGATCACGCGGGCGCATTGCACGTCGGCCGGGGTGTCGCCGATCACCCAGACATTCGCCGGGTCCAGTTTCATGTTCAGGTGCTTCTCGGCCGTCGCGAAGGCGTGGCGGGCCACGTCGTCCCGGTCGTGCAGGCCGTCCGCAAAACCGCCGAAGGCGAAGTGGTCGTGCAGGCCGAAGTGCTTCAGCTTGATGGCCGCCCCGGCCGCGATGTTGCCCGTCAGAAGGCCGACGGCAATGCCGGCGTGCTTGCGCGTCAACGTGTCCACGACGCCGGGCAACACTTCGCCGCCGCGGGCGGCCAGTGCCCCGGGAAGATGGGCGAGGTATTGCGCCTCCACAAGGGCGGCATTCTCGGGACTTGTGGCAAGCTCGTGGAGGTGCAGCAAGTCGCGGATGATGGCCCGGTCGGTTCGGCCGCTGTACGAGACGCGGTCCCGGATTTCTTTGAGGCCGAAGGCGGCTTGCAGGGCCGACTCCATGGAAAGTTTGCCCGCGCCGCCGGAGCGAATGAGGGTGCCGTCGATGTCGAAGAGTAATACGCGCATCTTGCCAGTTTAGCCCGCCGGCCCTTGCCCGGCCCGCCAAAATGCTTCATGCCGGCCGGCCGGCCCGCACGATAAAAGGGCGTGTTCTGGGAATCCGGGCAATTGCCGCCTGAGGGGAGAAACCATGAAAGCCGGGTTGTTTCTCTGGAGTTGCGCCCTCGGCCTGTTCGCCGGCTCGACTGTGTTTGCCGACCCCCGGCCGGAAACGTCCACCTACGGAACTCGCCTCGCCAACCTGCCGCTGCCCGTCTCGCTCGAAACGCTGCCGGCCGTCACGCGGGACACGATCAGCAAGGTGATGAAGTCCCCGACCATCACGGCCGTCGCCCCGGCCGACGTGTTCGTCGCCCATTCCGACATGTACCAGTGGCTGCTCGACCACCCGGACCGCACCTCGCAAGCGTGGGGCAAGCTCGGGGTGACGGCGGCCACGATCAAGCCGCTGAAGGACGGCCGTTTCCTGTGGAAGGACGACAACGGCAGCGAAGTCGTCTGGCAGACGATCGGCGTCGGCCCGGCCGGGCGGATTTGGTACGCGGAGGGCAAGGTCAAGCCGGCGGCGCTGGCCCCGTCGTTCCCCGTGCAGGCCGTCGCCGTACTGACGTACTCGGAGAAGCCGCGGCCCGCCGGGGACGTGACGATCACACAGCAGGTGGAAGTGTTCCTCAGTACGGACAGCAAGGCCGCGAACTTGGTGATGAAGGTGCTGGGGGACAACGCCCCGAAGATGGCTCAAAATGGCGCCGAGCAAGTGCTCATGTTCTTCTCCGGCATCGCCAAATACACGCACGACAAACCGGAGAAGGCTCAGACGCTGTTTGACGAGAAGAAATAAATCCTTTGCCGCCAAGACGCCAAGGCCGCCAAGAAGACCATTTTGAATTGGTTTTCTTGGCGGCCTTGGCGTCTTGGCGGCAAAATTGTCTTACTTCATACCGTAAAGCACCACTGCCGCTTGCTTGAACAGGTCGTGGGTCTTGCCGCCGTCGGCGGGGAAGCCGTTGTGCTGGACCATGAACACGGTCACTAACCCGCGGTTGGTGTCCACGTTCATCTGGGTGGCGAAGGCCCCGCCGTGGCCGTAGGTGTTCGGGCCGACGGTGAAGCCGATGCCCCAGGTCTCCTTGACGGCGTCCGGCGTCTGGCGCTTGGTCATCTCCTTCACGCTTTCGGGCGTCAGGATTTTCTTCCCCTTCCACTCGCCGCTGTTCAGCATCATCTGGCAGAACACGGCCACGTCGGCGGCCGTCGAGAACAGGCCGCCGGCTGGCATCGGCTTCCGCTTCTTGTTGGTCAGGGGGTAGGTCAGCGCCCAGATGGGCGTCTCTTCCAAGTCGTCCTTCTTGGCGGTCGGCTTGTAGCTCGTCGCCAGCCGCTTCACCTGGTCGTCCGTGGGGAAGAACGTCGTGTCGGCCATGCCCAGAGGGCCGAACACCCGCTTGTCCATGAACTCCTCGTACGGCATCCCGCTGACGACTTCGATGATCCGGCCGGCCGTGTTGATCCCGGCGTTCGAGTACTGCAACTTCGTCCCCGGCTCGGCGTGCAACGGCGTCATCACGTAGCTGCGCACGGCGTCTTTCAGCGTCACCAGGTCGAGCGTCGGCTGCTCCAGCGCCGAGACGAACGGCAGGCCGCTGGTGTGCGTCATCAGGTGCCGGACGGTCATTACGTTCTTCGGCCGCTTCAGCAGCATGTGGTCTTTGTCCTTCTCGGTCGCCACCCAAATATCGCCGAACTCCGGCAGGTGCTTCGCCACCGGGTCGTCCAGTTTCACCTTCCCCTCGTCCACGAGGATCATCAGCCCGACGGCCGTGATCGGCTTGCTCATGGAGGCGATCCAGAACACGGAGTCCTTGGCCATCGGCTTTTTGCCGGCGATGTCGGCGAAGCCGACGGTCTCCACGTCCAGCACTTTTTCCTTGTCGGCGACCAAGACGACGGCCCCGGCCAACTTGTGCTGATCGACGAACGGCTGCAACACGGCCGCGACGTTCTTCGGGGCTTCTTGGCCGAAGGCCGGGACGGTGAGGAGGAGGAACAGGGGCAACCAACAGCGATTCATGGGAGAGGATCCTTTGGCGGGCGTCGAGTAAGGGGGACATTGTAAGAACCCCGTTTAGCCGCGGCTAAACGGGGGTTCGGTTTGTCGGTTGGCCTCCCCGCTGCGTTCCCCTAAAACGTCCCCACGGTTCCCACTCCATCCCGCCGGAGAACCTTCCCATGTCGAAAACTTCTGAACGAGTCTACACGGACGACGAAGTCACCGCCAAGCTGGCCGAGGCCGGCCTGGTCGGGTGGGCGCTCGAAGACGGCTGGATTCGCCGCAAGTACAACACGGACGGCTGGCCGCAGACGCTCATGGCTGTCAACGCCATCGGCTATGCGTGCGAAGCGGGCTACCACCACGCGGACCTGGCCGTGACGTACGCCAAGATTTGGGTGAAGCTCAAGACCCACTCGGCCGGCGGCATTACGGACAAGGACTTCGAGATGGCCCGCAAGATCGAAGACATCCTCCTGTGGCGGCCGAGCGGCGGCGGCGACGGCCTGACGGGCACGCCGAAAAAGTTCGTGTTTTCCAACTCATAACGACCCTCTCCCGGTGGCCTCATGAAGCATCGCATCGCGTTCGCGGCAATTCTGGCGGTGGCGGGTTGGGCCGCCGCCCAAGACAAGACGGCGGAGATCAGTGTCACCGGCGGCAAGGCCGACGCGCTGCGCCCGGTCATCCGCGTGCCCGTCCCGGAAGCGCTCGCCAAGTACAAGGGCGTCACGATCACTGGCCTTGGCGAGCCCGCGGGTAAGCCCATGCTCGGCCAAATCGTCACGGTGCCGGAGTTGCACACCGGAGCCCGGTCGGCCCAATTGGTGTTCATGCTGCCGGAAGTGAAGGCGGGGGTCACGCTCACGTTGAAGGCGACATTCTCCGCCAACGCGCCCGCCGAGAAAGAGACGTTCGCGTGGAAGGACGCCGACGGCGCCGCCCCCGTGCTAACCTACGGCGACAAGGACGTGCTGAAGTACGTCCGGCCCGTGTTCGACCCGAAGTTGAGCGCCGGGAAGCCGGGGGCCATCGCCAACCCGACGATCAAGGTCTACCACCACCTGTTCGACGCCACCGGCAAGGTGCAACTGACCAACGGGCCGGAGGGGCAGTTCCCGCACCACCGCGGCATCTACTTCGGCTTCAACAATATCACTTACGACGGCAAAAAGGCCGACGTGTGGCACTGCCGCACCGGCGAGTCCCAACAGCACGCCGAGTTCCTAGGCAGCACCGCCGGGCCGGTGCTGGGCCGGGAGCGCGTGCAGGTCGCGTGGAACGGGCAGGACGGCAAGGCGTTCGCCGAGGAGCAACGCGAACTGACCGTCTACCCGCTGGACAAGGGCTGGATCGTGGACTTTGAATCAATGCTCAAAACGGAGCGTCCGAAGGTGCGGCTGGACGGCGACCCGCAACACGCCGGGTTCCACTTCCGGGCCGCCCAAGACGTGGAGAAGAACAAGGCCGAGACCTACTTCCTGCGCCCGGACGGCAAAGGCGAGAACGGCAAGGAAAAGAATTGGGACGCGAAGAACACGGCCCACAAGAACCTGCCGTGGATCGCCATGAGCTACGTGATCGCCGACAAGCGCTACACGACCTTGTACCTCGACCACCCGACCAACCCCAAGGAAGCCCGCCAGAGCGAGCGCACCTACGGCCGCCTCGGCAACTACTTCGAGTACGACCTGACCCCGGAAAAGCCGCTGAAGGTGAAATACCGTCTGTGGGTGCAAGAGGGCGAAGTAACTGCCGACCAGGCGACGGCGGCCAGCGAGGCGTTTGTCAATGCGCCGAAGGCTGAGTTGAAGTAAGGCTGGGTGCGGCGCCTATCGGGCGCCAGCAACTGTTTTGTGAGCCGCGACGCGGAGGCTTTGCGAAGAGGAGCGCGTCTTGGTGGCATGATCGGCGTGAGCCGCCGGGTGGAGGCTTGAGCGCAACACCCGGTGCCTGACGGCCCTCGGCTCACCAAGACGCGCTCCTCTCCGCAAAGCCTCCGCGTCGCGGCTCACGAATCACCGATAATGCGTGTTGGTTCCCGCCCGCCTACCTTTGTCCCGAGTTCCCGCCATGCGACTTTCTCTCGTAACTCTGTTCCTTTTCACGCTCACCCTCTCTGCCGCCGATAACTGGCCCGAGTACCGCGGGCCGCACGGGGACGGGCACTCGGACGCCACGGGGTTGCCGACCACTTGGTCCGAGACGCAGAACGTGAAGTGGAAGGTGGCCGTTCACGACAAGGGGTGGTCGTCGCCCGTCGTGTGGGGGGATCAGGTTTGGGTGACGACGGCCACGCCCAAGGGGGAGAAGTTGTACGCGGTCGCCTTTGACCGGGAGACGGGCAAGGTGGTTTATGACCTGCTCGTATTTGAAATTAACCGGCCGGACCCGAAAGACCCGTACCACGTTTGGGCCGGGTTCAACAGCTATGCGTCGCCGACGCCGGCGATTGAAGAAGGCCGGCTGTACGTCCACTACGGCGTCGCCGGGACGGCCTGTCTGGACACCAAGACCGGCAAAGCCCTGTGGACGGTTAAGGACCGCGAGTTGGACTGCGACCACTTCCGCGGGCCGGCGTCGTCTCCCATCATTGTCGGGGACAAGTTGATCCTGACGTTCGACGGGTTCGACGTGCAATACCTGGTCGCGCTCGACAAGAACACCGGAAAGGTCGTCTGGAAGAAGGACCGCGACTTCCACCCGACGACGATGGGCGGCGACGGCAAAAAAGCCTTTTCGACCCCCCTCGTCATCACGGTCGGCGGGAAGGAGCAGGTGGTCAGCCCGTCGGCCGGGGCGACAGCCGCCTACGACCCGAAGACCGGCGATGAGATTTGGCGCGTCGTCCACGGCGGCATGAACGCCTCGCTGCGGCCGGTGTTCGGGGCCGGCAAGGTCTACACCGCCAGTTCGGACGGCGGCAAGCAACTCGTGGCCGTCCGGCCCGACGGCAAGGGGAACGTCACCGAGACGCACGTGGCGTGGACGTTCGGCAAGGGCGTCCCCAACCGCGCCTCGTTCCTGTTCGACGCGGACAAGCTGTACTTGGTCAAGGACGGCGGGACGATCACATGCGTAGACGCCAAGACCGGCAAGGAAGCGGGCGCCGCCAAGGTGGAATCCCGCGGCGGCCGGTTCGTCGCCTCGCCGATTCTCAGTGAGGGGAAGATGTTTATGTTCGACGAGAAGGGGGGCGGCTTCGTCGTCGCCGCCAAGCCGGACCTCGCCGTGCTGGGGACGAACAAGCTCGGCGGCGACTTCAAGGCCTCCCCGGCGGCCGTGGGGAAGTCGCTGATTGTGCGGTCGGAGACGCACTTGTACTGTTTGGCGGCGAAGTAGGCGAAAGCCCTGCCCGGCCGCGCACGGGCTTTCTTCGTTGCAACCGGGCGGCCCGCCTTTATAATGCCCATCAATCGGCGGATTCCCGCCGGGCTTGTCCGCTCTTCCGCCCCGAATCGCATGGGGACGTACTTGTTCACCCGCCAACCCAGTCAGGGGGCTTCCCGCCATGGGCAATGAAAGTCGTCAGCAGTGGTCCCGGCGCAACGTGCCGAACCGCGTCAAGATCGCTTACGAGGTCGAGACCGAAGGGGCCGAGCCGATCCTCGAACTCCCCTTCATCATCGGCGTCATGGCCGACCTGTCCGGCATGCCCAAGGAAGGCGTGAAGAAGAACTACAAGGACCGCCGGTTCGTCGAGATCGACCCGCAGCGGTTCAGCACCGTGATGGAGCAGCAGGCCCCGCGCGTGGCCATGGCCGTCCCGAACAAGTTAACCGGCAACGGCGAAGACAAGCTGAACGTCGAGTTGAACTTCCGGTCCATGGACGACTTCGAGCCGGCCCGCCTCGCCGCCCAAGTCCCCGTGTTGAATGAGTTGCTCCAGATGCGCAAGAAGTTGACGGAGTTGATGAGCAAGATGGAGGGGAACGACGCCCTCGAAAAGCTGTTGAGTGACGTGATGGCCAACACGGACGCCCGGGCCGCCCTCGCCACCGAACTGAAAGCCGCCACCCCGCCGGAGAGCAAGTAATGAGCGCTGAGAAGGCTTCGGCCGCCGCCGGCTCGACCACCACGACCGAGTTCAACGCCACCGGCTGGCTCGACCAGGCCACCGCCAAAATGCGGGTGGACGACGACCCGGTCGCCAAGAAGCGCGGGCTGGACGCGCTGCAACAGTTCATCGACAGCGCCATGCAGCCGGGGCAAGTGCTGCAAAAGGACGTCGAGGCGAACATCAAGACGTGGATCGCCGCCATCGATCAAAAGTTGACGGCCCAAGTCAACGAAATCCTGCACCACCCGACGTACCAGAAATTGGAAGGGACGTGGCGCGGGCTGCACCACCTCGTCCACAAGTCGAGCCTCAGCACGATGCTCAAAGTCCGCGTGCTGAACGCGACCAAGGCCGAGGTCGCCACCGACCTGACCAAGGCCCAAGGGTTCGACCTGTCCGAACTGTACAAGAAGGTCCACGACAGCGAGTACGGCACGCTCGGCGGGACGCCCTACGGCATGCTGGTCGGGGATTACGACTTCGACCTGCGCCGCGGGCCGGAAGTGAAGTTGCTGCAAGACCTGTCCGGGATCGCGGCCGTCTCGCACGCCCCGTTCGTCAGCGCCGTCAACCCGAAGGGGCTGAACATCGACAGCTTCGGCGACCTGCCGAACCCGGCCCGCATCGCCAAGATTTTCGACAGCGAGGAGTACGCCCCGTGGAAGTCGTTCCGGGCCTCGGAAGACGCGCGGTACACGGCCCTCACGCTCCCCCGCGTGCTGGCCCGGCTGCCCTACGGCGAGCGGTTCCAGCCGATCGCCGAGTTCAACTTTGAAGAGAACGTGGACGGGACGGACCACCACAAGTTCCAGTGGATGAACGCCGCGTGGGCCTACGCCACCAACGTGGCCAACAGCTTCGAGAAGAACGGCTGGTTCGCCCTGACGCGCGGGGTGGGTGGCGGCGGCAAGGTCGTCGGCCTGCCGGTCGCCACGTTCCGCACGGACGAGGGGGACTTGGCCATGAAGTGCCCCACGGAAGTGAGCATCAACGACAGCCGCGAGGCCGAACTGTCCGACCTCGGGTTCCTGCCGCTGATCCACTGCAAGGGGACGGACTACGCGGCCTTCCTCGGCGCCCAGTCGTGCCAGAAGCCGGTGAAGTACGACGACCCGCGGGCGACTTCGAACGCCGCCCTGTCCGCGAAGTTCAACCTGATGCTGTGCATGTCCCGGTTCGCCCACTTCCTAAAGGTGATGGTCCGGGACCGCGTGGGCCGCTACCAGGAGCGCGGCGACGTGGAGACGTTCTTGCAGCGGTGGATCAACCGCTACGTTTTGGAGTCCCCGGAGAGCGCCGGCGAAGAACTGAAGGCCGAGCGCCCTTTGGCGTGGGCCAAGGTCGAAGTGGTGGACGTGGCCGGCCAGCCGGGCTACTACCAGGCCAAGCTGCACCTGCGCCCGCACTTCCAACTCGAAGGCGTGGACGTGTCCCTGCGCATGGTGGCCCAGCGGCGCGGGGAGTAAGCGTTGTCTTGGCGAGCGGGGGGCGTCAGCCCCCTGTCTTCTCAA
>JAYTTY010000582.1:0-14170 GCA_043744795.1 Zavarzinella sp. | reverse complement strand
ACGTCGGGCTGACGCCTCGACGCTCGCCAAGACAAGTCAATCGATCCGCACTTTGGCGCCGAAGTCCTTCTTCTCCTTGGAGATGAAGTACGTCAGGCAGGCGGCGTCCAGCAGGTCGGGGCTGAAGTTCACGCGCTCCATGTTGTACTTGGCGATCGAAATCATCTGGTCCATGATGTCGCGCGGCTGGCACATGCGGAATGGCCGGGCCGTCGGCCGGTACCACTTGTCGATCAGGTAGTTCAAGCCCCCCTCGTCGAACTCCACGCGGCGGCCCTTGCACACCAGTTCCCAGATGCGGCGGTACTGGCTTTCGTCCGGGTCGGTCACTTCGATCTTGAACTTGATCCGGCGCAGGAACGCCTCGTCAGCCAGTTGCGTCGGGTCGAGGTTGGTGGAGAAGATGAGCAGTTCGTCGAACGGCACCTCGATCTTGGTGCCGGTCACGGTGGTCAGGTAGTCGTACCGCTTTTCGAGCGGGACGATCCAGCGGTTGAGCAAGTCCATCGGCCGCAGTTGCTGACGGCCGAAGTCGTCGATCATGAAGATGCCGCCGTTGGCCTTCATCTGGAGCGGGGCCTCGTAGAACTTGCCGTTGTCGTTGTACTTGAGGTCCATCATCGGCATGGTGAGTTCGCCGCCGACCACGATGGTCGGCCGCTTCACCTTCACGTACCGCTCGTCGTGGGCGTTGCCCTTCACGACCACGCTGTCGGGGGCCGTCGGGTCGATTTCCTCGCGGATGACGGTGTGCAGGATCGGGTCGAACACCTTGATGATCTGGCCGTTGGCCTCGACGGCGTGGGGGATGAACATGGTGTCCCCCATCAGCCGGGTGATGCGCTCGGCGATGCTCGTCTTACCGTTGCCGGGGTAGCCGAAAAAGAAGATCGACGCCCCGGAGTTGATGGCCGGGCCGATCTGGTTGAACATCGACTCCGAAATGACGAGGTCTTCAAATGCCTTCTGGATGCTCATCCGGGTGACGACCAACTTGCGGATGCTCTGGGCCATCACCAATTCGCAGTAGTCCGCGAACGGGACCGGGGCCGGGCCGACGTAGGCCGTCTTGTTCAGGGCGTCTTGGACGGCGGCCGTCCCCTTGGGCGGCTTGATCTCATAGACGAACGACGAGTCCCCGCTGGCCCCGCGCTGGCCGATGATGTCGATCAGCGTCTGCTTCCGCATCGCCTGCAACACGGCCGTGACGGCCATGAACGGCACGCCCAACTCCGTGGCGATCTCCCCGCCGGTCAGTTGGCCGCGGTTGTAAATCGTCTTCAACACCATGTCGAAGATGAACGGCAGGGGCAGCCCGAGGTCTTCCCACCGCCCCGGCGGGCGGGGGATGAACGGGTTGGAGATTTTCGGGGCGGACTCCTCGATGTCCGGCGGCGGGTCGCCCAGCAGGGTCACGCCCTCCAGGCCGCCATTGGTTAGCGCGTCTTGGTACAGCTTTTCATAATGAGTGTGGTGCAGGCGAAGGTGCTGGAGGGCTTCGGCGTCCTTCCGCTCCTCGGCGTTGCGGAGAGACTCCAAGAGCGCCGGGACGACGACGTACTTGATGCCGTCGACGTACATGTGGTGCAGGTAGTCCCCCGGCCGGACGTAACAGTCCGCGGGGTGGTCGTCCTGCTGCAGCATCTGCTCGTGGAATTCGGGGGCGATGATGAATCGCATGATCGGGGGGTCTCGGCGGGGAACGCGACCGTGCCCCCTATTTTAGGACGCAATCCCCCCTCGACGCGGCCGGTTTCGGATTCGGCCGGAAAATGCGCGGCCGGCCCTCAGCGGGCGACCTCGGCCTGTTCGACGGCGATGTGCGGCCGATAAAGTTCGGCCCGCGTCGTGACTTCGCCGGTTACGACGATTTTCTTGCCGACGTAGCCGCGGAGGTTCATTCCCTGCGCACCAGTCGCGTAGTTCAGGACGTTGCCGCGGTCGTCTTCCAAAGCAAAGACTTGTTGGCCGTCCACGAACACTTTTTGCAGTTCCCGCAGGTAGCCGGTCGCCTTCGCGGTTGGCGGGTTGGCGGCCGGCCGCGCCTTCACCTCGATGGCAGGTTCGGAAACGGGAACCCCCATGCGGCTCTCGGTGCGGCGGACGCCGCCGGACTTCACGGCCTCATCGCATTTGGTGAAGCGGTTGTACACGATCACGATGGCGTCCCGCTCGGCCTTCTGGTCCCACAGGTCTTGGTAAATGCGGGCATACAGCCCCTTGGCCGCGGCGTAGTCGTTGCCGCGCTCCGCTTGATTGGCTTGGTTCCAAAGTTTGTGATCCGTGAGAACTTTCGGCAGCGCCCCGGCCGCCGGCCGCGTCGTGCCCTCATTCGTGGTCGCCGCCCCGCTCGACCCGGAGACGGAATACGCCGGCGGGTCGGGCGTCGGGAAGTGCGGCGCGGCCGGGGCGAGGGCCGTCATTTCCTGGCCCTTCACGGCCGACTTGGGCAGCCATCTTAAATCCCCCTCGGGGGGCGTCACCGGAAACCAGGACGTTGCTTCCACGCGAACGGGCTTTCCGGTCACTTCCACGAGTGTCCCCTTCGGGAGACGTGTCGTGACGCGGTTCAGCGGGCCGTCCCCCTTCTCGTTCCCGGCCAACACTTCGGCCCCGTCCACCAGTACGGTGACGTTGGCCTTGCCGGTCTCGTTCGGCTCAACTT
Organism: Zavarzinella sp.; assembly: GCA_043744795.1. Lineage (GTDB taxonomy): Bacteria > Planctomycetota > Planctomycetia > Gemmatales > Gemmataceae > Zavarzinella. Next base: position 11,505 of record JAYTTY010000582.1, on the reverse strand, counting down.
TGCCCAAGTGGATTTGCCGGACCCAACTGACGGTCCCCGGCGGCGGTTGAATGGCGAGAAAGCCCGTCTCCTCCTCGCGGAGGACGATCACCCGGTCGCCCTTGCGGAGTTGGCCGACGGCCGCGAAGCTCATCGCGTGCCCGGCCCGGAGTTCGACGCCGTCCGTCGCGATGACCGCCACCCGGCGGCCGTCCGGGGCGGCCGTCGCGCCGCCGACGGCCGTCAAGGCCCACAGAATTACGAGCTTGGCACGACCGGACATGGCGATCCCCCTCCGCGGACTCCCGGCCGCCGATCAGTCGACAACCGGGGAATCTGGGGGGGAATACCACGCCGGGCGATATTTGCAAGACGGATTGGAAGAGCGAAGGAGACAGGTCAGGAAGTGGGTCCAGTCGCTGCGACCCCCCCCGGCCCCCCCTTGCCAAGGGGGGGAGGAATATCGGCCCCCACACAAACGCTTGTGCCACCAACGGCAGCCGGCATTTTTTCTCCCCCCCTTGGCAAGGGGGGGCCGGGGGGGGTCGGATTTCCCAGCGTCCATTCCTTCGCCTGCATCGCCGCCACCATCTTGTGGTCGGTGAGGTCGAAGTGCAGCGGCGTTAGCGTCACATACCCCTGTTGCAGGGCGCTTTCGTCCGTATCGGGGTGGGGTTCGGCGCAGCCATATTCGGCGCCGAGCCAAAAATAAGTCCTCCCTCTCGGGTCCACGTTGCGGACGAAACTTTCCTGGTACACGGCCACATTCTGCGGCAACACCTTCAACCCCTTGGGCGGGCCGAGGTCCGCGCTCGGCAGGTTGACGTTGAACAGCGACCCCGGCTTGGGGTTCGACGCCAGGATTTGCTCGACGACTTGCCGGGCGACGGCCGCCCCGGCGGGGAAGTCAATCTGGGTCGGCTTGCGGTACGACTGCGAGAGGGCGATGGCCGTGCAGCGGAAGAAGGCCCCTTCCACGGCGGCGGCCACGGTCCCGGAGTACATGACGTTGATGCCCGCGTTCGACCCGGCGTTCAACCCGCTCACGATCAAGTCCGGCAAGCTGGGCAACAGTTCCACGAGGGCCAGTTTCACGCAGTCGGCGGGGCGGCCTTCCACCGCCCAGCCGAGGAACTCCTTCTGCTCGTCGAAGATTTCCTGCACGATCAGCGGGGCCAACAGCGTGACCGAGTGCCCGGCGGCGCTCTGCTCCGTGGCCGGGGCGCAGACGACCACGTCGCCGAGCTTTTGCAGTTCCTTCCGCATCGCGCGCAGGCCGGGGGCGTAGATGCCGTCGTCGTTCGTCAACAAAATGCGCATCGCGGCCTACCGGGAGGAGGTGTCGTCGAACTGGTTCTTGAGCCGGCGGTGCCGGAGTTGGTGATGATAGTGCTGGGCGAAGCGGTGCGCCTCGTCCCGCACGTACATGAGCAGGCGCAGGGCCGCCGAGTGCTTGCTGAGCTTGATCGACTCGCTCTCGCCCGGCCGGAAGATTTCCTCCTCCTGTTTGGCGAGCGAGATCAACGTCGGCGGCTCGACGCCCAACATGCGGAAGGCGTCCATCGCCGCGTTCAACTGCCCCTTGCCGCCGTCGATCAGCACGATGTCCGGCGTGCCCCATTCTTCGTGGCGCCGGCCGTACCGCCGGCTGATGACCTCGCGCATGGAGGAGAAGTCGTCCACCCCTTCCACGCTCTTGATCTTGAACTTACGGTAAGCGTTCTTGAACGGCAGGCCGTCTAGGAAACTGACCAGCGAGGCCACCGTGTCTTGCCCGCTCAGGTGGGCGATGTCGAACCCCTCGATGGACCGCGGGACGTGCGACAGGCCCAGCGCCTTTTTGAGGCCGACCAACCCCTTTTTCGGGTCGATGTGGAAGGCTTCCGGCTGAATGTCCTTGTCGGCGTCGCCCCGCAGGTCGAGCTTGCCGAGGGCGGCGATCTCGTCCCGGACGCGGGCGGCCTTCTCGAAGTTCAGGGCGGCGCTGGCCTCCTGCATCTCCTTGTTCATCTCGCGGAGCAGGCGGGTCTTTTTTCCGTCCAAGATCAACCTCAGGGAGCGGATTTGTTTGCGGTAGTCATCCCGCGACACGCGCAGGTTGCACGGGGCGGTGCATTGGCGAATACTGGCCAACAGGCACGGCCGGAACCACCGCCACTTGGATTCGTCCGACTTGATGTCCAGCGAACATGTGCGGAACTTGAACACCCGTTGCAGCACTTGTACGGCCATCCGCAAACTCTTGGCGCTGGTGAACGGCCCGTACAACTTCACGCCCCGGCGCCGCGGCTTCCGTGTGATCTCGACGCGGGGGAACTCTTCCCGCACGCGAATTTGCAGGTACGGGAAGGTCTTGTCGTCTTTCAGGTCCGAGTTGAACCGCGGCCGGATGTCTTTGATGAGCCGGGCTTCTTTGAGAAGGGCGTCTACTTCGGTGTCCGTCGCGATGAAGTCTATGTCCGCGATGTGCTTCACCAACTCGGCCGTCCGGCGTTCGGCGGCGGCGATGGCGGTGAAGTAACTGCCGGCCCGGTTGCGCAAGTTCTTGGCCTTCCCCACGTAAATGACTTTCCCGTCCGCGTCCTTCATCAGGTAGACGCCGGGGGCGGCGGGAAACGTCCGCACCTTATCGGAGGGGGACAGCACAACAGGAGGGGGATCGGATTCCAGATCAGCCATGACCGACCGTCCTTGTCCATGAAATCGACGGCGACGATAGTGAACAACATTCTAGGTAACGGCCCAAAAAATCGCCAACATGGATCGCTATAAGTAACTTTTCAGGAATAATTTAAGGTTGATTTCAGAATATTCAAACCTCGGTCAGTCTGACTTTGCCTAGCCTAAAGATGACTTACGAGCAGACTATTAACATTCATGTCTGGCATTAGATGGCCCATGTCATGATCTCAATCTGGGGGATTTTCAAGTTCCATTTCCCACTCTTAGGAATTCATAAACTAGTAAACATGTCTTAATGTTCAGTCAGATTATGTCTATTTACAACGTCGTTCAAATAATTGCGTGAGTGGGACTTTGTCTGCTTACAGCCGACAGTGTCCATCATTTTGCTTGCTCCCTCGTTCGCAGATCGTTAGAAAGGTGCGAAGCTCGCCATCCCTCGACCCGCGGCGATGGTGAGCTAGGCGACACGATGCGCGACTTTTACAACTCGAGGAACTGTTAGATGCACACCATGATTGGACTCGTTGCCCTTCTCTCGGCCGTTGCTTCGTCGAACGTCCAAACAACCCCGACATGGGCCAGCGGCTACATGTCGGCCCGGGAAACGGTGACCTCGGCCCACAAGCCGATGGCCGTGTTCTTCGGCAAGGGGGCGGGAGCTTGGGACAAAGTGGTGAAGGAAGGTTCGTTTGATACCGCGATCAACCAGATGCTCGCCTCGAAGTACATTTGCGTGTACGCCGACACGACCACGGTGGACGGGTACAACCTGGCGAAGACTTTTGAAGTCGCCGGCAAGGGCTTGGTCATCAGCGATGTCACGGGGAAGAAGCAAGCCTTCAACCTCACGGGCGAGCTGAGCAAGGCCGAACTCAAGGACAAGTTGGAAGTCTACGCGAAAGCGGACGCCAAGGTTTCCTCGACGGAAACGGTCGTCCGCGGCACGGAAGTGATGACGGCCCCGGTCGCCCCGGTGACGTATACGGTCGCCCCGGCCGGTTGCCCGAACGGCAACTGCCCGAACGCCCGCCAAGTGGTCTACCCGGCCGCGACCTATTACCAGCCCGCCGGCAACTGCCCGAACGGCAAGTGCCCGAACGCCCGCTAAGGCGTTCCGCCCGCATGGCCCACCTGACCGTGACGTGACGCCCGAAATCGGCCGGCTCCCCCCTTTGTCGCCGGGGAGCCGGCCGATTTTTTTCTCCCTTCGCCGCCCGCCGCCGGATAAGATCAACCCCCACGCCGACCTGAGTTCGGCCACCCTCCTTTCCTCTCCCGCCACGCGCGAGGTGTCCCGATGACGACGACCCGATTGGCCGCCCTTCTCCTGCTGGCCGTTGCCGGCTTCACGTATGCGGACGAGCCGAAGCCCAAGGAAGTAACCACCGACCCGAATGACCCGACTCTTCCCGTGGATTTCCAAATCCAAGGAGAATACGTCGGCACGACCGCCGGCGCTCAGATCATTGCGTTGGGCAACGGGACTTTCCAAGCCGTGGTGTATCCCGGCGGTTTGCCGGGCGCCGGTTGGGACGGCAAGAACAAAATCCTCTTGGCCGGCAAAGTGGACGGCAAGATCGCCACGTTCGAGCCGGCCAAGGGCAAACGGAAATACCTCGCCAACAGCCCCGCCGAGTTCTCGGCCACCTCGAAGTTTCCACCGGAAGGTCAAACGGACTATACCGCCACCTGCGACGGCAAAGAATTGACGATTTTAGGCTCAAGACCGGCAATGATGGCGCTGAAGAAAACCGCCCGCCAAAGCCCGACTATCGGAGCCAAGCCGCCGGAAGGGGCCGTCGTCCTTTTCGACGGGACGGACACCGCCATGTGGACCGGCGGCCGTGTGGACGAGAAGACCAAGTTCCTGAACACGGACGGCAAGGACATTAACACCAAGCAGAAGTTTAACAACTACACCTGCCACCTGGAGTTCATGCTCCCGTACCGCCCGGACGCCCGCGGCCAAGGCCGCGGCAACAGCGGCTTCTACCAGGTGCTGATGTACGAGGTGCAAGTCCTCGACTCCTTCGGCCTCGACGGCAAGGACAACGAGTGCGGCGGCGTTTACACGAAGAAGGCCCCGAGCGTCAACATGTGCCTGCCGCCGCTGACGTGGCAGACCTACGACGCCGACTTCACCAACGCCGTCAGCGAAGACGGCAAAGTGACCAAGAAGGCCCGCCTGACGCTCAAACACAACGGCGGCGTCGTCCAAGACAACATTGAGATCAACGGCAAGACCGGCGGCGCCCGCAGCGAAGCCGAAGGCACCCCCGGCCCGATCCAACTTCAGGGACACGGGAACCCGTTGCAGTACCGGAACATTTGGATCGTGGAAAAGAAGTGACTTTTGTCCAGAACGCCCCGGGACGGCCGTCCAGGGGCTTTTGAATTTACGACGAACAACTCACGTGCAGCGTCTTCGCCCACGCCGGGGCCGGCTCGGCGTAGTGAGTCATTTCCGTCTGCTCGTCAAAGGGCCGTTTCAGCACGGAAAGCAGCCGGTCGATCTCGCGGAAGTCTTTCCGCTCGGCCTTCTCGATGGCGGCTTGGGCCAAGGAATTCCGCAGCACGTATCGCGGGTTCACTTGGTTCATCCGCACCCGGCGGTCGGCGTCGGAACTCTCTTCTTGCCGTAACCGCTCCGCGTAGCGATTCAACCAGTCTTCGGCCTGCGGGGCCTTGGCCAACCGCTCGCGGATCGACTTGTTGCCCGCCCCGGCCGCGGACTCGAACGTCCCCAAGTCGCGGAAGAAGTTCGTGTAGTCCGTCTTGGCCTCGGCCAGCAGGTCGATCAGGTCTTGCCAGAGTTTGGCGTCGCCGTCGTGGGGCTGTTTCAGGCCCAACTTCGCCGTCATGAGGGCGTGCATCTTGGCGTTAAACTTCCCCGGGTAGGTCTCGATGGCCGCTTGGGCGTCTTCTTGCTCCATCAGGCTCAGGAGGGCGTGGCCGAGGCAGGCGAGGTTCCAGTAGCCGATGCGGGGCTGCTGGTCGAAGGCGTAGCGGCCGGTCTCGTCCGAGTGGTTGCAGATGAAGCCGGGGTCGAATTCCTCCACGAACCCGAACGGGCCGTAGTCGAGCGTCAGCCCGAGGATGGACATGTTGTCCGTGTTCATCACCCCGTGGGCAAAGCCGACGGCCTGCCAATGGGCCATCAATTCGGCCGTACGGGCGACCACTTCCCGGTAGAAAGCGACGTAGGGCTTTTCCTCGTCTTTGAGGTGCGGGAAGGACTGGTCGATCACGTAATCAGCCAACGTCTTCACCTGGTCCATCTGCTTGCGGTGGGCGAAGACCTCGAACGAGCCGAAGCGGACGTGCGTGGTGGCCATTCGCGTGACCAACGCTCCGGTCTCAGCGTGTTCGCGGTACACGTCCAGGTCCGTGCCAACGAGACACAAGGCGCGCGTTGTCGGAATGCCCAGAGCGTGCATCGCTTCACCACACAGGTACTCGCGGATGCTGGACCGCAGCACGGCTCGGCCGTCCCCCATGCGCGAGAATGCCGTCTGGCCGCCGCCCTTTAAGTGCAAGTCCCACTTCTCGCCGCGGCCATTACGCACTTCCCCGATCAGGATGGCCCGGCCGTCGCCGAGTTGCGGGACGTACTGGCCGAACTGGTGACCGGCGTACTTCATTGCCACGGGCTGCGACCCGGGGAGCAACTTGTTGCCGGCAAAGTATTCCGCGAACTCGGGCCGCGTGGCCTCGGCCGGGTCGAGGTCGATCAGCTTGGCCGCGTCCGGGTTGAACGCAATCAGGTACGGGGCCGGCACGGCCGTCGGCTCGACGCGCTGCCGGAAGGCGTCCGGGAGGGCGGCATAAGTGTTGTCGAAGGGGAGGGTTTCGAGCGTGTGCATATGGAATGATAATCCCGCCCCCCTTTGCCGGGCGGGCTGAGAGACTAAAAATAGGGGATTGGACCCGACATCTCAAAGGAGGTTTTCGCCGTGGCGACCGAAACGATGGAGTTTAAGACCGAGCTGAAGCAGCTCCTTCACCTGATTACGCACTCGCTGTACTCGAACCGCGAAATTTTCCTGCGGGAGTTGGTCAGCAACGCGTCGGACGCGATCAACAAGGTGAAGTTCGACTCCCTCGCCAACGACGACAAGTTAGAGGGGGACAAGGATTGGAAGATTCGCCTGATCCCGGACGCCGCGGCCAAGACGCTGACCGTCTCGGACAACGGCATCGGCATGTCCCGCGAGTCGGTCGTCGAACACTTGGGCACCATCGCCAAGTCGGGGACCAAGGCCTTCCTCGACAGCCTCAAGCAGCAGGACGTGAAGACCCGGCCGGACCTGATCGGCCAATTCGGCGTCGGCTTCTACGCCGCGTTCATGGTCGCGGACAAAGTCACCGTCGTCACCCGCCCGGCCGGGTCCGCGCCGGCCGACGGCGTCAAGTGGGTGTCCGACGGCCAAGGGGAGTTCACCGTCGAGGCGACAGAGAAGGCCACCCGCGGTACGGAAGTGATCCTGCACTTGAAAGGAGACGCCGCCGAGTACGCCCAGTCGTGGACGGTGCAGAACCTCGTCAAGAAGTATTCGGACTTCATCGAACACCCCATCGTGATGGAAGTGGAGACCGAGACGGAGGCCGAAGGGGACAAGCCGGCCGAGAAGAAGCTCATCGAAGAGGTGCTGAACTCGCAGTCGGCTCTTTGGCTGCGCAACAAGAGCGAAGTCAAGCCGGAGGAGTACGAGGCGTTCTACCAGCAGATCACCAACGACGCGGACAAGCCGGCCCGCGTGATCCACTACACGGCCGAGGGGAACAACGAGTTCAAGGTGCTGGCGTTCATCCCGAGCAAGAAGCCGTTCAGCTACACGTGGGAAGAGCCGCAGGGGATGAAGCTGTACATCCAGCGCGTCCTCATCATGGACTCCTGCGACGGCCTGCTGCCGCCGTACCTGCGCTTCGTCCGCGGCGTCGTAGACTCGGCCGACCTGCCGCTGAACATCTCCCGTGAGTTGCTCCAGAACAACCCGCTGTTGACCAAGATTCAGAAGAACGTCGTGACCAACGTGATCGAGGGTTTGGAAGCCCTCAAGAATGTCGATTACGACAAGTACGTCGCCTTCTTCGACGACTTCGGCGTGATGCTGAAAGAAGGGGCGACCCGCGACTGGGGCAACCGCGAGAAGATCGTGGACTTGCTGCTGTTCCAGTCCACCAAGACGGAGGCGGGCAAGTTCACCACGCTCGCCGACTATGTGGGCCGGATGCCGGACGATCAAAAAGACGTGTTCTACCTGATCGGCGAGACGCGGGGAATCATCGAACACTCGCCGCTGCTGGAAGCCTACACGGCCAAGGGGTGGGAAGTCCTGCTCTGCACCGAACCGATCGACGAGATGGTGTTGCCCGGCCTGCGCGAGTACAAGGGCAAGAGTCTCAAGGCCATCGACCGCTCCGAGACGGAAACGCCCGCGACCGACGCCCCGGAGGATGCCGCGGAGTACAAGCCGTTCCTCGACTACCTCAAGGGGAAGCTGCCGGACGTGACCGACGTGCGGTTGTCCAAGCGGCTAACGGAAAGCGCCTCCGTGCTGGTGGCCGACAAGGACGCCATGACCGCCCATTACGAACGCCTGATGAAGAAGATGGGCCGGTTGGAAGAGTCGTCCAAGCGCGTCTTGGAGATCAACCCGACGCACCCGGCCGTGAAATTGTTGAAGGGATTGCATGAGAAGTCACCCGAGTCCGATCAAGTGACTTCTCTCGGCCGATTGCTCTACGAGCAAGCCGTGATCGCCGAAGGGTCGAAGCTGAGTGACCCGTCCGGCTTCAGCAAGCGGCTCAACGAGTTGATGGTTCTGGCGCTGGAGAAGTGATCGACGTCGGGGAGCATTTCGTCGCCGTCCGCCCAGCGGACGGCGACGTACAATCCGAAACGAACGATGACCGGTTACATACCATAAACACGCCAAACACCCCCTTACTCCACCCGCACCCATGCTTAAACTCGTCCTCATCGCTTCCGGAACCGCCCTCGCCTTCTTGTGGCTTACCCGCACGGCCTCGGCTAAAGATCCGTTGCCCCTGGAAAAGAAGGTCTTCAAGGACTCTGCCGGGGCCGCCCTGCCCTATCAGTTGATGACTCCGGTAAAAATCGAAGCCGGCAAGAAGTACCCGCTGGTGATCTTCCTGCACGGGGCCGGCGAGCGCGGGGTGGACAACGAGAAGCAAGTGGTCCACGGCGTCCCGCAATTCGCCAGCGAGGAGAACCGCAAGAAGCACCCGTGCTTCCTGATCGCCCCGCAGTGCCCCGAGGGCAAAAAGTGGGTGGAAGTGGACTGGAGCGCGGACACGCACGCGATGCCGAAAGAGCCGTCCCCCGCCAGCAAACTGACGCTCGACCTGATCGACGCGACGGTGAAGGACTTGCCCATCGACACGAAACGGATCTACCTCACCGGCCTATCAATGGGCGGGTACGGTACGTGGGACTTGTTGGCGCGCAAGCCCGAATTGTTCGCTGCCGGCGTCCCCGTCTGCGGCGGGGCCGATGAACACACGGCCGCCACTCTCACCAAAATGCCGCTGTGGGTGTTCCACGGGGCGAAGGACACGGCCGTCAAGCCGCAGCGGTCCCGCAACATGGTGAAGGCGATCCTGGCGGCCGGCGGTCAGCCGAAGTACACCGAATACCCGGACGTGGGCCACAACAGTTGGGACAAGGCCTACGCCGACCCGGAGATGTTCGCGTGGCTGTTCGCCCAAAAGAAGGACTGAGGCCGCCTAATCGGAGGCGTTCGGCGCCTTCCGTATCCTCCCGCCCGCCCTGGTCGCCATGATGCGTGCCGTCCTGCTTTCCCTCGTCGCCGCCGGCGCCGCCACCGCGGCCGACTTTGACGCCGTCGTGCTGCCGTTCGTGAAAGGTCACTGCGTCGCGTGTCACGGCCCGGCCAAGAAGGAGGCCGGGCTGAATTTGTTGGCCCTGAAGCCGGACGCGAAGCAGTGGCGGGCCGTCGCGGCCCGCATCCACGCCGGCGAAATGCCGCCGCCGAAAGAACGGCGGCCCGACCCCGCCGCCGTGAAGGCCGTGCTGTCGCATTTCGCTTTCGTTCCGACGGCGGAAGCGGGGGCCGGGCCGCAGCACGGCAACCTCGTCCCGCACGAGTTGTTGTTCGACCCGAAAAACGTCCCCCCATACGACGCCCCGCCCCGCGTGTGGCGCATCAGCCCAACGATCTACGCGGCGTGGGTCGGGGACATGAAAGTTCGCCCCGGCGAGTTGCCGGCGCCGTTCGCCGTCCCGCCCGGCGCCGGGTTCAAGTCCTACGCGGCCGATTCGGCCATCGACGAGCCGTCGTCGGCGCTGCTCATCAGCAACGCCCAAGCCATCGTCGCGGCCCTCACCAAATACACAGTCGTGGACGGGAAGGTCAAAGGCCAAGGCCCCAAGGAAATCTTGGCGCTCTTCGACCCGGCGGCAGAGCCGACGCGCGACCAGGCGGAGCGGGCGATCCAGGCCCAGTTTCAAATCGCCCTCCGACGCCCGGCGACGCCGGAAGAGTCGAAGCGACTCGTCGAACTGATGGCCCGCAACGTCGCCGCCGCCGGCCGCGACGAGGGCGTGCGGGCGACGCTCGCGGCCATACTCCTGTCGCCGGGAATCTATTTCCGCTCCGAGCGCGGCGGCGGCCCCATCGACGCCCGGGGACGGCAGATGCTGACGCCGCGCGAACTGGCGTTCGCCGTTTCCTACGCCCTCACCGACCGCCGGCCCGACCAGCAATTATTCGACGCCGCGGCCAAGGGTCGGCTGCAAACCGCCGACGACGTACTCGCCCAAGTCAACCGCCTGTTGGACGACCCGAAACTTGACAAGACGCGCGTCCCCCGCTTCTTCCGCGAATACTTCGGCTATCAGGCGGCGGCCGACGTCTTCAAGGACCAGAAGGAAAACCCCGACCACGACGCCCGCTTGCTGGTCGCCGACACGGACCGACTGGTCGCCGCAATCCTGGCCGAAGACAAGGACGTGCTTTCAGAATTGCTGACCACGCCGAAGTCATTCGTCGCCTATGAGACGGACAACAAGACGAAGGCCCCGAAACAGGCCGGCGGCAAGAAGAACATCCCCGCGGCCTACGGCGTGAACGAGTGGTCGGCGACGCAGCCGATGACCCTCGACGCCGCGAAGCGGGCAGGGATCTTAACGCAGCCGAGTTGGCTGGTCGCCCATTCGCTGAACGCGGAGAACCACGCCATCCTGCGCGGCAAGTGGGTCCGCGAGCGTCTCCTCGGAGGTCACATTCCCGACCTGCCCATTACGGTGGACGCCCAACTCCCGCAAGACCCGAAGATGACACTGCGGCAAAAGATGGCCGTGACCCGCGAGGCGTACTGTTGGAATTGCCACCGCAAGATGAACGACCTCGGCCTGCCCTTCGAGTCGTTCGACCACTTCGGCCGCGCCCGCGCCGCGGAACTCGGCCGCCCGGTGGACGCGACGAGCGCCGTCACCCTCACGGGCGACCCGGCCGTGGACGGGGACGTGGCCGACGCCGTGGCCATGATCCGCAAACTGGCGAAAACGGACCGCGTGCGGCAGGTGTTCGTCCGGCACGCCTTCCGCTACTGGATGGGCCGCAACGAGACGCCCGGCGACGCCGCCAGTCTGCAGGCCGCGGACAGGGCATACGTCGAAAGCGGCGGCAGCATGACGGCCCTGCTGCGGGCATTGCTGACCTCCGAAGCATTCTTGTACCGCGTGCCTAAACCGCCGGCCCCGACGCCTTGATACTCAGAGCATTCTAAAAAATTGTGACGACGGGCGGACGGGCGGTCACGGCGAAGCATCGTCGCTTTTCGCTCCGCGAAAAG
>JAYTTY010000581.1:0-14181 GCA_043744795.1 Zavarzinella sp. | reverse complement strand
AGGGGGCTGACGCCCCCCGCTCGCCGGGTTTCTTAGATATTCCGCGATTCCGTGTCCGGGCGGCGGCCCCGGCCCGCATGAAGAGGTAAGGAGGTTGGCGGGCCGGCTCGTGAGAGGCCCCCAAACCTGAAAACCACCAGTCTCTCACGATAACGGGGAACAAGTCATGGCTTCTGACTATCTGCTGGAGATCGACGGCATCAAGGGCGAGTCGCAGGACTCCAAGCACAAGGACACGATCGAAATCGCCTCCTTCTCGTGGGGGGCGAAGAACACCGGGGCGCACGCCGGCGGCGGCGGCGGCGGAACCGGCAAGGTCTCCTTCCAGGACATCCACTTCACCACGTCGGTGAACAAGTCCACGCCGCTTCTGTTCCTCGCGTGCGCGACGGGCCAGCACATTAAGAAGGCCACCCTGTTCGTCCGCAAGCAAGGCGGCGACCAGCACGACTACTACAAGGTCACGATGGAAGACCTGCTGGTGTCCGGCGTCGCCAACGGCCACGAGGTCGACGACACCGACGCCATCCCGTACGACGCGTTCTCCCTGAACTTCGCCAAAGTAAAGCTCGAATACTTCGAGCAGAAGCCGGACGGCAAAGTGGGCGGGGCCGTGGTCTTCGGGTACGACCTGAAGGCCAACACGAAGTTGTAAGCCAGCCGCCCGGCCCCGCCGACACCCGGCGGGGCCGGCGTCATTTCCGGAGACTGCCGCGATGGACGCCAGCGAACTGTTCCGGGCCGGGCAACTGCGGGCGGCCATCGACGCCCAAATTCAAAAAGTCAAAGGCGCCCCCGCGGACAAGGGGGCGCGCCTCTTCCTGTTCGACCTCCTCCTGTTCACCGGCGACTACGACCGGGCCAAGAAGCACCTCGACATGCTGGACTACGACAACCCGCCGTCGATGGCGGCCGTCGAGTGTTACCACATGGCCCTCGACGCCGAGAAGATGCGGGCCGCCGTGTTCGCCGGCCAAGAAAAGCCGCTGTTCCTCGGCGCGGCGCCGGACCACGCCGTCGGCCGCCTGCAAGCCCTCCGCCTGTACGCCGACGCCCAGACTGCCGAAGGGCACGACACGCTGGCGAAGGCCACGGAACAGACGCCCACGGTGAACGGACGTCTCAACGGCGAACCCGTCGCCGGCCTGCGGGACGGGGACGACCTGCTCGGCCCGATTTTGGAAGTCCTCATCCACGACAAGTATTGCTGGGTGCCCCTCGAAGACGTGGCGACGCTGGACCTGTCGCCGCCGAAGACGCCGCGCGACATCCTCTGGCGGCCCGCCCGCTTGACGCTCAAGGGCCAGAATGAAAACCAAGCGCTGGTGTGCGGCCTCTACCACGGCTCGGCGAAGAACCCGGACGAGGCCGTGCAACTCGGCCGCGTCGGCGACCTGGTCGGCGACGACGGCGCCCCGCTGCGGGGGATCGGCGGCCGGCTGTTCCTGGCCGGGGAGCAGTGGAGTTTGTTCAAGGATTGGGAAGAGTGGCAGGGGGAATGATCGCAAGAACGCCCGTTTTTGTCTTCGTTGGAGTCCCGGCTTCAGCCGGTCTTGAGCGAACGGTCGCACAATCCGGGCGAGAGTGAATTTGACTGGGAAGTCGCGAAGACCGGCGGAAGCCGGGACTCCAACGAAATCGAAAACCTGACCGGAGTACGGCCTTCGGCCGGAAAATGCGATGCCCGCCCTCGACTTCCAAGACGGCATGGTCCCGTCCCTCATCGACCGGCTGACCGACCCCGAATCCGCGGGGACGGCCATCATGTCCGGGTACTCGCACGACAAGATGTACAAGGCCGTTTTAAGCGACCTCGACGACCTGTTGAACACGCACCGGTCCGTGCCAGTTGTGGGGGACCAGTTTGACGAGGTGCAGACGTCCATCGTCTGCTACGGGCTGCCGGACTTATCGTCGTTCCAGCTCACGTCCACCGCCACGCGCCAAGCGGTGGGGGACGCCATCCTGCAAGTCATCACGCGGTTTGAGCCGCGGCTGCGGGACGTGCAGGTGAGCGTGCTGAACCCCGGGGAAGACTTGACGGAGCAGACCCTGCGGTTCCGCGTGGAGGCCCGGCTGAACGTGGACCCGTCGCCCGACTTCGCGTTTGATACGATACTGGAGATCGCTTCCGGCCAATACGTCGTGAGTCCCGCCGCGAATGAGTGACACACTCTACTCGTTTTACCAGGACGAACTCTTCTTCATCCGGAAGATGGCCCAGGACTTCGCCCGGCAGTACCCGGCCGCCGCCGCCCGCCTGCAACTGGAGCCGAACCGCAGTACGGACCCGCACGTCGAACGGCTGATCGAGGCCTTCGCCCTCCTGACGGCCCGCGTCCAGCACAAGATCCACGACGACTACCCGGAAGTGACCGAGGCGCTGCTCAACGTCCTCTACCCCCACTACGTCGCCCCGGTCCCCTCCTTCGCCACCCTGCAATTCGACTTCGACCCGCTGCGGGCCATCCCGACGGGCATGGTCATCGAGAAGGGCCGGCAACTCCTCACGCCGCGGGTCGGCGACACGCCGTGCAAGTACCGGACCTGCCACGACGTGACGCTCTGGCCGATCACCGTCACGGAGGCGAAGCTGCAACCGCCGCCATTCCCGCCGGGGCTGCGGCCGCCGGACACGGCCGTCGCCGCGTTGCGGCTCAAATTTCAGATCGCCGGCGAGATGACGTGGCCGATGCTGCAACTCGGCCGGCTGCGCGTCCACCTCGCCGGGGAAGACGCCTTCACGGCCCCGCTGTACGAACTGATCCACCGGCACGCGCTCCAAGTGGTGTTCCGCTCGGGAGAGAACAAGCAGGCCCCGCCCGTCGTGCTGCCGGCGGCCGAGGCGATTCACCCCGTCGGCTTCGGGCCGGACGACGGGCTGCTGCCGTACCCCAAGCGGTCGTTCCCCGGCTACCGGCTGCTCACGGAGTTCTTCGCCTACCCGGCCAAGTTCCTGTACTTCGACCTCGCCGGCTTCCCGGCGGCCAAGCGGACCGGGGCGCTGAAGCAACTGGAAGTCTTCCTGTTCTTGGACCGCACGCTGCCGCGGTTGGAGCAGGCCGTGGAGGCCGGGGCGTTCCGGCTCGGGTGCGTGCCGGTCGTCAATCTGTTCGAGCACATTGCCGAGCCGGTCAACTGGACGCAGCAACGCTCGGAATACAAGGTCATCCCGGTGGTCGGCCGGCCGCTGGGGTACGAAGTCTATTCCGTGGACAGCGTCGCCGCCGCCAACCCGGACGGCACCGACCGCGAGTTCCGCCCCTTCTACGACTTCCGGCACGGCACCGGCCACCCGAAAGGGAACGCCTTCTGGTACGCCACCCGCCGGCCGAGCGTGGGCATCCACAACCCGGACGACCCGACGGGCAAAACGCCGTTGGAAGACCGCGGCAGCGACGTGTTCCTGCGCCTCGTGGATCCGGCGTTCGACCCGGCCACCCCTGCCAACGACGTGTTGGTCATTCGCACGACCTGCACCAACCGCGACACGCCCAACCGCCTGCCGCGGACCGGGGAGGAAGTCCCGTTCGAGCCGGCGTTCTCCGCGGCCGGCCTGACGGTGCGCTGCCCCCGCAACCCGACGCGGCCGATGCGCCCGGCGATGCGTCGGGGCTTGCAGTGGCGGCTCATCTCCCACTTGAGCCTGAACCACCTGTCGCTGACGGACGGCGAAGAGGGCCGGCTGGCCCTGCTGGAACTGCTGCGGCTGTACGACCCGACCGACCTCGACGGCGAGCCGCGCTTGGCCGCGATGGCGAGACAGGCGGTCGAGGGGATCACGCAACTGCGCAGCCGGCCGACGGTCGCGTTGGCCAACGGCGGCTTCTGCCGGGGGTTGGAAGTGACGGTCGAGTTCGACGAGGCGAAATATGTGGAGACGAGCGCCTACCTGCTGGCGAGCGTGCTGGAGCGGTTCTTCTCGCTGGCGGTGAACGTCAATTCGTTCACGCAGTTGGTGGCCCGGACGAAACAACGGACAGCGGAGTGGAAACGATGGCCGCCGCGGGCGGGGGACAAGCCGCTGCTGTGACCGGCCTTTTGGCCCGGTTCGCGGCGGCCCCGTACGATTTTGAGTTCTTCCAGGCCGTCCGGCTGCTGCACCGCGGCTACCCGCGCCGGCAGGGGGTCGGCCGGCGCGCGCTGCCCGCCGACGAAGTCGTGCGGTTCCGGGCGCACCAGTCGCTGGGCTTCCCGGCCAGTTCGCTGACGGCCTTCACCCCGGCCACGCTCGCGCAGCCCGTGGCCGAGTTGACCGTCACGTTCATGGGCCTGACCGGGCCGAACGGGGCGCTGCCGCTCCACTACACGCAGTTGATTCTCGACTTGTACCGCGACGTGCGCGGGGCCGAGCGCCGGGCCTTGCGGGACTGGTTCGACCTGTTCAACCACCGGCTCGTGTCCCTGTTCTACCGGGCGTGGGAGAAGTACCGCTTCTCCATGCCGTTCGAGCGCGGCGAGTCGGCGGACGCGAAGAACCCGGACACGTTCACGCGCGGGGCTTTAAGTCTCGTCGGCTTGGGGACGCCGGCCCTGCGGGAGCGGCTCCGCGTCGCCGTCCCGGCGGTGGACGATGAAGGGCTTCCCGCCGAGCGGCCGCTGGGCCGGGTCGAAGACTTGGCTCTCTTGCACTACGCCGGCTACTTCGCCCGGCGGGTGCGGCCGGCCCACGGGCTGGCGGCGATGTTGAGCGATTACTTCCGCGTGCCGGTGAGCGTGACGCAGTTCCAGGGGCAGTGGTTGCCGTTGGAACAGGCCGTGCAGACGCAACTCGGGTCGATGGGGACGCTGGGCGTGGACGCCGTCGCCGGGTCGCGGGTGTGGGACGTGCAGGGCCGCGTTCGGCTGCGGGTCGGCCCGCTGCGCTACGACCAGTTCGAGCAGTACCTGCCGGACCGCCGCCGGCCCACGCCGGAGCGGAAGACCCTGTTCGTGTTCAGCCACCTAGCGAGACACTATCTCGGGCCGGAGATGGATTTTGACATCGAACTGGTGCTAAAAGCCGCCGACGTGCCGATGTGCGCCCTGACCGACGCGGAAGACGGCCCCCGCCTCGGCTGGAATTGCTGGCTGATGTCCGGCCCCGGCACGGCGGACGCGGCCGACGCCGTGTTCGAGGGGGAGCCGCTGGTTTTTGTAAATTAAGCGAAGACTCACCACAAAGGCACAAAGGTCACACGAAGATTCACAAAGTAGATGTAAGAATTTCGTTATGGCTTCTTTGTGGAACTTTGTGAGCCCTTCGTGCCTTTGTGGTTAATCTCTTTAACGGAACCATCCCATGCCGGCCGTATCCGCCAAGTCGCTCATCTCGAAGTTGAACACGCCGTGCCGCAAGGCCTTGGAGGCGTCGGCCGGGCTGTGCGTGTCGCGCACGCACTACCATGTGGAACTCGAACACTGGCTGCTGAAACTGATTGAGGCCGCGGACACGGACCTCGCGACATTGCTGCGGCAATACGGCCTCGACGCCAACCGCGTGAAGCGGGAACTGAACGCGGCCATCGAGCAGTTCAAGACCGGCAACGGCCGCGGCGGGCCGGACCTGTCTTTCGAGATTCTGGACGCCATCCGCGAGGGGTGGATCCTCGGCTCGCTCGAACACGGGGCCACGAAGGTCCGCAGCGCGTTCCTCTTGGTGGCCGCCCTCGCGGAGCGGACCTTGGGGATGCGCCTGCGGGCGGCCAGCCCGGAACTCGCCAAGCTGAACGCCGAGAAGGCCCAAGCCGACCTCGGGGCCATGCTGCCGCACCTCGCGGCCGACGAGCAGGATGAACCTGCTGCCGTCACAACGGGCGGCGGGGACTCGGCGGCCCCGGCGAGCAATTCCAAGACCCCGTCACTAGACCAGTTCACCATGAACATGACGGAGCGGGCGCGCAAGAACGAGATCGACCCGGTCATCGGCCGGGACCGCGAGATTCGCCAGGTCATCGACATCCTCACGCGGCGCCGGCAGAACAACCCGATCCTGACGGGCGAAGCCGGCGTCGGCAAGACGGCCGTGGTCGAGGGGCTGGCCCTGCGCATCGTGGCCGGGGACGTGCCGGACCCGCTGAAGCCGGTCGAACTCCGCACCCTGGACCTCGGGCTGTTGCAGGCCGGGGCCGGCGTGAAGGGGGAGTTCGAGAACCGGCTGAAAAGCGTGATTCAGGAAGTGAAGCAGTCGCCCAAACCCATCATCCTGTTCATCGACGAGGCCCACACGATGATCGGCGCCGGCGGCCAAGCCGGGCAGAACGACGCGGCGAATTTGTTGAAACCGGCCCTCGCCCGCGGGGAACTGCGGACCATCGCGGCCACGACCTACGACGAATACAAGAAGTATTTTGAGAGCGACCCGGCCCTGAAGCGGCGGTTCCAGGAAGTCCGCGTGGACGAGCCGGACGAGGCGCGGGCCGTGCGCATGCTCCGCGGCGTGGCGAACGTCATGGAGAAGCACCACGGCGTGCGCATCATGGACGAGGCCTTGGTGGAGACTGTCCGCTTGGGCATTCGCTACCTCCCGGAGCGACAACTTCCGGACAAGGCCGTGAGCCTGTTGGACACCGCGTGCGCCCGCGTGAAGTTGAGCCAGGCGGCGACGCCGCCGCTGCTCGAAGACACCATCAAGGAAATTGAACACCTCGGCCGCGAGACCGCCGGCGCCAAGCGCGAGCAGGCGATCGGCCACGACCGCGGCGAACACCTCGCCGACTTGCAAACCCGCACCGCCGAAGCCGAGACCAAGCGGGACGCGCTGAAGAAGCGTCTGGACCGCGAGCGCGAACTGGTGACGATTGTGCGGGAAAGTCAGACGGCCCTCGAAACGGCCCACGGGTCGGACGCGGCGGAAGCGGCCAAAGTGGACGTGCCCAAGGTGCAGGCGGCGTTGAAGGCGGCCCAAGACGAATTGGGGCCGCTGCAAGGCGAGGAGCCGCTGGTGTTCCCGGTCGTGGACGCGGCGGTCGTCAGCGCCATCATCTCCGGGTGGACGGGCATCCCCATCGGCAACATGGTGCGGAACGAAATCGAAACCGTCATCAGCCTACCGGCCATCATCGGCAAGCGGGTGTTGGGCCAGGACCACGCGCTCGAGGCCATCGCCCAGCGCATCCGCAGTTCGCGGGCCGATCTCGCCGACCCGAGCCGGCCCATCGGCGTGTTCCTGCTCGTCGGCCCGTCCGGCGTCGGCAAGACGGAGACGGCCCTCGCCCTCGCGGACTTGCTGTACGGCGGGGACCGCAACATGGTGACGATCAACATGTCCGAGTTCAAGGAGGAGTACAAGGTTTCGCAACTCATCGGCTCGCCGCGCGGGTACGAAGGCTCATCCGAAGGCGGCGTGTTGACGGAAGCCGTGCGGCGGCGGCCGTACTCCGTGGTGCTGCTCGACGAAGTCGAGAAGTCGCACCCGTCCGTGCAGGAGATCTTCTACCAGGTCTTCGACAAGGGGGTGCTGAACGACTCGCGCGGGATCGAGGTGAACTTCAAGAACACCATCATCCTGCTGACCTCCAACGTCGGGACGGACACCATCGTCAAAGCGTGCGCCGACCCGGAGACGGCCCCGGACGCCAAGGGACTGGAAGTACTGCTGCGGCCCGACCTGTTGAAGGCGTTCAAGCCGGCCCTGCTCGGCCGCATGAAGGTGGTGCCGTACTTCCCGCTGAGCGAGTCCATGATGAAGGGCATCATCGAGTTGCAACTGGCGAAGATCGGCAAGCGGCTTAAGCTGAACCACGGGGCCGAGTTTTCCTATTCCCCCGAGGTCGTCGCGCTGGTCGCGTCCCGGTGCAAGGAAGTGGAGAGCGGCGCCCGCAACGTGGACCACATTCTGACGGGGGGCATGTTGCCGGCCATCGCCACGGAAGTGCTGACGCGGATGGCCGAAAGTCGCCCCGTCCGCCAGGTCCGCGTCGGCGTGGATGAAAAGTCCCAATTTACCTACTCAATCGAGTAAAGGGGTTGTGCGGGGGATGACGATAGAGACGGGGATGCCCGTCAGAACGGTTGGACGGGCAAAAGCGGACAAGGAACCTCCCTCATGCCTCGTCGTCACTGGTTCGTCATCGCCGGCCTCATCGCGCTCGGGCACCAGACCGCCGCCAACGCCTTCTGGCCGCTGTGCGGCCCGCGGCAACGCCCGGCCGTCATCATGCCGACGACGCCGTACGCGCCGGGCACGACTGTTCCCCCGGCCTACCTGCCGCCGACGGGCAACCCGCCCGTTGACCCGGCCAACCCGAACCCGCCCGTCCTGCCGCCGAACGCGGTGATACCGCCCGGCCAAGGGCCGTCGCCGGACACGCTCGGCGGGAACGACTTTCTCGGCGGGCAGGCCGCCAGCACGTTCAACCCGAACATGTTCGGGGACTTCTTCGGCGGGGCGGGCCGCACGCGGTCCTTGCTCGCCGACACAGGGGTGCGGTTTACGGGCAACGGCTCGGTGACGCTCACGCCATCCCACGGCAATAATGGCGATTACAACGTCATCGCCACCACCGCCACGCACTTTTCCCCCGGCGGCCCCGGGGCGGCGATCAATCTGATTCTCAACGGCTACGGTTCGCGGTCGGTTAACCCGGGGGATTTGGGATTGAGCAAGGTCGTCAGCCAAGTGGTTGCCTACGGCCCGAGTGACCCCATCCCCGGGCAGCGGACGTTTATCGTCACCCCCTCCACGACGAACGTGTTCACAGAAGTGGTGGACCGCCTCTCGGGGACGCCCGGCGGGCGGGCGCTCCTGCTCGCGGCCCTGAATGACTTGACGGGGCGGCGCTCCGGCCAGTTCCTGACGTCCGTGGACTCGCTGACGCTCGGGCCGACGGGGACGTTAAAAGTCACCAGCAACACCACGGCCGACCTCATCTACTTCTACCAAGTGATGGCCCGCGGCTTGGGCACGGTGCCGTACGAACTCGGCGTCCCCATCGCCAACCCGGCCGACGGCGGCAACGTCGGCCGGACGAAGACATCCGAGGACAACAGCCCGTTCCCGCGGGACCGCGTCTTCTTCAACTACGACTACTACTCGGCCACCCGCCTCACCGCGGCCGGGCTGAACGTCAACCGCTTCTCGGCCGGTGCCGAAATGACGTTCCTCGACCGGCAAGGGTCCGTCGAAGTCCGCGTCCCGTTCGCCTCCACGCTGAGCAGCACGATTTCGCTCGACGGGATGACCGGCCGGGACGTCGAATTGGGGAACGTGGCGGTCGCCGGGAAATGGATGTGGACCCGCGACCCGGTGATTAACTTCGCCAGCGGGCTGACGGTCGCCCTGCCGACGGCCAACGACACCGTCCTGAACCTCTCGGACGGGTCGGAACTGTTGCGCGTGAAGAACCAGACCGCACTGCTGACGCCGTACGCGGCGGTGAGCTACACGCCAAACGACCGGCTGTTCTCCCAGACGTGGGCGTCCCTCGGGTTCGACGCCTTCGGGAACGACGTGCGGCTTCGCAATTTCGCGGACGGCACGGCGCAGACGCAAAAGGTGTACGCCTTGCCGATCTTCTCGGCCGACACGCAACTCGGGTACTGGGTGGCCCGGAACGCCGACCCGGGCGCGACGCTGCAGGGGCTGGCCCCGTTCGTCGAACTGCACTACAACCGCGGGGCCAACTTCGGCCGCCAGAACGCCAAGTTCAATGGCGTCAACGTCGTCGAGGCCCGCACCGGGTTCGACGACTTCAACCTGACGGTCGGCGCCACGGCCCACCTGCGGGGCAACCTGCTGATTTCCAACGGCCTCGTCGTCCCGCTCGGCGAGCGGGAGAATCGGTTCTTCGACTGGCAGTACGGCGTGCGCATGAACTGGCTGTACGGCCCGACGGCCAACGCCGCCGACGACGCGATGGCCGCCATCCGGGCGAAGAACGCCGGGCCGGGCGGGGCGGCCCCGGTCGTTGCGCCGCCGAACACGTTCTCCCAAGCGGAGCCGGCGAAAAATGACGTGACGGCCGTGCAGTACGCCGAGGCGGCCCCGCCGTCGCCGATGCAGCAGACGCTCGCGATGGCCCCGTGCGGCAGTTGTGGCGTCGCCCCGGAAACGCCGCCGTTCTTCGGGGACTTCGCCGGCGTGGCCGGCCAGCGCACGGTCATGACGACCGCCGGGCCGCGGACGGTCCGCGTGCCGCTCATCCCGCAAATGGCCGGGCTGAAGGTGACGGACAACGACGGCCCGCGGCCGACGGACCGCGTCTACTTCACGTACAACGGGATCGACAACGCCTTCGGCCGGCAGAACCCGGGCGGGTTCGGCGGCGCGGACGTGACCCGCGAGACGGTCGGCTTCGAGACGACGGTGTTCGGCGGGTACGGCTCGGTCGGGGCGCGGCTGCCGTTCGCCCAGCGGCGCGGCAACGGGCTGGACGACTCGGCCGTCGGCGACCTGACGCTGGTGGCGAAGCTGGCGTGGGCGCAGGACGCGGAGACGGGGAGCCTGATCGCCTCCGGGGTGAACCTGACGCTGCCGACCGGCAACCCGGCGACCGCGGCCCTGCTGAACGACGGCACGAACCCGCCGCGGGCCTTGTGGCTCCAGCCGTGGACGGGCTACTTGCTCAATTGTGACCGCTTCTACACCCAAGGCGTCGTGTCCCTCGCGGCCCCGAGCGAGGACGCTTACCCGGTTGAACTGTTCACCAGTGTGGCCGCCGGCTACTGGCTGGTGCGCAGCGACACCGGCGACGTTCGCGGCCTGATCCCGACGGTGGAACTGCACGCCAACACGCCGCTGACGAACCGCGGCGGCGGCCGCCGCGTGACCGCCCTCGACGAGGCCAACCTGACGGCGGGCCTGAACGTGCTGCTGCCGCGGATGACTCTCGGCGGGGCCGTCAGCTTCCCGGTGCTGGGCCAGAGCGCGTACCGCGTCGAGGCGCTGGCGACGGTGAACTTCCGGTTTTGAATTGACCGGTCTTGGGCGAGAATCGATCACCAAACAATCGGCGGCCGGCCTTGGCCTTCGTTGGAGTCCCGGCTTCAGCCGGTCTTGGCGGCGGTCACCTTCGGGCGAGAGATTTGAAGACCGGCTGAAGCCGGGACTCCAACGAAAGCCAAGACCGGCCGCTTGCCCATTTGGCGTGGGTGGTTCGCCCAAGACCGCGTGACCGCGGGCCGCCAGTCGTCTTCACTCGGCGGGAGATTACTTCGTCGGGGCCAGAATCTCCAACACCGAAATCGCCGGGCGGTCGTCGAAAAAGATCACGCCGGTGCGGCCGTACAACTCGGGCGCCCCGGCCAGTTCCATCTCGCGGGCCAGTGTCGGCCCCGGGTCCACTTTTAGAAAACTCGTCGGCTCGATGCGGCGGAGGACGTTGTTTTCCACGAGAATGCGGCCGAGGGGGGTCTTCTCCGCTTTGATGCTGTCCCGCACGGGCGCGGAGCAGCAGGCGAGGTTGATGCGGACGAAGCCGAACTGGACGACGCGGCCGGTGCCGCGGAGCGTGAGCAGAATGCGCCGGTGGTAGATCGCCCCTTGGTGCCCGGACGCCAGCACGCGGACATCGACGGCGTCGCCGTAGAAGGCTTCCACGGTCTCGGTCATGTGCATGGGGTGGGCGAGCAGCCCGTAGTACGGCTCGGGCAACCGCACGGCCGGGACGACCGTGGCCGTGGCGTCGGCGGGCCAGTGGTCGGCGTCGATCGTGACGAGGGGGAAGAATTCGCTCATCGGGTTTCAGTTTTCGGCTGTTCCAGGACGCTGTCCACGAGGTAGTACAGCAGGTCTCGGAACGCGGCCGGCTCGACGGCGGCCGCGATGGCCTCGGCCCGGGCGCGGTACTTCTCGACCAGGGCGGCCGACTTGCCGAACACCTTGGCCTTGCGGTAGATCGCCCGCACGCGGCCCACGGTCTCCGCGGCGGCCGTGTCGTCCGGGGAGCCGTGCTCGCGGGCCGCCGAGATCAGGGCCAGCAGGTCGGTCTTCTCCCCCGACTCCAGCGCGAGGGCGAGCAGCAGCGTGGGGCGGGCGGCCAGCACGTCTTGCCCGGCGATCAGCTTGTTGTGGCCGTCCTCGGCCCAGTCGCTGAGGTCGTTCAGGATTTGGAAGGCGACGCCGAGATTGCGGCTGAAGTCCGCGATCATCTTCTCATGGGCGTCGGCCGGGCCGGCCAGGCGGACGCCGGAGTACAGGGCCGCCTCGAACGCGGGCGAGGTCTTCAGGGCGTAAATGTTCAGGGCGTCCGCCGGCGTGAGCGCCTTGTCCGGGGCGTCCCGCCAGAGCAATTCGGCCCCTTGGCCTTCGGACAGTTTCAAGTGGGCGTCGGCCAACTTGTCGAGGATGTCGGCGGCGGTCTCGGCCCCCAAGACTTTCCGCTCCCGGCTGACGAGCCGGTAGCCCAGCCCGATCAAATAATCCCCGACGTTGATGGCCGCCCCGATGCCATACGTGCGGTGCAGCGTGGGGGCGCCGTAGCGGTAAGCATCGTCGTCCTCGATGTCGTCGTGGACGAGCGAAGCCTTGTGGAAGGCCTCGATGGCGAGTGCCGCCTTCTTCACCGGGTCCGGGATCGGCCCCCCGCCGGCGAGGGCGTCGTAGGCCGCCAGCGTGATGAGCGGGCGGGACCGCTTGCCGCCCTTGGCGAGGAAGTCGTAAGCGATGGCCTCGTGCCGGGCCAGCGGGGAGTCGCCGGCGCGGGTGTGGGGGGAAAGGCGGGCGAGTTCGGCCGGCGCGAACAGGGCGTCGGCGGCCCGGATTAAGTGCGTATAGGGGATCATGGATCGGGTGGCCGGCCCGGCGTTCAACGCATTTCTCCGCAGGGCGCTGTCGTCGTCGGTCACACTCGCCACGGCAAAAATCCTTGGGTGGGTCGGGCACGGCGGGGTTGCGAAGATTATATCAACCCGGCACGGCCGTGGGCGGCGGGCCGGGGATTCAAATCTCCGCGAACACCTCGGCCGCCCGCCGGCTCAACGACGCCCAGTCAAAATGCCCGCACGCCCACTCGCGCCCGCGGGCGCCCATCGCCGTCAACTCCGCCGGGTCGTTCAGCATCTCCGTCAGCAGGGCGGCCAACGGCCCCGGGGCGTCGCAGTTCACGACGCGGCCGGTCTCGGGGATTCGCATCGTCTCGGCCGTCCCGCCGGACGCCCCGGCGACCACGGGCTTGCCGCACGCCTGGGCTTCCAACAGCACCATGCCGAAGCCTTCAAAGTCTTTGCCGATGGTCCGGTTCGGCAGGACGAACAAGTCGCACTGTTGATAGCAGCGCATGAGCGTGTCGTCCGACACTTCGCCCATGAACCGGACGTTTTCGGCGACGCCCTCGGCCTCGGCCAGTTTTTTTAAGTGCGGCAACTCGTCCCCGTCGCCGGTGACGGCGTACAGCACGTTCGGGTGGGCCGCCCGAATCGTCTTTAACGCCTTGATGAGGCAGTCGTGCCCCTTGCGTTTTTGCAGCCGGCCGACGGTGAGCAGCACCGTGCGGCCGGCCCAGCCGAGATCGGCCCGGACGTGTTCGTCGGCGGGGACCGGGGAGAATCTTTTGGTGTCCACGCCGGGGTAGAGCAGCCGCACTTTGGCTTCGGGCAACTTCCACTCCGTCAGCAGCATGTTCCGCGTGTTATTACTGTTGGCAATCACCACACTCGCCCCCGCGAACACGCGGCGCGTCATCCACGCCAACTCCCGACTCGTTGAGGAAACGCCCACATCTTCGCCGTGGACGTAGCACAGGTACCTCGTGCCGCGCCGCAGTTTGACCAAGTAGGCGACGAACCCTTCCGGCAAGTTGCGGGCGCAATGAATGGCGGTGATGCCCTCCCGCTTGACGATCTTGCCGACGCGCGAGGCGAGTTTCAGGTAATGCTTCAGGTTGCCGAAACTGCGGATGCCGCGCGTCCGCATCTCGATGGGCATCCGCAGCGTCTTCACGTCATGCGTCTGGTCGAACGCGGCGGCCCCCGGCCCGTCGCCGGCGGCCACCAACACCTGTTCGCGGGGGAGCCGGGAGTAAATCTCCCAGAACCACCGGCCGCTGCCGCCGGTCTTGGGCGGGAAGATGTCGGAGAGGAGGAGAATATTGGCGGGCATGAAGGTCTCTGGGGTTGGCTCTCATTCCTTTTTACGGACGAGAGGTCAAACCCGGCGGTCAATGATTTTGTGAGCCGCGACGCGGAGGCTTTGCGCAGAGGAGCGCGTCCCGAGTCGGTTGCCCATGGGTGATGATCGGCTGATTCGGGTGACAATCTCGGGAC
>JAYTTY010000580.1:0-3593 GCA_043744795.1 Zavarzinella sp. | reverse complement strand
CCGCTACTTTCAGACCGTCAAGAGGCGACTCCTGACGCTCATCAACGGCCGGCCCAAGAAACAGAAGAATTGAGACAGCATCACCGGGTATGTGTATGAGGGGGGCCGGGCGGCCGCGTGCCGGAGATCACGGCGCCTCGTCGGCCCGGCGGAAGCAAATCACCGTCATTTCAACCCAGCCGGTGCGCTGGGGCCGCAGGCGGTTGACCCGAAACTTGACGTGTTCCCCGAAACCGCGCACGCTGTGCGAATAGAAGCGGCGCGCATCTGATAGCCAGCCGCCCTCGAACCGTTCGCCCGCCTCGCCGACGGTGTCCAGCAGCGCCTCAGTGGCCGCGAGGACGACGGACCCCGGCGGCACCGGCACCGTCGTCGTTTCGTATGTGGCGTCGTCGGTCATATTCAGCGGCAGCCCCGCCGCGTCGCGGCCAATTTCGACCGCCGGCCCGCAGGGCGGTGACAGCCAGGGCGGCCCGTGCCCGGCGTTGGCGACGGTCAACTGATGCCGCGCCGTATCCAACTCGCACAGCAGGAGGACGGCGAACCCGTCGGTAACCGGACTCCAGAACGCGCGGCCGACGGCCGCGAGCCGCGCCCCGACGTCGGCCTCGCCGCGGGCGGCGTCGCGCACGCACTGGCTGAGTCGCGCCAGGAGTCGGCCGCGGACGCCGACCACGCTGCCGAGGGCGATGAGAATCCGGTCGTCGTCAAGGCGGATGAAATCGTGGTAGTTCTTGCCCGCGCGATCTCTCGGTTCGACATCCGTGTAGAACTCGTACCCGGCGAGTGGGCGGCCGCCTTCGAGCGTCGCCACGTGGAAGGCGCCGTCGGCGGCCCACGCCCACGTGCGGCCGTCCGGGGCCGCGGTGTATGGGGGACCGGCGCCGGACCAAAACCCGCCGCTGGGGCTTGACGGGAACCACGCGACGGCCTGGCCGGTCCCGTCCGCTTGGATCACCGTCTCTGATCGGTGCTTCACGGCCCGCCACGGGGCGGCCGCGGGGCCGGCGAGGTAGGCGCTCAAATCGATGACATCGCCCTCCGAATGGCGGTCGTAGTGGCCGTCATAGCGGCCGTCGTCGGCCGGCCCCCACGCGTCGGCCACGAGATAATCGGCGGCGAGACACTCGCCGGTCGCCGCGTCCCACACCCGCACCCACCCTCCGCCCGTCTCGTGGGCGACCCGCCGGCCGTTGGGCGAGAAAGCGACGTCGGTCGCCTCGCCCGCGTCGCCTTGCACGGCGAGCAACTCGGCCCCGGTCGCCGCGGCCCACACGCGCACCGCCCCGTCCGCCGCCGCGCCGGCGACCCGAGCCCCGTCGGGCGAGAAGCGCACGGCGCCCACTTCCGCCCGGTGGCCCGCCAGTTCGAGCAAGCACGCCCCGGTCCGCGCGTCCCACACGCGGACCGTCCGGTCGCGGGACGCGCTGGCCACCCGCCGGCCGTCCGGCGAAAAGTGGACGCCGGCCACCTCGCCCGTGTGCCCGCGGAGGTCACAGAGCGGCGCCCCGGTCGCGGCGTCCCACACGCCGGCCGCGGCCCCGCGGCCCCGGGCCAGGAGCCGGCCGTCGGGCGAGAAACTCAGGCATTGCGCCCAAATCGCCGTCTCGAGCCGGGCCAGTTCGGCCCCGGTCGCCACGTCGCACACGCGGACGCCGCCGTCGTCGTCCGCCACGGTGGCGACCCGGCGGCTGTCCGGCGAGAACCGCCGGCGGCGAACGGTCCCCGCCCCGCCCCGGAGGGGCCGGGCCTTGGCGTTGCTGCCGGAGGCGTCCCACAGGCGCACCGTGCGGTCGGCGGACCCGCTGGCGAGTCGCCGCCCGTCGGGGGAGAAGCCCAAGCCCGTCACGCCGCCGGCGTGGCCCCGCAGTTGAAACAGCTCCGCCCCGCTTGCCGCGTCCCAGACGCGGACGGCGGGGTCGTAGAGGGCGGCCGTGGCGAGCCGGCGGCCGTCGGGGGAAAAACACACGGCCGTCACCCGGCTGTCCGCCAAGATCGTCGATTGGCCGGACTCGTCCGTGTCGTCCGGCGTCGATTGCCAGCGGAACTGCAGCGCCTCGGCCCCGGTGGCCGCGTCCCACACGCAGACACTCTCGTTCGCGGACCCGGCCGCGAGGCGGCGGCCGTCGGGGGAAAAACAGAGGCTGTGCAAGCCCCGCGACGGCGCGCGCAGCCGGAGCGCCTCGGCGCCGGTCGCCACGTCCCACACCCGCACCGTGTCGTCGGCCGCGGCGCTCGCGAGGCGGCGGCCGTCGGGGGAGTAACACACGGCGTTGACGGCGCCCGCGTGCCCCGCCAGCCGCGCCACGGCGCCGCCGCCGCGCGCGTCCCACGCGCACACCGTCTGATCGGCGGCCGCCGTCGCCAGGCGCCGGCCGTCCGGGGAGAAGCACACCGCGGCCATTACGCCGGCCGCCTCCGGGAGCCGGAACACCTCGGCCCCGGCGTCCGCGTCCCACACGCACACCGCCGCGCCCGCGACGCCGGCGAGTCGGCGGCCGTCGGGGGCGAAGCACAGACTGGCGACCCCCGAGTTCGACAGGCTGACCCCGCGGCCGACGTGGATTTTGAGCCGCTCGCGCCCGTCGGCCGCGTCCCACACGCGGACGGTGCCGTCGCCCGACCCGCTCGCCAGGCGCCGGCCGTCGGGCGAGACGGCCACGCTGGTCACCGCGCTGGCGTGGCCGCGGAACACCATGCGCTGCGCCGTCTCCAGGTGCACCGGCGGCGGCCGCCGGGACCGCAGCCACGGCCGCCCGGGCGTCCGCCGGTCCCGGTCCGCGAGCCAGCGCTCCAGCACCGTTGACACCCGCTCGTCCGCCGGCAATGCCCACGGCGGCGGCCCGGCGCCGGCCCCGGCGGATACGTCATAATGCCCGGCCGCGTCGGGGCCGTCGTGCCACCAGCACGTGTTCCACAGGCACTGGAACAGGGTCGTCGGGCGCCGGGCGATGAAGTGGACGTCCCGGCGGATGGCCTCGTCGAGCAGCGCGAGGACGCGGCGCCGCCAGTGACCGGGCGGCATGGCGTCGAGCGCGTCGGCGAAGTCTTGGATGAGGGGGAAGATCATACTCCTACGGCCCCCGGTAGCCGCGCGCCCGCAGCGCCGGCGCGACGCCCGTCCCCGCGCCGATCGGCGGGCGCGGGAGGATGTCCACGCACGTCAGCGCCGCGGCGTCATACGGCCCCTGCGCGAGGGCCGAGCCGCCCGGGCCGACGGCCAGCGAGCAGCCGATGCACTTTCGGCCCCGCCACGGGCCGCCGGTGATCGGGCCGACATTGCTGACGCCGACTACAGACACGTCGTAGAGACGCGCGAGGTCCGCGTAGGCGTCAAGCCACAGTTTCCCGTAGGGTTCGCGCGCGTTGTCGTGGTCGGCGTCCACGGCCCAGGCGGACGGCGACAGGACGACCTGCGCGCCCATGCGGGCCAGGACGTGGCCGACGGCCAGCGAGTCGCCGAAGTTGTCGGCGCACACGGTCAGCCCGAGTATGCCGAACGCTAAAGAATCTAGGCGAAGCGGTCCGCGCGGGAGTCTCGCACCCGTCGTCCTCGGCTGAGGGCGGACCGGTTCGCCTAGATTCCAGTTGAA
>JAYTTY010000579.1:0-14230 GCA_043744795.1 Zavarzinella sp. | reverse complement strand
AAGCCTCCGCGTCGCGGCTTACAAGCGTCGTTGAAGATGCTTCCGCTTCCTACTTCACGGGTGCCGCTCCCGCAGTTCGGCCAATACGTCGTCCAGCGGTCGGCCGGCCGCCCGGCCGGAGCGGATGTCGGCCACGCGGCGGGCGATCTCGGCCCGCCACGCCTCTTCAACGCCCTCTTCCTCCGGCTCCAACGACGTGAGGAGGAAGTACGCCAGTTCCGCGCGTTCCGGCCCGGTGAGGGCGCCCGCTGTCGATTTGAGTTGTTCAACGGCCTCGGTCATGATTGTCCCTCTCGTGTCGGCGAGGTTATCTTACGAGCGCAAACTTGGCCATGAGCCCCTCAATTCCCGGCGCCTCACTTCTCAAACCCCGCCAGCCGGGCCTTCACCGCCTTGCTCTCGTCGGGGGCCTCGTACACGTCGGCCTTCCACCATTGCAGCAGTTCGTCCATCTTCGATTCCAGGTCTTCGGCCCGGCGCCGGTTGGCGAAGGTGTTCTTCATTTGGCGCTCCTCCTCGCCGGACAGGTGCCACGACAGGGCGGCGTGGCCGGGGAACTCGAAGTTGACCACGGTGAAGTACCGCTGCGCCTGCGGAATCTTGCCGGACCCCGGTTCGCCGCGGAGCTGCTCGAAGTAGGCGCTGAGGAGTTCCAGCAGGCCGTCGTTGCGGAACGAACACGTCCCCACGCGGCCGTTGGTCAGGCCTTCGAGCGGGCTGGTCAGTTCCTCCAGCGACCGGGACAGCAGGGAACTCAGCCCCTTCTTGCGGGTCGGGGAGTCGGCGATGGCCTGCAAGCGGCGCTCGTCGTCGCTCTGGCCGTCGCGGATTTGCACGACGACGATTTTGGACACGTTCTCCTTGAACCACTCCGTGTTCTTGCCGCTGAACAGGTACGCGGCCGCCAGGCTCACGCCGTAGTTGTCGAAGTACCCGGCGTCCACGACCCGGCGCCGCGGCTTGGTGGGCAGCGGCACGGCGGGGCTGAAGTACGGGAAGCTCGCGCTCATGCGCACGGCCGTGCTGAGGGCGAACTTGTCCTTCGCCGCCGGGAACATGCGGAAGAGTTCCAGCGCCTCGTGCGAGTAGTTGCGGCTCATGGCGGCGAAGGCGGCCGGGCGGGCCGGGTCGGCCTCGATCAGGTGGCCGTCGTTGCTCGTCGGGTAGCGCATGTCCAGGTTGCTGACGATGAGGCGCCGGCCGTCCTCCACCAGCATCGGGGAGAACACCAGCGACGGGCACCACCCCTCGCGCTCCTTGTCGGCCAAGTCCTCGAACGTGATGTCCAGCGCGCGGTCCAAGTGCTTCGACCACGCCTGTTCGAGGGCGATGCCGCGGTCCGTGTGCGTGGAGAACGGGGAGAAGAACGCGGGCACGTCGTTCAGCACCATGCGCTCGACGATGGGGCTGAGCCAGTCCTGCGTCAGCTTGTCGAACCGGCCGGCCATCTCGGCGCGGCGGTCCTTGCCCCACGTCATGTCCCCCGGCGTCTTCAGGCTCTGCACGTAGTACGCCGCCCCGAACATGCCGCCGGACGCCCCGGTCATCATGCGGACGTGGTACGGGAACGGGATGCCCTCGACGGCGAAGCGGTGCTCCAATTCGGCCAGGACCATGTGCGTCCACGCGGCCGCCCGGATGCCGCCCCCGCTGGCCACCACGATCACCATCGGCTTCTTCTTGCCGTCCTTCGGGTCGCGGTCGGCCGGCGCCAACAGCGGGCCGAGGTGCGTGATCTCCCCGGGGACCGTGGCGAACGGCACGTCCCCCGGCATCAGCAGCCGGCCGGGCGAGGACTTCGGCGCGCCGGGCCGCAAGTCCTTGCCGGGGAGGATGCGGTTCTCTTCCTCCACGGTTTTCCACTGGGCGTCCAGCGAGGCCTCGGGGCCGGCGCCGCGGCGTAGCCGCACCGGCCCGACGACCACGTTCGCCTTTTGGTCCATGACGGCGGCGACGGCCTTGTCGAACGCCTGCTGCCGGCCCAAGTCGTTTTTGATCGTCTCCTCCAAGTCGAGCAGGGCGATCCCGTCGGCCGAGTCCTTCCCGGAGTAGTCCAGGCCGGGGAACTGCATCTTGTACTGCGGCATCCCGGACAGCACCACCATCACGATCATGGCCGGCGCCAGGTACGGCAGGGCGTCGTCCACCACGTAGGCCACCAGCCCGTACAGGGCCACGCCCATGAACAGCAGGAAGCACATCAACACCATCGGCGAGTTGACGGCCGCGAAGCTCAACGGCAGCACGAACAGCACGCCGACGCCGAAGACGAAGAACAGGGCCGCGATGCCGTGGAACGGGTATTTGCGGCAGACGCGCGGGTCGATCACGCGCTCGTTGGTCCGGCGCAGGACATGCGCCGTCGGCCGCGGGAAGGCGTAGCGCACGCCCATCGGGATCACGGCGAGGCAGTACAGGCCGACGACGAACGCCCCGCTCCACCCGCACCACGGCTTGGACCCGAGCCACGTCACCACGAAGTACACCATCACGCCGAGGCCGAACAGCCACGCCCGGAACACGCGGTGGTCGTTCAGCCAGCGGGCGCGGAACAGCAGCAGGAACAGCACCAGCCCGGCCGCCACGCCGACGGCCACGCCGAGGCTGCTGAGTTCCCACACGGCCGCGAACACGACGCCGACGGCCATCAGCAGGGTCTGGTTGAACAGGATCATGCCGAGCTTGCGCGGCACCGAGTTCTGGCCCCGGATGTCCCACAGCGTGAGCAGCATGCTGCCGCAGTGGGCCGACGGGGCGTGATTCTCCGCGGAGGCGATCACCCGGGTGAGCATCCGCCGCATGACGCCCTGCGCGTCCCCGGCCGCCCCGCCGGCGACGACGAGTTTCTTGAACAGTCCCCCGCCGACGAAGATGGTGGCGAACGCCGCCAGCCCGCCGAGGGGCAGCCACACGCCGTAACTCGGCCGCGGCGGCGGGATGGCGTTCACGCTGTCCTCGGCCGGCGTCATGTCGAGGACGGCCGGCGGCCCCTGCCCCTGCTGGTCCACCGTCTGCACGAACAGCACCAGCCCGGCGACGACGGCCATAATGAGGGCGAGTTGCCCGACCACCCACCCGCAGTAGGTCACGAACAGCCGGTTCGAGAAGCGGTCGAGCAGTTGCGGGAAGACCTGCACCTTTTCCGGCCGGGCCGTCTTCTTCGCCCACATCAGGAAGCCGACGTACAGGCACTGGACGACCACCAGCCCGATGGCGTAGCCCACCCAGAATTGCTTCGCCGGGTTCTCGTGCCAGATCAGGTACGTGATGCCGTACTCCGCGCCCAGCGACCCGCTCACCATCGCCGCGAGCAGCAGCAAACAGTTGGGCAGGACGAAGTGCAGGCAGAACGTCGGCAGATACCCCGGCACGGCCGGGGGCAGGGCGTGCCCGTGGGCGGAAGACATCATGAGGACTCCGAGGCCGGGGTGGCGGCGGCGCGCGCCGCCGCCGATGATGAATGATCGGCCCGCCGCGGCGGGCAACTTTCGGGGAGGGCGACCACATGGGCCGGATACCCGCGATCGACGCCTTGCGCGTGTTCGCCATCCTCGCCGTCTTGACACTGCACTCCCGCTTATTCCGCGCCGGGGAAGACTTGGCGGGCTGGGAAAGGGGGGCGGAGGTCGCGCTGGACCACGCCAGCCGCTTCGCCGTGCCGTTCTTTTTCTTCGTCGCCGGCTTCCTGTTCGAGCGCGGCCGCGGCGCCAAGCCGCCGCTGGAGCGGGCCGTCCCGCAAGTGAAGCGGGTACTGGTTCTCTACCTCGGCTGGTCCCTGATATTGCTGGGCGAAGAAGTGATCGAAGCATGGGGGCGGCGATGTGTCTCGGAAGGCGGTTTCGCGGCCGTCCCGTGGCCCGATTGGGCGGCCCTGCCAAACCGCCTGCTCTACGGCGTGCGCATGCACCTGTGGTTCCTGCCGGCGCTGGCGCAAAGTCTGCTGCTGTACGCCGCCCTCGCGGGGACGCGGTTGGCCGGGCCGGTCGCCGTCGCGCTGTACGCCGTCGGCTTGGCGACGGGGACCTACGCCCCGCTGACGGGCATCGACTTCGGCGTGTGGAGCCGCAACGGCCCGTTCTTCGGCACGGTGTTCGTGTGGGCCGGGGCCGTCAGCGCGAGACGAATTCGCCCGCCGACGTTGGCCGCCGCCCTCGGCCTGACCGTCGCCGGAAGCCTGTTGCACGCGGCCGAGTTGGTTTGGCTTCACGAAGCCGTCGGCCTGCCGTGGCTGCACGAGCGCATCAACTACTTGGCCGGCACCGCGATGATGGGCGTCGGCGTCGGCTGGCTGGCGCTGGCGAGGCCGAACTTGGGGGCGAAGACGTTCCTCCCGGCGTGCGGCGCGCTCACGCTCGGCGTCTACATCCTGCACTTGGACGTGATGCAATGGTTGGCCGAGACGGGGTGGTTTGCCGGGATCGCGGGTCAAATGGGGCTGGTGCTGGCGTGCTACGCGGTGACGCTGGGGCTGGTGCGGGTGATTGCAATGTCGAAGGCGGGGCGGAGGTGGGTGGGGTGAAAACCGATCAGCGTCGACGGCTGATGCCCGCTCTGCCGACCTCGCCCCGCCGGCCTTCTGATTCCCCCGCATTTCTCTTGGCCCGCCCCCGCCCGGCCGGGTACGATCATTGGTGGCCGCCTTTCATTTCTCCGTTCCATGCCCGGGAGACGTCTCATGCCAAGGGTTCCGTCCGTCCGCCGGGGGTTTACCCTCATTGAGCTGTTGGTGGTGATCGCCATCATCGCCATCCTGATCGGCCTGCTGTTGCCGGCCGTGCAGAAGATTCGCGAGGCCGCGAACCGCATGAAGTGTTCCAACAACCTGAAGCAACTCGGCCTCGGGTTCCACAACCACCACGACACGAACGCGGCCTTGCCCCAAGGGCAGTACAACAATTTCTACTCGAACGACACCCCGTGGGTGCGCGGGTGCTGGGTCCAGCCGATGCTGCCGTTCATCGAGCAGGACAACCTGTACAAGACGTACGACACCGCCCGCCAAACCAACGGCGACTGGGCGCTGCTGTGCCCGCTGAAGGACACGAAGATCAACACGATCCTCTGCCCGTCCGACCCGAGCAGCCCGAAGACGCGGACGTTTGACACGAACTCCGTCGGCGGCGCGAACGTGATGCAGGGCCTGCACACGAACTACGTGGTGTGCTCCGGGTCCGCCTACTACGGCGGGGGAACCAACCTCAACGGCATGTTCTTCGTCAAGTCTCGGACCGGCCTCGCGGAGGTGACGGACGGCCTCTCGAACACCCTCATGGCCAGCGAAATTTGCGTGTCCCCGGACGTGACGGCCAACGACCTGCGCGGCCGGTACTGCAACTCGTGGGAGGGGAACAGTTGGTTCACCACGCTGCTGCCGCCGAACACGGCGACCCCCGACGGGCAGCAATACCAAGGCCAGTCCATTAAGTTGGCGCCGCTCGCCAACAGCGGCAACTTGGCCCTGTACGCCCGCAGCGCCCACACCGGCGGCGTCAACGCCCTGATGGGCGACGGCTCCTGCCGCTTCCTCCGCAACTCCATCAACCCGGCGACGTACGCCGCGATGGGCACCCGCAGCGGCGGCGAGCCGCCCGGCACGGAATGAGCAGTCAAGCCGGCGGCCCGCGTCTTGGGCGCAGATGGGCCGTCGGCGTCACGCTGGCCGGCGCCTTCCTTGTGGGCGCGACCTTCGGCGGCGTCTGGTCCGCGGTCCCCGACCGCCAAGTCTCGCGGGATTGGGTGTTGACCGTCGCGCTGATGAGTGGGCCGTACCTGTTGAGTGCGGCCGGGTGTTGGCTTTCCCCGGCTTGGGTCGTGCGCGGGGTCGCGGGGCTGGTTGTCTTGACAGGTCTGGTCATGGCGGGGGCTGTGGCGTGGGAGCTTTGGCCCACCTACCGCGGAGCGCCGCCCCCGGCCATTTCGGTCGCCCTTCTTCTGGACTGTTTGTTGCTGATCGGCCAATACGGCTTCGGGCTGGCCGGCTTCGTCGGCGGGTTGGCCAAGCGGCGTGCGGGTGACACCGGTAGCCTGACAACCGAGTAACGGCAGGGACGGCCGCCGGCTTGCCATTGGCCGCGTGGGCGACGGCGGTTATCATTCATGCTGTCGCGATTCTTCCGGCGGGGGCCACGATGACTGCACGGGTTCTCGCCGCCGCCACGCTCGACGACCTGCACCGGGCGGGCGGGAAAGCCGAACTCATCGCCGGAAAGGTGGTCCCCCTTATGCCCACCGGCCACCGGCCCGGTCGCATCGGCGGCCGCATCTCCCGGGCCATCGACGATTACGCCACGTCAACCGGGAGCGGGCTGGCCTTTCCGGGTAACGTCGGCTTCGCCGTGCCCGTTCTGGCGTCCGGCCGACAGTCGTTTTCCCCGGACGCCGCCTACTACCTCGGGACCGCCCCGGCGGACGACATGGACTTCCTCCCCGGCCCGCCGGCTTTGGCCGTCGAAGTCCGCAGCAAGGGCGACTACGGCCCCGCGGCCGAGGCGGCGCTGGCGGCCAAGCGGGCCGACTATTTTGAAGCCGGCACGGCCGTCGTCTGGGCCGTGGACCCGCGGGACGAAGTGGTGCGCGTGTACCGCGCGACGGCGCCGGAACAGCCCGAGACGTTCGGGGCCGGGGCGTCGGCCGACGCCGAGCCGGTCATGCCGGGCTGGCGGCTGGACTTGGGCGGGGTGTTTGCGTGAGCGCGCCACACCATCGGATGGCGTTCAAATTGGTATTCCGCTCCGTTGGAGCGGAATACCAAACCCCTTAAATGCGTTACGGGCCGGGCGGGAGCATCGTCGTTTTTCGCTCCGCGAAAAGTTCGGACTTCCCGCCCGAGGAACCGGCCACCTGTGGGGGGAGGCCAAACTTTTCGCGGAGCGAAAAGCGACGATGCTCCCGCCCGGCCCTTTTCGTTCTGATCTCCCTCAGTCTTCCAGCAGCCGCTTCATCGACAGTCGTGAGGCCGTCGTGTTGGCGTTGCCGGCGTAGAGGTGTTGGCCGTCGGGGCTGAAGGCCAAGGTTTGGATCGCGGCGTCGAATTGGCGGGCGACGGCCAGGCGGCCGGTCAGGACGTTCCAGACGCGGACGGTGGCGTCGTCGCTCGCGGAGACGAGCCAACTGCCGTCCGGGCTGAAGGCGACGGCGTTCACGCGGTCGTGGTGGCCGGGCAGGTCGAACAACTTTTCTTGCTTGTCGAAGGCCCACACGCTCACCGATATGCCCGTCTGGCTGTACACGCCGGCGGCGAGGTACTGGCCCGTGTGGTCGAAGGCAAGGGCGGTGACGCCGGCCTCGATGGTCAGGTGCTTGTCGCGGGCTTCCAAGTCCCACACGCACAGGGAGCCGTCGGTGCCGGACGTGGCGAGCCAGTCCAACCCGCCGATGGCGACGTACTTGTTGTTCGGGTGGAAGGCGATGGCCTCCAGCGTGCTGTTGTCGGCGGCCTCCGGGATGACGAGGATCGCCTCCGGTGTGCCGATCTTCCACAGCCACATGAGGCCGTCGCTCTGGCTGGCGGTGGCAATCAGCGTCGAGTCCGCGGAGAACGTCGGGCAGGCGATCGGCCCCTTGGTGTGACTCAGCGTCGCGGCCGGCTTCTGCCTGGCCACGTCCCACAGGGTCGCTTCGGGGCCGGCCC
This sequence comes from Zavarzinella sp., assembly GCA_043744795.1. Taxonomy (GTDB): domain Bacteria; phylum Planctomycetota; class Planctomycetia; order Gemmatales; family Gemmataceae; genus Zavarzinella. The sequence continues at coordinate 6,600 of JAYTTY010000579.1, read as the reverse complement.
CGCTGGTGACGAGCCACTGGCCGTTCGGGCTGACGGCGACTTCGTTGGCCGCGGCCGTCGCCGTCGCCGGCCACGCCCGCTTGCCGGTCTCGATGTCCCACGCCTGCAGCAGGCTGCCGGCGGTGCCGAACAGCGTCTTGCCGTGGATGGCGACGCCGTTGCGGGCGCTCGGGTTCGGCCCGGCGATCAGGCGGCCGGTGGCCGTGTCCCAAATGTGGACGACGCGGTCGGCCCCGGCCGACGCGAGGCGGGTGCCGGCGGCGTTGAAGGCCAGCGTGCGGACTTCGTCCGTGTGGCCTTGCAGCGTGAAGTGGGCCTTCGCCTGCCGGGGGTCGCCCCACAGGTGGATGGCGAAGTCCGAGTCGGCGCAGGCCAGCAGGTGGCCGGTCGGGGAGAAGGCCAGCGTGTTCACCTGGTCCGAGTGGGCGTTGAGCAGCATCGCGGCCTCGGCCCGGCCCGGCTCCCACACGCGGGCGGTCGTGTCCCAGCCCGCGGTGATCAAAAAGTCGCCGCCGGGGTGCCACGCCATCGCCGGCACGCGGTCGGCGTGGCCGCGCCACTCGCGGGCTTGGGCCTTGGACGCCACGTCCCAGACGCGGATCAGGTGGTCGTCCCCGGCCGTCGTGACTTGCGACCCGTCGGCGCTGAACGCCAAGGAGGAAATTTCTTGCGTGTGGGCGGGGATCGCGGCGATCAGGGCCAGCTTCGGCAGCGACCACAATTTCAAGGTGCCGTCGTCGTGGCCGCTGGCCACGACCGGCGTGCTCGGGGAGAAGGCGAGGCACGTGACCCACGACGCCCCGGTGACGACGCGCGCCAGTTCCTTCGCTTTGCCGACGGACCAGAGGGCGACCTCGGTCTCGTTGCCCGACGCGGCCAGGCTGGCGTCCGCGTTGAACGCCCACGCGATTTCGGTGTCGCTCAGGAACTCGCGGTCGATGAGCCGGCCGTCGCCCGTCCAGTGCCGCAGCAGGCCGGCCTCCTCCATCGTCCACAGGGTGTCGTCCGGGGCGTACCGGACGGCCGCCACTTCGCTCTCCGTGTGGAAGAGCGGCTCGCCGTAGGTTTTATCGACGAACGACGGCGGGGCGGCGTAGTCGGCGATCAGGGACGAGAGGAGGGAAACGGGAGAACTCATGGCGTCTCGTGCGGGTGAACCGGCGGCCGGGCGGGCCGATTTTAACGGTCGCGCGGGCGGCCCGGGTGGTGTTACCTTAACCCGCCGCCCGGCCTTTGGGAAGCAAACAATGGGAGTCTAGGTCATATTTTGCCCCACGCGAAATGTTTGGGTGAGGAAGAAGCGACTTTGATCACATCACGGCCGACTTGTGGGAATGGACAGAGGAGTGTTCCCGCGTGAGCGTTGAAACTAGTTGATCGGTGGCAGTACGTCCGTCGAGGCGGGGACGACCCCGGAATGGCCACGCTCCCGGCAGATCAAGCAATGACAGGAATTGGCGGGGACGTAGTGACGCAGTCCGTGGAGCTTGCCGTAGTTATCGCGGTCGAACCGCCGGAATATTTGCATGAAGTGGCGTTCCTCGTGGCCGCCCGCGACGGCCCCCTTGTCCAAGTAACGGCGGACGACATAGGCCGCCACGTCGGCCAATTGAAGTCCTCCAACCTTCGCACTTGACCCGAAGAACGGGACATCGATCACGTGCGTCATCTGGCCGAACTGGTGGCCGCGCCGCCGGAACCGGTTAAACAGCGGCTCCAAGACTGACTGAGTCGACGCATCTTGATCGTGCATGAGCAGGCCATAATTGATCCCGGCTCGCGGGCTGCTCTGCCGCTTCCAGGAGTCTTTGATTTGGAGGAATTTGTCGAACCGGGCCACCACCTGCGTAAACGCTTGCTCCCGCAAATCGATTTCCCGCGAGAGGGCGGCGGGGTGGGCTTTGCTGATCGCTTCACCGAACAACCGGATTCGATCATAGCCGGCGATCACCTCAATCACGTCTTCCAGTAGTTGGGACCGCTCCCGCCGGGTCAAATGGATGTACGGGTCCGTTTCCCGGTATTTGGCCGCCCGCTTTTCCCGCAATTCGCGCGTAAGCTCCGCGCCGAGTTTTCTTTTGCGCACGTCCAAGACGCTCGCCCGACGGTCAACCGGCGTCAGTTGCCCGAAATCTGGTATCTCGTCCTGCTCAGTGATCGTGACCGCGAACTGCTTGACGTGGATTTCAAGGCGTTCCGGGTCGGCGCCCGGGAGAGAATATTTCCGTTTCACGGCTAAAAGTCGCTTGTCGAGCGCGAACCAACTCCCCTCGTGCATGCACACGCCGACGAGTACATAGTGTTTGCTGTTCTGGTCCGTTTGTTCCGGCGTCCCGGAGGCATTGAGATAGAGAAGGTACATAAAAAGGAGGCCCGGGCGGGGTGTAATCCCCAACGTGCCGAAGCACTCCCAGGCCATATGAGCGATGATTTTGATAACCAATAAAATCTTACCAAGCCCTTTGAGATGGTCAATGGCTCATGAATGGTTTCTCCTGTCTCCCAGACCTTTCCACATTTCTCCGGCGATTCGATTCCGACCCTCAAAGTGAAACCGAAATATTATCCCCACCGGCCGCATTGCAGGGCGTGGACGTGTTTGCACACGTAGAACGGGTTGCGGTCGCCGCGGTAGACGGCGTCGGCGCAGGTGCAGTGCCAGTGGATTTCGTGCTCGTTCACCCGTTCGAGGGCGATCTGGTACGGCGTCCGTCCGCCGGCGACGTTCCACGTCATCACGCAACCGGGTTCCTGCGGCCTCAGATTGCGGTACGTCACGCGGAAACAGTATGCGCTCGGCTTCCGCTTGCGGTCCGGCCCCGGCAGGGTGGCGGTAAAAGGCCGTTTTGGGGATCGGGCGGCAACCATTGTAAACTCCGTCTTGGGAAGCAGTTGGATTGAGTAAAGTTTACCATTTTCGGGGGCCGATTCGGATGTCAGTAGCCCCCGCGCGTCGCCCCGAAAAGGCGCGAAAATCGGGCCGCGCGGCGGGGCCGGAGGTAGGATGTCCCCATCGGCCGCCACGCACGCCCCCAAATCGGCCGGGGGCCTTCATCACCGCAAGCACATGCCCGTGGACTTGTTGTCGCCGCTCCGCCTCCGCCCGCTGTTCAAGCCGGCGATCTGGGGCGGCACGCGCCTGCGGCCGTGGCTCGGGGAATCGACGTCCGCGGAGCCGACCGGCGAGGCGTGGGTTCTCAGCGACCACGGCGACAGCCACAGCGAGGTCGTCGAGGGGTCGGCCTCCGGGCAAACGCTGCGGCAACTTATGGAGCGGTCGCCCGAAAAGCTGCTCGGCCCGGCCCACGCGGCCACCAAGCGATTCCCGCTGCTGCTCAAGTTCATCGACGCCGCCAAGCCCCTCTCCGTGCAGGTTCACCCGGATGACGTGGGGGCCAAAAAGCACGAGCCGTGTGGGACCGGCGTGGGCAAGACCGAGGCGTGGGTAATGCTCGCCACCGACCCCGGCGCCAAACTCTACGCCGGCCTCGCCCCCGGCGTGACGACGGCCGACCTGCGGCCCGCCATCACGGCCGGGACGCTGGAGCCGCTGCTGCACGCGCTGGAGCCGAAGCCCGGCGACTGTCTGTTCCTGCGGGCCGGCACCGTCCACGCCATCGGGGCGGGCGTCATGCTGTTCGAGATTCAGCAGTCCAGCGACATCACCTACCGGCTGTTCGACTGGAACCGCATCGACCCGAAGACCGGCCGGCCGCGCGAACTGCACGTCGAAAAAGGCTTGGCCTGCGTGGACGACACGCTCGGCCCGTGCCGCCCGGCCGCCCGCACGGCGAAGGCTTCCCGCGAGTCGCTCATCGCCTCGGAATACTTCTCGCTGGCCCGGTGGCACGCCGACCGGCCCTTCCGGGTCGGCCAGTCAAACGAGTGCCGGGCGGTCGTCGGCTTGGAAGGCCACGCGGCCCTGACATGGGACGGCCAACACTTCAATATCCGGCCGGGCGACGTGTGGCTCATCCCCGCCGAGACCGGCGAATGTGCCGTCATTCCGGCGGGAAATGTCACCCTGTTGGAGTGCGGCTGCGGGTGAGGGGATTCCGGTTTTACCCATCTCGTGCGAAAGGCGACGGCCGCTTGATGTGGGGTACGTTTGCAACGTGCCGGCCTCGTCGGCGTAGGTTTTTCGGTCCAACGGACCGCTTAACCTAGCCCAGCCCGCAAGGGCTGGGTTGGCGAGCTATCGAGAACAGTCGGTCTGAAGGACCGATTATCCGCTCAGGGTCCGTCCGGGCCGCGACGGCTGAAGCCCAAAGATAAGCGGTCCTTCAGACCGCGGTCGTTGGCGGGCGGTTGACCCAGCCCTTGCGGGCTGGGCTAGGTTAAGCGGTCCGTTGGACCGATAATCCCGAGCAACCTGCCGCATCGTTCCGAACTTCGCTCTCAGGGGTTGATTCCGTATTCCGAACGCTAATACCCCATGCCCAGTTCTTGGGCCTGCTTGGCCAACTCTTCCAACGCCGTTACCCGCGACTGGTCATTCCGTTGCTTGTAGGCCATCAGGTCACAAAAAAGGACGCGCCGGTGCGTGCCCACCATCCGGTGCGGCAATTGGTTCGCTTCAATGAGATGGATGACGTGCGGCCGTGAGACATTCAAAATGTCGGCGGCCTGTTGGGTCGTCAACTCCGCGTGGGACGGCACGATGGTGACCGCGTTGCCCATCGCCATGTTGGTGAGAATTTCACTGAGCAGTCGGAACACAGACGAAGGAATCGGAATGACTTCCTCTGCCTGATCCGACGCGACGTGAAGACTCAACGACTTGCGCAGTCTCGCTTTGAGGCCCGCCAATCGCCGGCTCGATTCTTCCGCCATCCGGACATCTTCTTCGTTGGGAACCACCGTGTCCGGCCGTTCGAGGAACGAATCACTCATGACTTCCCCTTTTGAAATGTACCCCACTCAGGGTACACATATCCAAGTATACCCGCTCAAACGAAACAAAGCAAACAAACGAAACATCCGAACAATTGCATTGCCCCATATGACCTAATACTCAGGCGGTTGTCAGTCTAAATATTGCGATTGAGCTTTATCTTGTACCCGTCACTTTATCGGCGTATCATCGGCTTCCCACCGCCTTTGGAAGCTCCCGCATGACACCTTCCCGTCTGCTACTCCCCGCATTGCTCCTCGGCATCTTCTCAACCCAAAGCATTGCCGCCGAGCCGCCGCCAACCGGGCGGGAAGCCACCATCAAGCTGCTCCCAGACTTGCACCTGCTGGAGCCGGCGTGGTCCTCCTCCATCGTTTACCGCGAGAGCAGCGTGTTGCTGCAAGCGGACGACAAGGCCCCGATCATCGCCCGTCTGGGCTTCCCGGCGACGGAGATTTTGTCCGTCAAGTCGGCGACGGGGGAGAAGACATACGAAGCCGGGAAGGACTTCAAACTCGGGGACGGCGGCAAGACGTTGGTGTTCTCGGCGGACGCCAAAGCCCCCGCCCTGTCGGAGAAGGACTTGTACCCGCCGGAGGGGGCGCCGATGAGCTACCGCCACCGCGTCGGCAACCCGAAGCAGAACATGCTGTACGGGCCGGGGCGGTGGTTCCACGACCGGCAAGTTGAAGTCACGTACAAGACCGTTCCGGCCAGCGGCACTCTCCCGGCCGTCGTGTCGGCCGAGAAGAACCTTCCCAACACGTTCGCCCGGCTGCGGGCCGGCAAGCCGATCACGGTCGGCGTCAGCGGGGACAGCATCTCGGCCGGCGGGGACGCCTCGGTTCTGGCGAAAGCCCCGCCGTTCATGCCGGCGTTCCCCGAGTTGGTGTCCGCCCAGTTGCAGCACACCTATAAGGGCGAGGTCACGCTGAAGAACCGGGCCGTCGGCGGGTGGAGCGTCGCCAACGGCGTCGGCGACCTCGACAAGCTGTTGGCCGAGAAGCCGAACTTGGTCATCGTCGCCTACGGCATGAACGACGTGGGCCGGCGCGACCCGAAGTGGTACAAGGAGCAGACGCAGAAGATCATCGAGCGCATCCGCGCCGCGGACAAGGACGCGGAAATCATCCTCGTCTCGACGATGCTCGGGCACAAGGAGTGGGTCCACACGCCGCGCGAGATGTTCCCGGCCTACCGCGACGCGCTGGCGTCCCTGACCGGGCCGGGCGTCGCCCTCGCCGACGTGACGGCCGTGTGGGAGACGCTGCTGAAGAATAAGCACGACCTCGACCTGACCGGCAACGGCCTCAACCACCCGAACGACTTCGGCCACCGCCTCTACGCCCAAACCATCCTGGCCCTGCTGGTCCCGAAGAAGTGAAGAAGAAGCCCGCCGAGTCGCCGTGGACGGTGTACGTGTTACGGTGCCGCGGCGGCACGCTGTACACCGGCGTCACGACCGACCCGGCCCGCCGCCTGGCCCAACACAACGCGGGAACGGCGGCGCGATACACGCGGAGCCGGTTGCCGGTGAAGATGGTCTACCGCGAGCATCAGCCGACCAAGAGCGATGCGCTGAAACGGGAGTGGGCGATCAAGCGGCTGACGCGGGCGGCGAAGTTGAAATTGATCGGAAAACGTACATAAATCAAGAGATTGAACCACAGAGGACACAGAGACCACAGAGGAAAGACAGGAGAGAA
>JAYTTY010000578.1:0-14315 GCA_043744795.1 Zavarzinella sp. | reverse complement strand
ATGATTAAGGGTGGCAAGCCAAAACACGGAATCAAGGGAACGAGAGAAATGGCCGGTTGGAACACGGACTATGTGGAAGATTTAATAGCCAAAGCGATGGATTCCTCGGGGAAAACACGTGCGTAGGCCCTGTGCCGACCATCACCTTCGGCGCCGTGGCGAATAGGACTTACGGCGACGCCGACTTCGCGATCAGTGCGACGGCGACTCCCGGCGTGCCGGTGAGCTTCACCGCCAGCGGCGACGCCACCGTCCAACAAGCCGGAAGCGTGTGGTACGTCCACATCAACCGAGGCCGGCAGCGCCACCATCACGGCGAAGCAGGGCGGCAACAATGACTACGAACCCGCGCCGGCCGTCGCCCAAAGTTTCACCATCGCCAAGGCCGCGTCCGTGACGACCACCGTCGGCGCCGGTCCGTTCACCTACAACCGTACCGCCCAGATCGCCGGCTCGGGCACGGTGACCGGGGCCGGCGGCCTGAACACCGCCGCGACCTCGCTGACCTACTCGGCGAACAGCAACGGAACGGGCGTGGCCGACCAGATCAACGCCGGCACTTACTACGTGACCGCCCACTACGCCGGCGACGCCAACCACACGGCCAGCGACGGGGCCGCGGTCGCCGTCCTCATCAACCGGGCCGACGCCACGGTGAGCGTGAGCGGCTACACGGGCGTGTACGACGCGGCCTCCCACGGCGCGACCGGTTCGGCATCGGGCCTGGGCGTCGAATACGCCGGCACGCTCAACATGGGGGCCGCCTTCCGGAACGTCCCGGGCGGCACGGCCCACTGGGTGTTCACCGGCAACCGCAACTACAAGGATCAGAGTGGCGACGTCGCCATCAAGATCACCGCCCGGCACATCACCGGCAGCTTCACGGCCGCCGACAAGATCTACGACGGCAACGTCTCGGCCACCGTGCTGACGCGGTCGCTCACCGGCGTCCTCGGCTCCGACGCCGTGAGCCTGACGGGCGGCGCGGCGACCTTCGCGAGCAAGAATGTCGGCGCTTGGACGGTGACGCTGGCCGGCGCCGCCCTCGGCGGCGCTGCCGCGGGCAACTACGCCCTCGACTCGGTCGCCACGACCACGGCGAAGGTCACTCCCAAGCCCTTGACGGGCGCCGCGAGCACGCAGAGCGCACTGAACGTCGCCAAGGACGGCACGGTGTCGTTCCGCATCGACCTGAACCAGAGCGGCGTCGTGGACGGCCAGACCGTCGCCCAACTGTTCAACGGCGCGTCGTTCCGGCTCACCGTCGGCGGGCGAACGTACAGTGTCCGGGCCGAGGCTTCCGTCTCCGGCGGCGGCATTGCCGTGAGCTTCCGCATGAGCGACGAGCTGAAGGCCATCCTGGCGGCGAACACTACGGCTACCAACGCCGGCAACGCGCCCGCCGTCGGCCTGAAGCTCGAAGCCATGTCGAACGACGGGAACTACACGCTGGGCGTTCTGGCCTTTACGCGGCTGTTCAACACGACGACGTGACCGCCTCAACGGGGCCTGCCTTTTGTCGCGCCCTCGCCCAAAGGGCGCGACGGCAAGGTCACCGTCGTCGGCAACGAGGCGCGCGTCACCGACCCGCAGCCGTCGTACCGCGTCCAAGTGTTTGCCCAGGACCAGGGCGGGTTGATTACCTCCGCGTGGTTCACCATCACCATCGCGGCCGCCTGACCGGCGGCCGGTTCCACGGCGCCGGTCACATCGACCGGCGCATCATGTCGCGGCATTTACCCTCCCTTCGCCGCATCACGCGGCGGTGGCGGGCTAGCCGTTGAGATGCGCCGCCACTCCTCGAGCGCGGGCCGGTTTCCCTCCCCCTTGACATCTCGGCGGCTGGCGGGGACGATAACCCCAACGTGACGACGCGGGAAGAGGTGAGCGATGATCGGTCTCGGCGCGCAAGAAATCGTCATCCTGGCCCTCATGGGCGGCGGGCTGATCGCCGTCGCCTTGGTGGTCTTCTTACTCGCCCGCCGCGGGTCCCGGGCCGCCGATTTGGAGGCCGAGAACCGCCGCTTGCGCGACGAGTTGGACCGCCGGGACAACCGCGAATAACAGGACGAGGCCACTCATGCCGCCGGACGGCCCCAGTCGCGTCGCGGTGTACGGCGTCCTGATCGCCGTCGGCGCGCTCGGCGCGGCCAGCGACGCGGCGCTGAACCAGTGGGCCAAGACGGGCCGGGCGTCGTGGTTGTTGACTGCTTATGCGTCGTGGCTGGTCGTGGCGACGCTGCTGGGCGTCATCTTGCGCTGGGGCTACTTCGGCTTCGGGGCGGCCGTGGTGCTGTTCCTGCTCGTCAATTGCGTGGGCGCGCTGGCGCTCGACTACCTGCTCTTCTCGGGCCGCCTGACCGCGTGGGGCTGGGCCGGCGTCGGCTTCGCCGCCGCGGCCATCGTGTGCATCGAACTGGGCCGGGCGCATGAGGCGCCGACGGGCGAGACCGAGGATGCCACGGCTGCGCGGCCGGCGGCTAAGCCTGATCCATGAGTTGGGCCGCGCCACGGTTATGGTCAAGGAATACGGAGTCATGCCATGTCACCACCCAGCGACGCGGGCGGGCGGGAAGCACGCGGCCCCATGATCGGCGGCGGGCGCGTGCCGAGCGCGGCCGTGCGCGCAATAATCCGTCACAGTGTCTGCATGGGGTCGGCCAAGGCCGTTTTCGTCAGCAGGGAGGACGGGTGGCCGGGGGACATCCTCGTCCCGGAGTCGGACGACGGCGAGTTCATGGACCGCATGCACGAGGCGGTCCAGAAGGCCCTCGGCTACATCCGCGGGACCGCCGGGACGCTCCTGTCGCACTGGGGCAAGACTGTCAGCTCCTCCCGAGCGCTCAATGACGCCACGCCCAGCCCTTCGCCCGCAAACCTTATGGCGCCACTCCCCGGCGTCGAGGACAAGATCGCGGACCTTTTGGCCGACATCGACATCGTCGCCGTCGCCCCGCTGGCCGCGGACCTCGCCGGGCGGGCCGTCGAATTGATCGCCGTCTTGGAAGGGAAAAACCACGCCGCGTGGGCGGGCTTCGTCGCCGGACTCGCGCGGCCGGGCGCGACGTTGGAATGGGACGCCCTCGGCGTGGCGCGCCGCATCTACGAGAAGGAATGCCGGGCGGAATACGTCGGCGGCAACGAGCCGCGGCGGTGGCAAGCCCGGCGGATTCTCCATGTCATTCTGAAAGCCCTCATCCGCAGCGGCGATGTCACGCCGGACTTCGCGGCCGCCGCCGCGCCCATGACGATGTCCTGTTGCCTCGCCTTGTTGACGGCTGACGAAAAGAAGGGCGTCGATGACAACTTGCTCGCGGTCGAGCGCGGGGAGAATCCCCCGCCCGTCGACTTCGGCGCGTTCGCCTTCACGCGCGAGGAGAAATTCTCGCCGGTTGCCGTCGCCGCTTTGACCGCGCGCGTCTACCCCGCCCTCAAGGCGAAGTGGCTTCAACTCGTCGCCGGCAAAGCCGCCCCGCGGCCCGCCGCGGCCGGCCCCGACGAGGAGCCGGAAGCCTTCTTCCTGTATTTCGACGGGGGGGCCGCCGGCGCCGTCGGCTGGCAGGTCAGCCGGCCGAGCGTCAACCGGAAGACCATCTACGTCACTCACGGCCTCGCCCAGGACTTGGCCGACCACCCCTTCGCACTGGCCGAATTGCTCATTGAGGAAGTCGGCGCCCACTTGGACCCGGACCGCCGGGGGATGACCCTCGCGGGGCAAGAGGCGTTCGGCTGGCGCTTGCGGCAGGAACTGCTGATCGAACACAAGCGGAAGGACGGGGGCCTCGTCACCCTGCGGGATCTGTTGCCCGAGGTGGCGGACGCCCCAACCCTCGACGTCCCGTGGGCGGAAGCGGCCATCGCGGCGCGCCACGCGGAGGACGCCCGCCGTGACGCGGACGAGGCCCGCGTCCGCAAACTCTCGGATCGCATCGGGCGAGGAGACAAGGCCGCGATCCGCCAGGCAGGGGACCAGCGCGAGCCGCTCGCCGTGCCCGCCCTGATTGAGGCGCTGAAGAATGCCTTCGCGGACGAGGGCGACTTCCAACAGTCCCGCCGGGCGGACGTGCGCATCGCCTTGGCCAAGATTCGTGACCCGCGGAGCTTCCCGCACCTGCTGCCGGCGCTGTGGGACGTGGCCCTGTTCCCGCACCGGTGGCGGTTCAGTTCGCTCCCCGACCTCGTCAAATCGCACCGCGAGAACCCAAGCGACGAGAGCAAAGATTACCGGCCGGAGGTGTACCGCCGGACGTGGGAGACGCTGTTCGCCCTCCAGCCGAACTGGCCGAAATCGGAACACGGCGAGCGGGCGTTGCCGCACTTGGTCGATGTGTTGAAGTGGGCTTCCGCCCCCGACCTGATGAGGTTGGAGACGCTCAAACTGGTCGCCATGATCGGCCGCCGCGAGGCCGTCCCCGGCGTCATCGCGTGCATGAAATGGGGCGGCGGCTTTTTCCGCGCCGCCGCCGCGGGGACGCTGGGGGAGTTCGGCGCGGCGGCGGCGCCCGCGCTGCTCGAAGCCCTCGACGGGCCAAAATATGGAGAAGACAAGCAGATTTACGGGCCGATCGCGGAATCGCTCGGCCGGATTCTCGCGGCGGACGCCGGCGCCGTCTCGAAGACCGCCCTGCGCCGCCTCGCGGCCGAGCCGGACCGCACGGGCGCCGTCTTCGACGGCCTGACGTGGGGCGAAGGCGCCCACGCTTTCGACACCTACCGCGACGAGCCGGTCGATTTCGCCCGCGTCCGCGAGTTGGCCACCCGGGAGTTGCGGGCGCGCGGCATCGACCCCGACGCCAAGCCGGCGCCCGAAAAGGTTGCGATCGCCTGCCCCCACTGCGGCAAGGCGGGCCGCGTCGCGCCCGAGTGGCTGGGCCGGAACATCCGCTGCCCCAAGTGCAAGCAGGAGTTCGTCGCCGGCCCGGCGGCCGCCGAGTCCTAGCCCGTCGGCGGCCCGTCATGGGGCCGGGCCGCCGACGGGCGCTCCCGGGCCCTTCTAAGGTGAGCGGACACATTAGCCGACAGGCCGGGGAGACCATGTGAAAGCGCTCGGAATCATCTTGATTGTGATCGGCGTCGTGATGTTTGGGGTCGGCGGCATGACGGCGGCCCAGGCGCCGAACGTCAGCTACGCGGTCGGCGCCTGAACCGCCGGGGGTCAGCGACGCCGTCCCGCTCCAACGGACGGGCAAGAAAGACCGTCGGACGGCGTGGTTCGCCCGGCCGGCCGGGACCCTCGGGGCGGTCGAATGGGCGACGACGAAGCGGAAGGCCCCGGGCGTGACGCGCGTCCGGGTGTGGCGGGGCCGCGGCCAAGACCGGGCCAAGGGGGGCGCCTTCGCCGGGTGGGGGGCGGCGAAAGCGGCGGCCGGGCGGCGGCGGGCGTGGCTGGGCCGGCGGCGCCGCCGGGGGCGGTTCGGCATCGAGACGAGTTACCGGCGGAAGAACCAAGCCCGGGCGTGGACGACGAGCCGGGCGCCGGCGTACCGGCGGCTGCTCGAAGGCGTGGCCCATGTCCTGCGGCAAGTGTGGGGGCGCCGCCCGGCCGAGGCGGCCCGGGCGGCGAAGCTGACCCCGGCGGCGTGGGTCCGCGATTTGCCGTTCGCGGATCTCGTGGAAAGCTCGGCCGACCACCTACGCCAACAATACCCGCAGGCGTGGCCCACCCAGGGCCCCGCCGGAAAATCCCTAGAAAACAAGGCGTAACGCGGTGGGACTCCTGTGGAGCCGGGACTCCAACGAAGACGGGTCGCGGACAGTTCGGTTGAACCGTTCGCCCAAGACCGCTTGAGCGTGGACTACCGCCCCGGCCGCGGCGCCAGCCACGCCGCCAGCCCCAGCGCCACGGCCGCCGGGGCGCACGCATCAAAGAACACGTCGGACGCGCCGGTCCGCTCCCGCACGGTCGCCAAGGCGAGCGGCCCGGCCGCGGAGGCCAGCACCGAGACAAGCTGGGCCGTCCCCTGAATCGCCCCCAGGTGGCGGCGGCCGAAAAGCTCCCCGTTCACGGTGAAGAAGACGACGGTGACGACGCCGCCGGCGGCGCCCAAGACGAGGCCGTACACGAGGGCGTGGGCCTCGGTCGTCAGGTGCGGGTACGCGGCCACCGCGGCGGCGAGGGCGGTCATGCCGGCGAGTTGGAGGCGGCCGAGGCCGACCTTGGGGGCCAGCCAGCCGCAGAGCAAATTGGCGGGCAAACCGCCGGCGACCATCATGCCCATCATGGCCACGTAGGTGTCGTGCCCGAGGCCGCGGTCGGCCGTCAGCGGTTCGCTCAGGAGTGTGATCGCCGACCAGACGAAGTTGAACAGCGCCGCCGACGCCGTGAACGCCCAGAAGGCCGGCGACCGCAGGGCGGTCGCCAGCGGCAAGTCCGTCGAGGCGGCCGTTTCTTCCGCGGGCGCGTCCGGCTTTTGGCCAATGGACTCCGGCGTGCTGCGGACAATCAGCCAACCGACGGCCGCCAGCGCGAGGCAGGCGACGCCGACGCCGGCCCACGTGTTTCGCCAGCCGAATTGTCCGACGGCCCCGCCGACGCCGAGCGTGGACGCGATGAACCCCATTGACAGCAACACCGTGAACACGGCCATCGCCAGGCCGAGCCGGCGCGTGAACCACTTGCCGACCATCGCCATGCTGACGACGGACAGCGCCCCCTGCCCCAGCCCGCGGACCAGCGTGAGCGTGACGGCCAGCCACAGGACGGTCGAGACGTGGGCCATCAGCAGCACGGCCGCCCCGAGCGCGGCCGCCACCCCGGCCAACACGCCCCGCGCGCCGACGCGGTCGATCAGCCGGCCGACGGGGAGGCAGAACGCCGCCCCGAGGACGACGGCCCACGAATTCACCAAAGTGTACGTCACCTCACTGATGCCGAGGTCCGCCATCAACGGCTTGGAAATGAGGCCGAGGCCGTGCGTCCGGCCGGGGAGCGTGGCCGTCATGGCGACGGCCGCGACGATCAGGACGACCCAGCCGTAATAGAGGCGCGGCCGGCCGGGGGTGTCATCCGTCTGCGGCATATTCGTTGATCGACCGGGGTCATCGGAAAAACGGAACCGCACCACAGACGGGCCGGCCGCGGCGGTTATTCACCGCCCGTCAGTCGATTTGTGAGCCGCGACGCGGCGGCTTTGCGGAGAGGAGCGCGTCCCGAGACAGTTGCCCGATTCCGCGGCCGGCGGCTCGGGCGGTCGTTTTGACGAGCCATGAGCGTCCGCGATTGGAGGGAGGGGCGGCTCTGCACTCCAATCGCCGACGCCAAGAATCCGCGCGTTCCGCGGTCAGATCGGCGACGACTTCCTCCGGCGTTGCAACGTCGGCGGCCGCCGGGCCGGCGCGCCACTCAACCGACACCAGTTGTTTACATCACGTCAACAGTGTGCCTAAATGGTTGTTCCTTTTCTTGTCACACGGCCGACCCCCGCCGGTACGGGGGACATACTTCCCCCCGAACCGGAGATTTCCCGATGACTTCCCGACTCCTCGCCGCCGGCCTGCTGACCGCCGCGCTGGCCGCCCCGGCCGTCGCCGACCCCAAGACCGTCGTGATGGAGACCGTCACCGTCCGCGACCCGATGGTGAACAACATGGTGGCGGGCACGCTCCTGACGCCGAAGGGGTGGACGGTCCAAGGCGGGATGAAGTGGTACGCGGACACGTGGCACCAAGTCTGCTTCGAGGCCACGGTGTCCGACCCGGACAGCCCGAGCCGGCTGGAGTTCCTGCCGTGGTGTACCAGCGTGTGGATGTCGAACCCCCTCTTCCCGCTGCGGCCGATGACGAACTACATGGGCAGCCTCGTGCTGCAGCCGATGGCGCCGGCCGAAGTGGTCGAAAAATTGACGGTCCCCACCGCCCGCAAAGGGCTGGGCGCCCGCGTGGTCGAGACGGCCGACATGCCGGAGATCGCCAAGTTCTTCGCGAAGGCGAACGGCTGCACCGTAAAGGCCACGCGGACGCGGCTGGAGTATTCCGTCGGCCGGCAACTGGTGCAGGAGGACGTTTATTTGGTCCTCGGATACACCTCCGCCAACATCGGCGGCGGGAACGTCAGCACGCTGTGGGGGCCGGTCGTCCCGCCGTTCGCCGTCCGGGCCGCCAAGGGGGACTTGGACGCGGCGACGCCGACCATGTTGGCCGCCGTCCACTCGGCCTGGCTGAACCCGAAGTGGGCGGACGAGGTGGGGTACGTGAAGTCCCTGTTCATGAAGCGGATGAACATGGGCATCGAGGACGCCGGCAAACTCAGCAAGCAGATTAGCGCCAACAACGACCACGTCTTGGGCCTGATGCGGGAAGCCCGCGCCTCCAAGAACGCCGCCGAAGACCGCTCGGCCGCCAAGTTCAGCGATTACATCCGCGGCGTGCAACCCTACGCGGCCCCGGACGGCAAGGCCGTGCAACTCCCCGCCGGCTACGGCCACGCCTACGCCGGCTCGGACGGGACGTACTTGCTCACGAACGACACGACCTTCGACCCCAACGCCGCCGGCCGGGTGACGTGGACAGCGATCAAGCCGACGGACCGATAACGCGCCAGTCGCCCCTCTTCCCCACCGCCTTCGGGCGGTCGCGTTGGAGTCCCGCTTTTAAGCGGTCCGTGATCTTCCCGCCGCAGGAGGCCGGCGAACCGAGTCTTCGAGGGTTCGCCTTCGCGGGTGACGACCGTTCGCCCACGGGGTCGGACCCTCGAAGACTCGGTCCTCATGGGCCTTGTGGGGGAGCGTTCCAAAACCGCTTAAAAGCGGGACTCCAACGCGACCGCCGGCCGACGGTGAATGAGTCATGCGGCCGCCGTCACCCCATCAAGGTGCTTGAGGCCGGTTTATGTAAGCTACTCGGGACGCGGGGGTATTCCCCCGCGTCACCAAGGAGCAGCGCATGGAATTCAGGCAGTTGGGCCGGTCGGGGTTTCGGGTCCCCGTCCTCAGCCTCGGGACGGGGACGTTCGGCGGCGGGAACGAGTTCTTCAAGGCGTGGGGCACGACGGACGCCGGCGGGGCGAGTCGCCTCGTGGACGTGTGCCTCGACGCCGGCCTGAACTTCTTCGACTCGGCCGACATTTACTCGGCCGGCCTCGCGGAAGAAATCTTCGGCCAAGCGATCAAGGGCCGGCGGGACAAGGTGTTGATCTCCACCAAGGCCACCTTCCGGCACGGCGACGGCCCGAATGATGTCGGCTCTTCCCGCTACCACCTTATCGAAGCGGTTGAAGGGAGTCTCAAGCGCCTCGGCACGGACCACATCGACCTCTTCCAACTGCACGGCTTCGACGCCCTGACCCCCGTGGAAGAAACCCTCGCCACGCTCGACTCGCTGGTGAAGGCCGGAAAGATTCGGTACGTCGGCTGCTCCAACTTCTCCGGCTGGCACCTGATGAAATCGCTCGCGGCCGCGGACCGTCACGGCCTCACGCGGTACGTCGCCCACCAGGCGTATTACTCGCTGGTCGGCCGCGATTACGAGTGGGAATTGATGCCGTTGGGCCTGGACCAAGGCGTCGGGGCCGTGGTGTGGAGTCCGCTCGGCTGGGGCCGGCTGACGGGCAAGATTCGCCGCGGCCAACCGCTGCCGGCGGGGAGTCGGCTCAACAACCAAAAAGTGATCGACGTCGGCCCGCCCGTCCCGGACGAGTACCTCTACAAAGTGGTGGACGCCTTGGACGCCGTCGCCGCCGAGACGGGCAAGACGGTCCCGCAAGTCGCCCTGAACTGGCTGTTGCGACGGCCGACGGTGGCGAACATCATCGTCGGCGCCCGCGACGAGAAGCAGTTGAAGGAAAACCTCGGGGCGGTGGGCTGGAGCCTCACGCCGCAACAAGTCGCCGCCCTCGATGCGGCGAGCAAGACGACCTTGGCGTATCCGTACTGGCACCAGTCCGGCTTCGCCGAGCGCAACCCGCCGCCGGTGTGAGGCATACCCGAGAGAGAATGGCTCCAATCTGGAGACCGGTTTTCCGGCCTGAAGGGCCGATGAACATAGCCCAGCCCGCAAGGGCTGGGAAAGACGCGGCGTCTGGCTTTCGGTCTGAAGGACCGATTAAGCCTTGCCGCCTCTGGCGACTGCCCCGCCGGCCCTCACCAGACCGGCGGCCAATAATCGGTCCTTCAGACCGAGGGCGATTGATTGGCGATGCTCCCAGCCCTTGCGGGCTGGGCTATGTTAAGCGGCCCTTCAGGCCGAAAATACCGGCCGCTGTTCGACGAGCGGGCGATGGCAGAGAATGATGCGCCGAGGCCGGCGGGCGAGTTCCTAAAACAACCCCCTCTGCTCATCCCCGCGGGAGTTTGATGGAAGACATTGCGTACCTGTTGGTGCCGTTCGCCCAGATCGGGTTCGGGGCCGCCACGATCGGGGCCATCGTCCTCGGGATGGACGAGACGCGGACGAAGTTGAAGGCGTACCTCGTCCCGGTGGTGGTCTGGGGGTGGGTCCTCGCCGTCGTCGGGACGGCGGCGCTGCCCGTGGTCGTGAAGGCGAAATTCCCCGACCCGGAGGCGGCCCCGGACTGGGTGCCGTTGAGCGTGCCGTCGCTGCTCATTTACGGGGCGATGCTCGGGATGCTCGTCGGCAGCCTGATCGGGGCGTGGCGCGGGGCCGGCCGCTGGAAGCGGTGGCGGGCCGCGCCGGCCGGCGCGTCACTCCCCGAGTAGCGTCAGCATCTCCTTGGCGATCCGGCGGGCGCCGGCCGTCGGCGGCATCTCGGCGGCCTTCAACACCTCGCGGAACTGCCCGCGGGCGCCGGCCGCGTCCCCCATTTCCAGGCACGTCAGCCCGAGCTGGACGTGCCGGTCGCTCTGGATCCCCAAGAGCGAGCGGTAATTCCCCACCGTGGTTTCGTTCAGGAATTTGGCCTGCCACGTCATCGCGGCCTGGAAGCCGGCGGCCGGGTGGGCGAGCAGTTGCAGGGGCAGGTCCATCTGCGGGTGAATCGTCACGACGCCCTCCTTGGCCGGGGGCAGCCCGTTGGGGAACACGGCGGCGGTGAAGGCCTTCAGGTTCTCGCGGGCGCGGCGGGTCTCCTCCCGTTGGGCCTCGACCGCCCGGCCGTAGTCGCCCGTAACGAGGCCGGCCAGCACGCGCAAGACGCGGAACCGGGCGGGCGGGTCGGTGTCGTACGGCGCCGGCTGCGGGTTCTGCGGGTTGAGCAGCCGGGCCGCGGAGAACCGCGCCCGCGCGTAGGCCTCCCGCGTCGCCGGGGTCAGGCCGGCGAGGGCCGCCGGGTCGTCGTCCGCCGACCCGAGGATGGCGACGGCCTCCTCGGCCCGGCCGGCGTACAGCAGCAGTTCCACCAAGTCGCCGACCAGGGCCAGGTGCGCCCCGTACTCGGCCTCCGTCGGCCGCCCCTTGCCGGGGTTCGCGTCGAGGTCGGCCAGCTTCTTCTGGAAGAGGTCATTCGCCTTCAACAGTTCCTCCAGGGCTTCTTGCGCCAGCCCCTCCCGGCGGGCCAGCGTGGCCCGGTCGAGCGGCTCCGTCAGCCGGGCGGTCTCGTTGGCGACCTTGTCGGACTGCTTCTTCGCCAACTGCTCCAACTGGCCCAGTTCCTTCTCCCGCCGGTCCAGTTCCCGCTGGAGGTCCTCGACGGCGTCTTGGTCGGCCGCGGCCCCCCCGGCGGGGGCGGCGGAGCGGTCTTCCAAGTCCGCGCGGAGGATTGTCACCAGCGTGCGGTTGGCCCGCACGGCCATGTCGAGCCGCTGCGGCTGGGGGTCCAAGTGCGCCTGCCGCAGGGCGAGCGCCTGGTTCGCCCACGACAGGATGGACCGGCCGGGCCGCGCGTCGGCCGGCAGCCGGGACACGGCCCGCGCCCGGTTCGCCTCGGCGACGAACTTGGCCAAGTCCGGGGAGGCGGCGGCGCTCGCGGCCGGGTACGTCATCGCCAGCATCGCGTACCCGTCCGGGTGGTTCGGGCTGGCGGCGACCGCCCGGCGGGCGGCGCGGGCGGCCAAGATGCCGCTGGCGATGGACTCGGCCCGGTCTTCCAGCGGGATCGCCGGCGGCAGTTGCGCCGCCGCCTGGGCCAAGGCCCGCAAGTACGGGTGCGGCCCGACCCGGCGGGCCAGTTGCTCGATCACGAACTGGGCGACGAACGAATTGACGCGGCTGCGGGCGAGCAGCCCTTCGTCCAGCACGTCGTGGTACACCTTGAGGACGAACGCCTCCTCGGCTTCGGCCGGCGCGGCCGGGGGCGGGGCGAGGAAACTGTCCGCCAAGTCCCGGTTCGGCGCCGGCACGTCGGGGGCCGGCGTCGGCGTCGGCGCGGACTGGGCGAACGCCGCCTTGCGCGGGTCGAACCGCAGGGCCGCGAGTTGATCCTTGGTGAGGGTCCCGTCTTGCGCGCGGCCGAGGGTGACGGCCCGGCCGTGGATGGCCAGGATGGCGAACTCCGACTCTTGCCGGCCGTCGAGTTGCCACAGCCGGCCGAGGACGGTGAGCTGGGCGGCGATGTTCGCCGGGGCCGACACCACATGGGTGATTTTGTGCCGGCCCAGGAACTCTGGCAGGTCGTAGTCCGCGGCCTTCTTCGGGTCGCGGGTGTACAGGAGCCGGCGGACGGCGGCGTAGTCGGCCGCCTCGGGGGCGTGGAACGCGAGGCGGTGGTCGAAGAACGTCTTCTCGGCCGGGGCGAACCACGCGACGTAGCACGCGAAGTCCGGCTGGAGGTTGAGCAACTTCGCCCCCGCCGGCAGGGAGCCGTCGGCCCGCAGCCGTTGCAGGTTCTCGGCCGCCTGCACCATCGAGGCGTTCGGCTCCACGTCCCACTTCCAGCGCCGTTGTTCGGCGAACGGGTGCAGCCAGCCGGGGTAACTCGCGGCCAGCAGGCCCAGCCCGGCGATGCCCAGCACGATGCGGCCGACCAACCGGCCCGTCCCCACGAGCCGGACGACGCCCTCGGCCATCGGCCGGTCGGCGAGCCGCTGCACGAAATCGGTCAGGTGGACGGCGAGGATCGGGGCGGCGACGAAGGCGAGGAACGGTATCCCGCGCAGCCGCAGCAGCGCCAAGGCGACGAAGCCGGCCAACACCAGTAACAGCGGCGCGGACAGGCGGCGGTACGAGCCGGCGAGGCCGATCACGCCGAGGGTCAGCAGGGTGACGAGGGCGTACAGGCTCAGCGGGTTGCCGCGGTCCCAGCCGAAGTCCAGCGCCCCCGAGGAGAACGGCCCGCGGAAGGCGCCGGCGAACTCGGCGTCGGCGCCGAGCAGGCCCGCGAGGTCGCCGCTGACGAGTTCCGGCGGCAGCGCCCACACCATGACGTGGTGCGGCCCGACGTTGCACGCCAAGACGCCGACGCCGAGGGCGGTCAGCAATTCCTTGCGGCGGGCTTGATCGTCACCCACGTCCGGCCGGAGGAATGCCCCGAGCGTGTACAGCGCCAGCGCCACCGGCCCGAGGAAGAACCACTGGTCCGAGTTCGCCCATAGGCAGCAGACGACGCCGACGAGGACGGACAGCTTTGTGCCGCGCAGGAAGCGCGGGGCGCGGATCAGCACGCATAGTAGGACAGACAGGAAGAAGTAGCTCGCGAGCGTGGGCTGGAGCATCAGCCGCGGGGCGGAGGCCAAGACGGCCAAGCCCACGCACACGACGCTGCCCCAGACCGCCTGCCCGGGCCGCCGGGCCGCGAGCAGCAGCCCGGCCGTCATCACGACGAACAATCCCTTGACGACGACCACCCCCGGCCCGCCGACGGCTTTGAAGATCCAGAAGGTCATTAGGTCGAACAGCCACGCATGGTTGACCCACGGGCGGCTCTCGCTGACGAAGCTGAACGGGTCTTTTCCGAAGGAATAGCCCCCCTCCGCGATGAGCCGGCCGGCGGCGAGGTGCTGCCAGAAGTCCGCGTTCCGCACGGCGAAGGAGACGGCCAAGAACGCCAAGGCCAGCACGCCGACGGACAACACCCAGTCGAACCCGACGATGAAGTTGGACGCCTCCAGGACGGCGGGCTGGCGCTCGGCCGGCGGCGGGGCCGCTTCGACGACCGGGGGCGGCGTGTCCGACGGGCGGGGGGAGGCCATCATGCGGGGGGATCCTTCGCGGAACGGGCGTCTGATAGGTTATACGCGGCGGGGCGGGGCCGGGATCGAATGCGGGCGACAAGGGGCGGGGTGCGACCAGATTCTCTGGGGGAGCAGAAAGCCCCTCACCCCCGGCTTTGCGGGTGAGGGGCTTTTGGATTTAGAGCAGAGTTCATAATGCCGTAGCGGTGGGACCGGCGTCCCGGTGGGACCGGCGTAGCGGTGGGACCGGCGTAGCGGTGGGACCGGCGTAGCGGTGGGACCGGCGTAGCGGTGGGACCGGCGTAGCGGTGGGAC
>JAYTTY010000577.1:0-3620 GCA_043744795.1 Zavarzinella sp. | reverse complement strand
CCAACACTCTACCGCCGGCGCTCAAGCCCCGCCACTCCTTTTCAACCCGCCAAAAAGTGCGAAAGACTAGTCTGAGGCGAACATCAGATGGACGAATTCCCCGAGTTGATCCTTGTTGCGCTGGGACTTCGCCCACGACTTGGCACTATAGTCCGACGCCAGGGCCTTGGCCGTGGCGCTCAAATTATCCATCACCCAGTATACCCGAATGCCTGCCCCGTTGGTCTGGTCACTGAACCCCTTGGCCACCTTGCCCAACACCGTCGTGAGACCGGCGGCCGTCGGCATGGCGGCCACGTTGGCCGTCGGCATCGCGTCCACCTCGACGAGCAACTCCTTGAACGCCGGGCTTAGCCGCTTGTGACCGCCCGCGTGCCCGTTTAACCCGGCCCCGTCGAAGCCGCCGCCGTCCAGGATGAAGCCGCGGTACTCCTGGAACGGGGTCAGGCTGTCGCCTTTCGACTTGTGCTTGTCCACGCCCCGGCCGCCGTCGGAATTCGGAAAGTCCGGGTAGGCCCACTCGTCGGAGACTTCCTGGGTCTCTGCTTCGAACACCTTCATTTTCGGGCCGACGAAATCCACGCCGGTTTGCGCCGGGTACGCCTTCATGGAGTCAAACTCCCACTTGTCCTGGAGGCCGTCGCCATCCGTGTCACGGACCACCTGCAGAAAGTGGTCACCTCGTTTCAAACCACGAGCGTCGTAGACCTTCGTGTGGAAGTCGGCCGTGGCAGCGTAGTCGCGGACGTAGAAGTTCAGCCATGACTTGTTGGCAACCTTGCCCCCCTCTTCGCCCGTACCCCCATAAAACAGACTTTCCGTGGCACTGAAACTCACGTCGCGCATATTTTCGATCAATCCATCGCCGGGGTCAGGCATGTTTTCGGCGTACCCCGAATGAGCCGAAACTCTCACGAGTTCTGCAGTAATACTACCTACGCCCGCGTCCGTGCCGAGGCCGTTATAAATGGCGTGAAGCGGTTGGGGTGTGAACGGCGTCTGGGCATTGAACGCGCCGGACGACAACTTCGGGGTGGCCCCCCGGTACCCCGGCAGGTAATTCAAGAACCCGTCGCCCGCGTCGCCCGTGGCCATGTTGTCGGTCACGTCCAGATCGACCAGCGAGACCCGGAATTTCAGGACGTCGGCGTCCGGCGCCCCGCCCTGGAACAGAACCGCGCCGGACAACGGGTCGAGCATCTCCAACCGCAGGGTGGCAACGCCGGTCTCCAACCCTTCAACGAACACGGAAGCGGGGATCGGGTCCTGCCCCACGATGTAATTCATGTAACTGCTGATCGGCCCCGAACGGTCGGCCGCGGACCACAGCCGGACACCGCTGGCGTCCCCGGCGAGCGTCAGCCGAGCGATCATGCCTTCGAAACTGGCCGGGACGTTGATTTGGACTTCGGCCAGATCATCCTCCCCGACGACCGCCCCGGTATCGTCTTTGTCCATGACGAGGCTGCCGTCGTCGTCGTCCGCGTTGACGAACACCAGTTTGCCGATCGCGTCGTCTTCGAGGGCGTCGTCGGCCGCGTTGAAGGCGCCGTCCACGTCGGTGTCCGCCGTCAGGTTCACCGCCGGGTTCGCCACCACGTCAATCCGCACCGTTTTGCTGCCCGTCAGCGGGCCGCCGGCGCCCGAGTTGCCGAGATCGTTGGCCGTCACCGTTAAGGTCACCCCGGCCGCCGGCGCCTGCGGGGCGGTGTAGCGGAGGCCGTCGAGGGCGGCGTTCACGCGGGCCAGCGGGCCGGTAAACGCGACCGCCGGGTCGCTCACCCCGTCGCCCAAGGTAAACGTCAGCCCGTCGGTGCGGCCCAACGTCAAGGCCCCGGCCGAGGCCGAAAGGCTGACCGAGACGGGCGCTTGCCCGGCGTCCGAATCGTCAACCCGAATCGGCGCGCCTTGGTTCGTGAAGCGGACCGTGCGCCCCTGGAACACCTCCTTCGAGGCCGGGGCCGTGACCACCGGCGCCCGATTGGCATGGACGACGGTCAGCGCCACCGTCGCCGTGTTCCCGCTCGCCAGCCCGTCGGACGCCTTGTAGGTGAACGCATCGGGGCCGTAGTAGTCCGCGGCCGGCGTGTACCGGAACGACCCGTTCGAATCCAGCGACAGTTCCCCGTGGGCCGGCCCGGACACTTTCACGGCCGTCAGGTCGTCGCCGTCCGGGTCCGCGTCGTTGCCCAAGACGCCGGCCGCCGGCACCGTCAGGGTCGTATTTTCCGGCGTCGCGTAACTGTCATCGGACGCCGTCGGGGCCGCGTTCGTCACGCTCAGGGTCACCGTCGCCGGCGGGCTGGTCATCATGCCGTCCGTCGCTTTGTAGCTGAACGAGTCGTCGCCGACGTAGCCGGCCGTCGGCGTGAAGGTGAACGTGCCGTCCGCGTTCAACGTCAGCGACCCGTGGCTCGGGCCGGATTGCACGACCGCCTTCAACTGGTCGCCGTCGGCGTCCGCGTCGTTGGCCAGCACGTTCACCGTGACTTGGTGCCGCGGGCCGACCGTCACGCCGGCCGGCCGGCCGTGAACGGCGGCGGCCGTGTCGCCGGCGGCCGTCGGGGCGGTGTCGGTCACTTGGATTGTCACCGTCGCCGCGTCGCTCAGCTCGCCGTCGTCGGCCGCGTAGGCAAACGAGTCGGTCCCTGTGAAGCCGTCGTCCGGGACATACTCGAACGACCCGTCCGCGTCCAGGGTCACGGCCCCGTGCGCCGGCCCGGCCGTCAAGGCGGCGGTCAGCTCGTCGCCGTCGGGGTCCGTGTCGTCGGCCAGCGCGTTGCCGGTAATACTGGCCTGTGGGCCGACGAAGCCGATGGGGTGGCCGTGGAGCGTCGCCGAGTCATTCGTCGCCACGGGTGAATGGTTCAGGCGCGTTACCGTCAGCGTGCCGGCCGCAAAGGTTACCGTATAGTTGTTTCCGGCGTTGAGGGTGCCTTGGGTAATCGCATAAGTCCCGACCACGCTGGCTGTGGTGGCGGCGGTCGCCAAGGCTCCGGTCAGGATCGTGCTGGTATCCCCGTTGACGAACCCGTTGGCCGAGTACGTCAGGGCCGGGACGGCGGCCCCGTAGATCTTCGACTGGTTGTCGGCGGCGACCGTGAGTTCCGCCGGGGTCACGGCGAGGGCGCCGCCGGTGAATGTGATCGCGTAATTCGACCCGGCGGACAGGGTGCCTTGTGTGATCGAATGATACCCGACGTCGCTGGCCGCCGTGGCGGCCGTGGCCAACGCCCCGGTCAACACGCCGGAGGAGTCGCCGTTGACGAACCCGTTGGCCGTGTAGGTCAGGGCCGGGATAGCGGCCCCGTAGACCTTTGACTGGTCCGCGGCGGTGACGGTCAGCGGGGCCGGGGTGATTGTCTGCGTCAGCCCGCCCGAGCTGCCGGCCCAATAAGTGGCCCCGCCGTATTCGGCCGTGATCGCGTGCTCGCCGACGGGAAAGATCGCGGTCACGGCGGCCGTGCCGCCGGTGAGGGCGGCGGTCCCGAGGACCGTGGCCCCCGCTTTGAACGTCACCGTCCCCGTCGGCGTCCCGGTCGCCGGGCTTGTCACCGCGACGGCGGCGGTCAGCGTGACGGCCGAGCCGTACACCGCGGACGCGGCCGACGTGGAGACAG
>JAYTTY010000576.1:0-14378 GCA_043744795.1 Zavarzinella sp. | reverse complement strand
AAAATCCGCTTCGACGAAGAACTCCCCGCCTGGAACTATCGTGCCATCCCGCACGATTCCGACCAAATGGGACAGTTAATAAATTCGTGATCCTTAGGTCGTCTCTCGGACGAACTCCCCCGACTTGCCGCCCGCCTTCCGCTCAAGCCGGACCGCCTCGATGGTCATCTCGCGGTCGGCGGCCTTCACCATGTCATAAACGGTCAGGGCGGCGACGCTCACGGCCGTCAGGGCTTCCATCTCCGCCCCGGTCTTGCCGGTCACGCGCACCTCGGCAGTAATGCGGATCGCGTCCGGCCCGTCGGGGGCCAGATTGACCGTCACGCCGCTGATCGGCAGCGGGTGGCACAGGGGGATCAACTGGCTCGTCTGCTTCGCCGCCATGATCCCGGCCAAGCGGGCGACTTCCAGCACGTCCCCCTTGGCTACGCGGCGGTCGAGGATTAGCTTCAACGTCTCGGGCTTCATGCGGACCAACCCGGAGGCGACCGCCACGCGGGCCGTGTCGGCCTTGGCGGTGACATCGACCATCCGGCTGGCCCCGTGTTCGTCGAAGTGGCTGAACTCGGCCATGGCGACACTCCCCGCTGGTTCAGGAACCGAAAATGAAAGGGCAGTTTAACAATGCCATTTGTAAGGCGGGCAAAAGAAAGGCATTAACCACGAAGGCACGAAGGCCAGACGAAGACGCATAGAGAAAGCAGAAGAAAGTTCTTCCGTCTTCTTTGTGCGTCTTCGTCTGGCCTTTGTGCCTTCGTGGTTAATGCTTGTTTTATCGGCCCGTCACGATGGTCGGCATCGGGATGTGTTCGATCACGTGGTCCACAAGCCCGTAGGCGGCCGACTCGTGCGCGGACATGAAGTTGTCCCGGTCGGTGTCCTTTTCGACCTGCTCGATCAGCTTGCCGGTGCAATCGGCGATGATCTGGTTCAGGTGCTTCTTCATGCGGATGTACTCCTTCGCATGGATTTGGAACTCGGTGGACGTGCCGCGCAGGCCGGCCAGCGGCTGGTGGATCATGATGCGGCTGTTCGGCAGGGCGTAGCGCTTGCCCTTGGTCCCGGCCGTCAGCAACAGCGACCCCATGCTGGCCGCTTGGCCGAGGCAGTACGTCGCCACGTCGCACTGGACGTAGCGCATGGTGTCGAAGATGGCCATGCCCGCGGTCACGGACCCGCCGGGGCTGTTGATGTAAAAGTGGATGTCGGCCTTCGGGTCGGTCAGTTGCAGGTAGAACAACTGCTGCACGATGGCCGACGAGCTGTCGTCGTCCACTTGGCCTTGCAGGAAGATAATGCGGTCTTGCAGGAGGCGGCTGGCCAAGTCGAACAGCAGCGGCTCCTTGCCGTCCCGCGAAATGACCGTCGGTGTCGAAGCCATAGAAAATCTCCACGGGGCGGGGGCGGTCTGGCCCCCGGCGGCCGGTTGGTGGTTGGGTGAGGGGGCCGTTACTTCTTGTCGGACTTCTTGGCGTCGGCCGACTTCGTCAGCACTTCGTCCACGATGCCGAACTCCTTGGCCTCGACCGGGCCGAAGTACTTGTCCCGCTCGGTCTCCCGGTTGATCACGTCGATGGGCTGGCCGGTGTGGTGCGCGAGAATCTCGTCGAGCCGGCCGCGGTCCTTGAGCATCTCGCGGGCCTCGATTTCGAGGTCGGAGACTTGGCCGTACCCCACCTGGCCCCACGGCTGGTGGATCATGATCTTGGAGTTCGGCAGGGCGAACCGCTTCCCCTTGGTGCCGGCGGCCAGGATCAGGGCGGCCCCGCTGGCGGCGATGCCCATGCAGTACGTGGCGATTGGGCATTCCAGGAACTGCATCGTGTCGTAGATGGCCAGCGTGGACGTGACCGACCCGCCGGGGCAGTTCACGTACATGTGAATTTCCTGCGTGCGGTTCTCGTATTGCAGGAACAGGAGCTTTTGAATCGTCAGGTTGGCGAGGTAGTCGTTGATCTCCGGGTTGCCGCCGGTTTCGCGGGAACTGCCCAGGAAGATGATGCGGTTTTCCATCAGCAAGTCGTCGGTGGACATCTGACGCATGCGCTGGTAATCGCGGTAGCGCTGGGCCTGCGGGCCGCCGCTGGACGGCCCCATCATCGGCGGGAACGCGAGACTCATGGCGTCTGCCTTTCGGGAAATGAATTCAGTGGGCTTACGAGCTATGTGACATCTTACGCCGGCGGGCAACGATGGCCGCATGACCCCGATTTCGGCTCAGTTTGGCTGAACTCCGCCTGCGAGGGTGGGTGAAGACCCGGCGGCGGTTTTCGGCCTGAAGGGCCGCTTAACATACCCTTGCCCGCGAGGGCTGGGATAATGGCCGACATGGTTTTTCGGTCTGAAGGACCGATTAAAGGCTGCCGGGCCGGGCGGCTGACCCCGTGAGGAGTGAATCTTAACCGGTCCTTCAGACCGAAATACTCATTTCGCCCCGGTCCCAGCCCTCGCGGGCTGGGCTATGTTAAGCGGCCCTTCAGGCCGAAAACCGCGACGCGAATCCACGACGGCGTTGACGAAGACGGGACAGCCCGCTTACGCCTTCTCGCCTTCCGCGGCCGGGGCGGCGTCCTCAATCTTGGGCTGGACCAAGTCGCCGGGGACGGCTTGGGCTTCCATCGAGGACACGTCGTCTTCCAGTTCGCCCGTGGTCAGCGGCACTTCCTCGTATTCGGCGTGGGCCAAGACGATGTCGAGGGCCTTGCGCTCGAGCAGTTCCGTGGCGAGGGCCTCGATCAGCTCGTCCCGCTCCATCTGGGCCTTCACCTTGCGGAAGCTCTCGCCGGACTGCATGGCGATGCGGCCGATTTCGCGGTCGATGTCCCCGTCCTCGATCTCAATCTTCTCGAGTTCGGCGATCTTCTGGAGTACGAAGTGCTCCATCAGGGCGGCGGCCGTACTCTGCATCACGTTCTGCCGCAGCACGGCCATGCGGGCCTCGATTTGCTGCTCGTTCATGCCGCCGGACCGCATTTCCATCACGCGGCGGGTGAGGGTGCGGGTGGCTTGGCTGACGAGCAGGTCGCGCGGCAAATCGAACTTCACATCTTTGAGGACGGTGTTCAGCACTTGGGTTCGGGCCGACTGCCGCTGGCGGTACTCGAGGTTCCGCTCCAGGGCGCTGGCGATCATTTCCGTCATTTGGTCGTCGTTTCGGACGCCGAAGGCCTCGTACATCTCCGCGGTCATGTCCGGCAGGGTGATCTTCTTGATGCCCTTGACGGCGAAGGTGGCCTTGAGGGTCTTGCCGCGCAGGTTCTGGTCGGCGACGGTCTCGCCCAGCTTGAGGTCGAAGTCCCGCGACTCGCCGACCTTCGCCCCGACCATCTTGTTGCCGAAGTCCGCGATGACGGAGTCCGCGAGGGCCAGTTTGGTCTCGACGCGGATGGTGGTCTCGTCCACCGAGTTGATCTGCTTGTCGCCGTCGAATGTCTTGAGGCTGGTGACGATCAGGTCATTGAGTTCGACGGCCGACCCTTCGGGTTTGTCCGACTGTTGGCCGAAGTTCTCCAGGTAGCGGGCCTTCTCGGCGGCGATTTCCTTCTCGGAGAACGAGTGGACGGGCTTCTGGAGCTTGAGGCCCTTGTACTCCGGCAGGTCGAACTCGGGCCGGACTTCCACGACGAATTCGTAGGTGAACGGGCCGGTCTCGGGGAGTTCGAGTTGTTCCGGGTTCAGCGACGGCGGGGCCAGCGGCGAGAGGTTGCTGTCCTCGGCCAGTTGTTGCAGGCTGGCCATCAGGATTTCGCGGCGGACGTCCTCCTGGACGGTGGACTTGAACTTCCGCTCCATGATCTTCCGGGGGGCCTTGCCGGGCCGGAAGCCGGGGAGCTGGGCGCCGACGCCCTTGTACAGTTCGTCGTACTTCTCCTTGAAGCGGCCGTCGATCACGTCGCGGCCGACGGTAATCTTGACGTGCTTCTTGCACGGGCCGGCGTCCGTGATCTCGACCTGCTGCTTGAGCTTGCCGTCGTCGGCGGCGGGTTCGGCGGCCGGGTTTTCGGCGGCGGGGTCCAGCGTTTCGGTGGTGTCTTCGGCCATGACGTGCAACTCGCCC
Organism: Zavarzinella sp.; assembly: GCA_043744795.1. Classification (GTDB taxonomy): domain Bacteria; phylum Planctomycetota; class Planctomycetia; order Gemmatales; family Gemmataceae; genus Zavarzinella. The sequence goes on along the minus strand of JAYTTY010000576.1, from coordinate 10,321 downwards.
ATGAAAGAAAAAGAGCCGGGAAGAATGGGACCGCGGAAGCTCCGGGTTCCTGGTCTTCACGGCTCGCGAACGGCCCAATTCAAGAGCGGGCGATGGGATTTGAACCCACGACAACCACGTTGGCAACGTGGCACTCTACCACTGAGTTACGCCCGCAATTCGGTAGGTTAGAACATTATGCACGGACCGCTTGTTGAACAAGGGGGTTCGCAAAAATCTTTCGCCCTGGAAAGCCCACGGACGGCCGTCCGTGGGCTTTGGGATAAGATGCCCGAACCCCTGTCGCACACTCGTGATCCGTGAGTTCATCCCATGAACTCGGCCGGCGGCCCCATGTCTCACGACTTCACCCAACCCCGTTGCCGTGTCGCCGTGCGGCTGGGCGAAGCCCGCATGGCGGATCACCCCGAGTGCTGGGTGTTGGCGACCCGCCCGCTGGAAGCCCTCGACGACTTCGTGCGGACGCACCACGATTCGTTGGTGGACCGGCTCGAATTCGCCGTGATGACGAAGGGGAAAGGCGTCCGGGTCATTCTCCGCTGTTACCCGGCTCACGATGGGCCGCCGACGTTGCCGTTCGCAGACGGGCGGTACGTTTCCCTGTTCAAACTACCCAACGTCTGTGTGCCGTGCGACGGTCGGTTGACGCCGCCGCTGCGGCGAGACTTGTTGCGGGACTGGCTGTTTCGGAAAGCTGAATTTACGTGGTTGGAGTCGGCCGGCCGGCGCGGCTTCCGCGTGAACCGCGTCGCCTTGGGCGCCTTCCGGCCGCTGACTGAGTGGGTGACGTACACGCGGCCGGAGACTCGGGTTCGCCGCTCCTTGGCCGTGGCGACCACCTTCCTCACCCCGGAACCATTCACGGTCATGGAGGGGGCGACGCCGAAGCCCCAGAAAGCGCCGACCGCCCGGCAAGACGTTGAAATTCTCATCGGCCCGCCCAAGACCATCCCGACGGTGACGAAGGGCACGGCCCCGCCGAAGCCGCAGGCACTGCCGCCAGCGGAAGTCCCGCCGGCGTCGGCGGTGCCGTCCGCCGAAAAGGTATTGATCGAACTGCGGATGTTGGAGCAGTGTTTCCGCAATGCCAAGGAGCCGTTGGACTCGTTCACCCGCCGGCAGTGGTGGGCCACCCTCGCCCGGCTTTACCAACTGGCGGGGCTGGAGGAGGAAGTGGACCGCTGTTGGGCCTTCGCGGTGTGGGAACACGACGGTGACAGTGAATGGATGCAGCCGGCGTGGTTGGGCGAGTGGGCGTCGTCCCGCGAGGTGGCGTTGAAGACCGCCGTCGGGATCGCCCGCCGGAAGCGGGAGCCGAGCGCCGACGAATTGCGGACGCTGGCGGTCTTCCTGATCCAAGACACGATACCGCGCCGCCGCAGCACGTTCCCCCCGGCCCTCATCCCGGCGGTGACGACCCTTTTGGAAGAACACGAGAGCCGCTTGCCGATCCGCGTGACTTGGCAGGCGTGGCAGGCGCTGGCGAAAATCGCCGGCAACGACGTGCTGGCGCTCACTCGCGCGCGGGATCGCCTTCTGCGTGACCTGATGGACCACGGCCTGCGCCGCGACCGCGACCTGCCGCTGTTCCTGCAAACGAGTGGCGGTCGGCCAGGCTTCGGCGCGGAGACGGACACCGTCCTGTTCATGCGGACGCGCGAGAAGGCGTGGGAATGGTGCCATCGCGGGCCGGCGGGCCGGGCCGCGGAAAAGATGGGCGTCTTGCGGGTGTTCGTGGACATGACGGTGGCCGCCGCACTCGCCCGGTTCGGTGACACGGACACCGCCCGCGTGCTGCTCGACGAGTCGGCCAAGCGCTGGGAACAGGACGCGGCCAAGCAAGCCACGCTCGGGCATCACTGGGTGTACACGGCCTACGCCGAGCGCGTCCGGCAGTCCTGCCGGGGGGAGACGGCCCACGCCCCGCTGCCCGCCGGCCTGCGGCGAGACTTGGGCGTGCTGGACAAGGAAAACCGTGAGACGGCCGAGCGGTACTTGCAGTTCTCCCGCGTCCTCGAACCGTTCGAGCGCATCGACCCGTACCGGAATTCGCACTTCCGCGACGACGACATTCAACACGCGCTGAATGCGATCAGTTCCCTCACGCCGCCGGCGAACCGGAAGCGGCGGGCCGAGTCGTACGCCGATGACCTGGAGGCGAAGTTCCGCGAATTGATGAAGAAGCCGCACTCGCCGCGGAACATGCTGCGGGTGTTGGCGGCCGCCTTCCCCGTGGCCGCCCGCGTCGGCGAGTCGTTCGCCCTCGACTGCCATGCCCTGTTGGAGAAGACGCTGCCGAAGGCCGACCGGCCGCTGGACGTGCCGGACATCGCCCGGCGGGTGGAGTTGCTGGAGACGGCGGCCGTCACGCTCGCCCACTTCGGCCGCGCCGCGTTGGTCGGCGGGCTGCTCGAAGAATTGCGGAAGATGATCCGCGCCCAGAAGGGGGAAATGGCCGCCCTGTTCGCCCGCGCGACGGGGGGCGGCAGTTACCGCTTCATGGCCCGCGTCGGCTTGCAAGAGCCGGCCAAGGAACTGCTCGCGGAGACGGCCTACGCCTTCATGGGCAAGCAGACGGTCCCTGAAGTGATGGCGCGGCCCGCCCTGAACCGCGGGGTGTTCGTGCCGGCGTTCGCCAAACTGGCGGCCGGGTGGTTCTACTTCGGGGAGACGGACAAGGCAAAAGAGGCGGTCGCCGTCATCCGCGAGGAGATTTTCTCCGCGGACACGCGGCCGGACCTCAAGGCCGACCTCGCCGCCGCCTACGCCGTCGCCTTGGGCATGGCCCCGCGGCCGTTCGCCGTCGAACACCACGACGAACTGTTCTCTCGTCTGGAACTGTTCCGCAATACCTACGTCTATTTCGACCGCATGGCCATCCAGCACCTGACGGTGATCGAGGCCGTGGCTCTCAGCCTCTCGGCCGACGACTTCACGGCCGACGCCAAGACGCGCCGCTGGCTGGACGAGGACGAGTTCCTCGTCCGCCGCCGCATCCACCGCGACGTGGAGGAGGCGAGAAAACAGGCGGGCTTGTGAATATGACGAGGGGAAGATCACCTCACCTAGGAATCTCTCCCATGTCACTCCGCTGTCTCCTTTTTTTGTTCATCGCCGTCCCACTCCACGCCGATTGGAAGCCCGCCCCCGGCCCGCTGCTCACCAAATGGGGCAAGGAACTCAAGCCGGACGCCGTGTGGCAAGAGTACCCCCGGCCGCAACTCACCCGCCCCGACTGGCAAAATCTGAACGGCCTCTGGGACTTCGCCATCACGGCGAAGGACGCCAAGCAGCCGGAGAAGTGGGACGGCCAAATCCTGGTGCCGTTCTGCGTCGAGTCGTCCCTGAGCGGCGTCGGCAAGGCGCTCGGCGCCGAGAAGGCTCTGTGGTATCATCGCACCTTCTCTCCGCCGAAGATCGACAAGCAGCGGCTCCTCCTGAACTTCGGGGCGGTCGATTGGCAGACCACCGTTCACCTGAACGGGAAGACGTTCACGCATGAGGGGGGCTTCGACCCGTTCTCGTTCGACATCACCGACGCGATCAAAGCGGACGGGGTCCAAGAACTGGTCATCCGCGTGTGGGATCCGACCGAGAAGGGAAGCCAGCCGGTCGGCAAGCAACTCGGCAACCCGCACGGCATCTGGTACACGCCGGTCAGCGGCATCTGGCAGACGGTGTGGCTGGAGACAGTTCCCGACAGTTACCTCACGCGAGTTCAATTCGTCGCCGACATCGAAGCTAGGACGGTGACGGTGACGGTTGCCGGTGTCGGGTTGAAGGATGAGGACTCGGTCCGGGTTGTGTTCCAATCTGGCGATACGGGGGTCGTCGTCCTCGGCCCGGTTGGCAAGCCGCTGGTCATCCAAACTCCGGATGCCAAACTGTGGACACCGGACACTCCGGCCGTGTACGACGTCAGCGTCAGTCTGTCGCGTGCCGGGCAGCAAATCGACACCGTCGGCAGTTACTTCACGATGCGCAAGATCAGCGTCGGCAAAGACGCGAAGGGGGTCAACCGGCTGATGCTGAACAACAAGCCGGTGTTCCAATACGGCCCGCTCGACCAAGGGTGGTGGCCGGACGGCCTGTACACGCCCCCGAGCGTCGAGGCAATGACTTACGACCTGAAAGTGCTGAAAGACCTCGGTTTCAACATGCTGCGCAAGCACATTAAGGTAGAGCCGGCGACCTACTACCACGCTTGCGACAAGATGGGCCTGCTCGTGTGGCAAGACATGCCGAGTTGCATCAACCGCACCAAGAAGCACTTCATCGCCCCGGACGCCAAGGAAGACGCCGTCTTCGACGCCGCGGAGAAGGCGCTGTACCTCAAGGAACTCAAGGCGATGATCGACCACCTGTCGTTCTTCTCCTGCATCGTCGTCTGGGTGCCGTTCAACGAGGGCTGGGGCCAGCACGACACGAACGAGGTGTTGAAGTGGACGACGGATTACGACAAGACCCGCCTCGTGGACGGCCCCAGCGGCTGGACCGACCGCGGCGTCGGCCACATGAAAGACTTGCACCAGTACCCCGGCCCCGGCATGTTCCCGACGATGGCCGACCGCGTCAGCGTCCTCGGCGAGTTCGGCGGCTTGGGCCTGCCCGTCGCCGATCACCTCTGGAAGAACTCGGACAACTGGGGCTACCAGAACTTCAAGACCAAGGAAGAGTTGCAGAGTAACTACCGCCGCCTGATGGTGCAAATGCTCCCGCTGATCGACCGCGGCCTCTCGGCGGCCGTCTACACGCAGACGACCGACGTGGAAGTGGAAGTCAATGGCCTCATGACCTACGACCGAGCCGTCTTAAAAGTGGACCCGAAGGAAACTGCCAAGTGGCACAAGCGGCTCTACGCCGGCAACATGCCGATCCGCACACTGTTGGAGACTTCCCAAACCACGCCGCAACCGTGGCAGTACACCTTCGACAAGCCGGCCGACACCTGGACGAAGCCCGAGTTCGCCGCCGACGGCTGGAAGACCGGCAAAGGCGGCTTCGGAACCAAGATCACCCCGAACGCCGTCGTCGGCACCGAGTGGAACACCAAGGCCATTTGGATTCGCCGCGAGTTCGAGTTGAACGAAGTCCTCACCGGCGACCTGTACTTCAATCTACACCACGACGAAGACACGGAAGTCTACTTCAACGGCGTCCTCGCCCTGTCGCTGAAGGGCTACTCCTCCAGCTACGGCCTGGCCCCCATCACCGACGCCGGCCGCAAGGCATTGAAGACCGGCAGGAACGTGATCGCTGTGAGCTGCACGCAGACGACCGGCGGGCAGTACATCGACGTGGGGTTGTTGGAGGTTGTCGAAGGGAAGTAAATCACAGATGACTCACAATTGGGGGGAAAGATGAGGCTGGCAAGGTGGAAGAATGCGGGGTAAAGTAACAAAGTGATCACGTTCGGAGCCATCGGATGCCGCCAACCCTGGAACAACTCGGCGTTGACACACTTAGCGTGTCTGACCGCTTCGCTTTGGCGCAGGCGCTTTGGGACAGTGTGCATGATGCGTTGGATAATGAGGCGATTGACCCGGCCATCCAAGCCGAGATGGAACGCCGGGCCGCACTTGCGGATGCCGACCCGTCGCGCGGGTTGCCGTGGGAAGCCGTGCGTGCCGCGGCGAGGGCGCGGTGGGCAAAATGAGTTTTCTTGTGATTGTCGATCCGGAAGCCCAAGCCGAGTTCGACGACGGGTACGACCATTACGAATCGAAACGGCCCGGCTTGGGCGAGACATTTGCCGAGGCCGTTCATGTCGTTTTGGACCGCATCGGCCGGATGCCGCGGATGCACCGAGTCGCCTTCGCGGACATCCGCCGGGCCGTCGTGCGCGGCTTCCCGTACTGCGTGTATTATCGTGCGGAGCCGACGGTCGTCCGTGTCCTGTCGGTGTTCCACACCAGTCGCGATCCGGCCATATGGCAATCTCGCGCGTGAGGCACGAAACGATACTTATGCGGTCACGGGCAGACGCTCCGCCTTCATCGCCACGTCGGCCGCCCGCCGCAGCCGCTTGATCCCCTCTCGAATCTTGGCCAGCGCCGCGTCGCCGTAGCTCAGTCGCGCGCCGGTTCGTGGGATGTCGCCCCCCTCCGAGACGTAGCCGAATTCGCCGGGGATGTAGAGGACGCCTTCCGTGATGGCGGCTTTGAGGAAGGCGCTGCCCGGCGAGGTCGGGATGTCGTCGGGCATCGTGAGCCAGACGAACATGCCGCCGCGGGGGTGGGTCCACGTCGCGCCGGGCAGGTCGCCGAAGTGTTCTTCGAGGGCCGACAGCATCGTATCCCGCTTCTCGCGGTAGACTTTGCGGAGTTCCAGGACGTGGGCCGCGTAGGCGCCGGTTTCCAACAGACGGTTGGCGATGTGCTGGGACAGGTTGTTGGACCCGAAGTCGTGGTTGCCCTTCATGCGCACCAGTGGCTCGATCAACTCCGACGGCAGGACGGCGTAGCCGGTCTTGAGGCCGGGGGCGCACGGCTTGGAGAATGTGCCGGCGTAGATGACGTGTTTGTTGTGTGGGTCGAAACTCTTCAGGCTCGGCAGTTCCTCCCCTTCGTACCGGAGTTCGCGGTAGGCGGCGTCTTCCAGGACCAGGAGGCGGTGCTTCGGCGCCCAGCGAGTGACGAGTTCCATCAACTCGCGGCGGCGGTCGGCGGAGAGCGTCAGGCCGGTGGGGTTCTGGAAGTAGTCCACGGTGTAAAGCAACTTCACGCGCGGCAACTCGCCGTCTCGGTCGAGCCGTTGCAGCAAGGCTTCCAGTTCAGAGACGATCAACCCCTCGTCGTCCATCGGCACGGTCAGCACGCGAGCGCTGTTGCCGGCCAAGACGCTGTGGTACACGAAGTAAGAAGGCGACTCCGTGATGACGATGTCCATGTCGTCGATCAGCAGTTCACTCAGCATGTACAGCAACTGCTGCGAGCCGGTGGTGACGAGGACATCCTTGGCGGTGACGCCCAAGTCTTTCGGGGTCAGGCCGTCAAGGGCCGCGACGTGGTTGACGATCTTCTGGACCAAGGGGGCGTAGCCTTGCGTGGTGCCGTATTGCAAGGCGGCCTTGGCCGTGACGGGGTCGGCGAGCAGGTCCGCGACGGCTTGGGCGATCTCGGCGGCGGGCAGCGACGGGGCGTCCACCAGACCGGCCGCGAGGCTGATCAGGTGCGGGTTCTGGATCGCCTGCTCCATGAAGTGGTTGATGGGCGATTCCGGCGTGCGGGTCGCCTTGCGGGAGAACGTCAGCGGCTTGGTCGTCGGCATGATGCCTGCCCCTTGAAACGAAAAAAGCCCCGGAGGGTGACTCCGGGGCCGATCAGTGAGTGCGGTGATCGAGTCCGGAATTATTCGAGAGCTGCGACGGCGGCGATGGCAACGGCCGCACGGTCCACCTTAGCGGCGGCAACGTGAACCGGAATCGCGACGACGGAGCGCATCGAATGCCCAGAATCGAGGTTAAAGGTTTTTAGCACGCCGATGACGGCTGGGCAAGACCGGAACGCTTATTCGTAGAGGTAAAACATTGTCGGCGTGCCGGCGTCCAGCCGATCAACGGCAGCGTCAACAATGATGAACCCGTCGGCCGCGACCGGGCCACTGAGGTTGGCCGCCCCGCCGCTGACGAACGGAATGGCCTTGCGGTCAGTCAGGTCCATTCGCACGCGGACGTAATCCACGCGGCCTGCTTTCGAGATGATCGGTTCCGACAAGGTGAGGTCCGCCATTGGATACGGCCAGACGGGGGGCCGGCCGGCGAGTCGTTGGATGAGGACGCGCGCTAACAAGTCGTAAGCAAACAAGCAGCCGACCGGGTTGCCCGGCAACAGGAAGACCGCCCGGCCGTCCGGGAGGATGCCGAACCCGGTCGGCATGCCGGGCTTCATGTCCACGCCGTGGACGAACGTTGTTGCCAGTGACCGGACGACTGGCGGCGTATGGTCGTCCACGCCAACGGAGGTGCCGCCGGTCGTCAATAACACGTCATAGTCGTCGGCGGTGACTTCGGCCCGGATGCGGGCCGGGTCGTCGGGCACATGAACGGCGGTCACCGTCCCGCCGTCGCGCTCCGCGAACGCCCGCAGCATGACGGAATTACTGTCCGGGATTTGAAACCCGGTCGGCGGCGTGCCGGCCGGCAGCAACTCCCCGCCCGTCGTGACGATCTTCACTCTCGGTTTGGCGAACACGGCCACTTCCGGGATGCCGAGCGACGACAGCAGGCCGACATCTTGGGGGCGCAACCGCCGGCCCGAACTGAACACATGCTGCCCGGCCGCCACGTCTTCGCCGACGCCGATGACGTGTTTGCCCGCCGGCGGCACGACGCGTATGCGAACCGTGTTCCCCTTCACCGTCGCCTGTTCGACGGGAATCACCACGTCCGCCTCGTCGGGGACCGGGGCGCCGGTCATTACCCGCACCACCTGGCCGACGAGTAATCGGTCGGCGAACATCCGACCGGCGCGCGCCTCGCCCGCCAGCAAGAGATTGCCGGGCAGATCGGCCAGGCGCGCCGCGTAGCCGTCCATCGCGGCCCGGCGGAAGTGCGGTACGTCAGTCGTGGCGACTACGAATTGCGCCAGCGCCCGCCCGCCCGCCGCGGACAGGCCGACCAGTTCTTCGCGGCGCCGGCCACTGAGGCCGTTGATTAGCTCCAACACGCGGGCCACCGGCGTCAGGGTGTCGAACCCCCGCATCCGCACGTCAGCCACCGGTCGGGCGTCGTCACTCATGCTGGCAAATCCTCCGAGACCGGCAGGGGCGGCAGGGCCGGCACAACCCCGCGAACCGTCAGCCCCAATCGTTATAACCGGATCACCTTGCCCGGATTACGCCGGGTGGTGGGAATTGTCCTCCCGCGCCGATTGATTCGCCGCAATCCGGGAGTTACGGTTTGTCCAGGGAGGCAAGGCGTTTGCACAGGACCGTTGTTGCCGGCGGCGAAACCCGCCCAACGTGTGACACCCGCCGAATTAGACAACCCCCGAGGAGACACCCCATGTTCCGCAATCGCATTCTCTGGGCCGGCTTGGCCGCCCTCATGGTTTTCCCGCTGACGGGCTGCGCCGGCCGCCGCCTGTGCGGCCACCGGGACAACTCGTCCTACCGCCCGGCGTTCTACGCCCCGACCGCGGCCCCGGCGTGCAACAGTTGCCAGACCAGCAACGCGGCCCCGGTGATCTTGGCTCCGGGCTAAGCGTCGCAACGGCTTGAAAACCCCCGCTTCCCAGCCCGGCGCTAACCTGCGCCGGTCGGGGAAGGGCGGGGGGTTGCCGGCCGGCGGCGGACCGTTTGTGTTCTCCGTTTCTCCACGCGCTCAAAGTTTGGTGATCGCCCTTCAGGATTCGCCTATCGCGGGTCGATCTTGAATGGTATCCGTGACGCCAAGCACGATGTGTGGAGAACCGTATGATCCGACGGACCGTCGAGGGCTTGGTGGGTTCTTGCTGGGAACTCTACTGCGAAGCCGTGATCCGCTTCCTGCCCGCCTCCCCCGAAGACGCCCACACGCTCTTGAAAAAGACCGCCGACTTGCTCGGCTTGCCGGCCCCCGTGGCCGTCAAAGTGTCGTCACGCCGCTGATTCCTCCTTGCGTTTCTTCTCCTCGGCCGAACTGCCGCGCAGGTAGTACGGCTCCGCGGCCCACATGTCCGTCGTCACGGCCCAAGCAAATTGTTGCGCGACCCGCAGCAATGAACCGGGCAACAATATACGCTCGGCTTCGGACGACACCTTCAACGCGGTTTCGCCCAACAGGCTGACCGCTGGCCCCGTCACGACCGTTTCCGAAGTCGTCATCTCACGCCAGCGATCCAGCGCACGAATTTCCAGCGGACTTACCGGCGACAAGCCATCCGGTTTTTGCCGGTACGCCCGGCAGTACACCTCCCCTTGCAGCGCATCGGCGATCACCGAGACGTGGGGCGCCGTCACTTGGGCGGCGTAGGCGGCGAACGTCTCCACGCCGACAAACGCACACCCGGCGGCATACGCCAACATTTTCGCGGACGCCACGCCGACGCGCAGGCCGGTGAAACTCCCCGGCCCCATCCCGACGACGACCGCCGTCAGGTCTTTCGCCCGCCACCCCGATTGCCGCAGCAAGTCCTGGCAGACGGCCGCCAAGTCGCTGGCCCGCCGCCGTTGCCGATCTAATCGCCCCTCCGCCACGACCGTTTCTCCGGCGGCCAACGCCACTTGCCCGACGGGCGTGGACGTCTCCAAGATCAAAACGCGGTCCCAATTCGGCGGGGAAGTCGCAAAGACCCCCCCCGGCCCCCCCTTGCCAAGGGGGGGAAGGAAACCGGCCCCGCCG
>JAYTTY010000575.1:0-14470 GCA_043744795.1 Zavarzinella sp. | reverse complement strand
CACGGCGATGGGTGGTGAAGCGGCTGCCCCATCGTCTCATGTCAAGCTCGCCCCGAGAACCCCAATCGGGTAAGCTACTTCCTGCCGCTCGCCTAAGGGGAAGGCGACTCTGGGGGTGGTGTCGCGAGGGCCGCCCGCGGCGAAGGGGCCGCCTGGGGCGAAAGACCGCCCGGCGGAGAAGAAGGGGCGAGATTTCGAGACGACGGGTTTTTGGCTCGGGAAGTACGAGGTGACGCAAGCGGAATGGGACGGCGTGATGGGGGCCGCCGCCAACCGGAGCGAGTTCAAAGGGGCGCTGCTGCCCGTGGAGACGGTGAATTGGAACGAATGTCAGGCGTTCATCAAGAACTGTGCCGTGCCGGGCATGACGGTCAAGTTGCCGCACTCGGACCAGTGGGAATACGCGTTCCGGGGCGGCAGTACGAGCCAGCGGAAGTACTACTGGGGGAACACCCTGAACGGGGACAAGGCGAACTGTGACGGGAACCAGCCGTACGGGGCGACCAAAGGCGCGTCCAAGGGGAAGACAACCGAAGTGGGAACATATGAAAAGGAGGCCCCGCACCCGTGGGGCTTGTGCGACATGGCGGGAAACGTCTTTGAATGGTGTGACGATTTGCACGCGGCCGAGGGGACGGACCGAGTGAGTGTGGGAGGGGGCTGGGATAGCAACGCCGTATTCTGCTGGGTAGGAATCCGTTACCGGGCCTCCCCGACGGACCGACGCAATAACTTGGGTTTCCGCCTCGCCTTGGTCCCGTAGGCCGCCGTTACATTCGCCAACGACTTCTCCCCATCCCCGTTGATATAACACCCCCCACTCGTCTGAACATCATCGCCGCTCTCCCTCTCACGGGCGTTTCGTCATGGCCAAGACGGCACTTCCCCCGCTGGACACGCTGGACCCGGCCGCCGAGTGGGCCGCGTGGGAGCCGACGGCGGCCGGGCCGTGGAACGCCAAGTGGGCGGCCCACCTGTACCGGCGGTTCGGGTTCGGGCACACGCGGGACGAGCTGCGAGACGCCGTGGCGAGCGGGGTCGGCCCCACCGTGGACCGGCTGTTCGCGGAACCGAAAGACACGCCGGTCCGGCCGGAGACCGTCGGCGGGCCGCCGCCGGTGAATCCGATGACGGGGATGCCGGACGCCTCGGGGCAGGCCGCGATTCTGCGGGCGGCGTGGGCGGGGCGGATGCTCACGGGCGTCCAGCCGGCCCGCGAGAAGTTGGCCCTCTTCTGGCACAACCACTTCGCCACCAGCGTCCGCAAGGTCGCCGACGCGGCCTTCATGGAGAAGCAGGGGGAGTTGATCTTCACGCACGCCCTGGGGTCGTTCCCGGCGATGCTGAAGGAGATCAGCCGCGACCCGGCCATGCTGATTTGGCTCGACTCCAACCAGAACGTGGCGGGCAAGCCGAACGAGAACTACGCCCGCGAAGTGATGGAACTCTTCACCCTCGGCGTCGGCAACTACACCGAGAAGGACGTGCAGGCGGCGGCGAGGGCCTTCACCGGCTGGCACACCTCCGGCGGCAAGTTCACCTTCCACGCCGGCCAACACGACGGCGCGGAAAAGCTCCTGTTCGGCCAGACGGGGAACTGGGACGGCGACGACGTGCTGAAAATGCTCCTTGACCGCCCGGCCTGCGCCCTATTCCTCGTCCGCAAGATGTACCGCGAGTTTGTGGCCGAGAACGCCACGCCGCCGGACACGCTGCTCCAACCGTTGGCCGACGCCTTCCGCAAGAGCGGCTACGACGTCCGCGTGCCGGCCACGATGATCGCCCGGTCCCGGCACTTCTCCTCGGCCCACGCCTACCGGCAGAAGATCAAGTCCCCCGTGGAGTACGTATTGGGCACGGCCCGCCTCGTCGGCGTCGGCACCACGGGCAAGGTGATCGTCAGCCCGTACTCGCTGCTCGGGGCCTTGGAACTCATGGGCCAAAGCCTGTACGCCCCGCCGAACGTGAAGGGCTGGGAGGGCGGCCAAGCGTGGCTGTCCACGGCGACGGTGCTGGCCCGGCACAACTTCTCAAACGCCCTCGTCAACGGCGGCGGCGAACTCAACGAGTACGCCAAGAAGTACAACCCGCGCGGCTTCTACCCCGTCGCCAACCCGCTCGCCTTGGCCCTGCGCTCCGGCCACACGGAGCCGGCGGCCGTCGTGAATTACTTCGCCAACGTGCTGCTGCCCGACGACTGTCGGCCCGAGGTCAAAACCAAACTGATCGCCCACATCGGCGACACCGACCCGCAGACCGAGGGGTATTTGCAAAAGTGCCGCGACGCCGTCTTCGTCCTGCTGACACTGCCGGAATATCAGTTGAATTAGTTGAAAGGCACTCACCACAAAGGCACGAAGGTCACACGAAGCCTCACAAAGAAGATCAGAACAGAATACTTCTTCATGTCTTCTTGGTGAGTCTTCGTGTGACCTTCGTGCCTTTGTGGTTAATCTTCTTTTTACGGGGAATTTACCATGAACCGCCGCGACTTTCTCCGCCGCTCTAGCTTGATTGCCACGGCTCCGCTCATCCCCGCGTTCATCGAGCGCACGGCCCGGGCCGCCGAGCCGGAGAAGGACACCGTCCTCGTCGTCATCGAGTTGACCGGCGGGAACGACGGGCTGAACACCGTCATCCCGTACAAGGACGCCGACTACTACAAGCTGCGGCCGACGCTCGGCCAGCCGGCCACCGCCGTCCTCAAGCTGAACGACTCGGTCGGGCTGCACCCGTCGTTCGCCGGCCTCAAAGCCATGCACGAGCAGGGGCAGTTGTGCGTCGTGCAGGGCGTCGGCTACCCGAACCCGGACCGCTCCCACTTCGAGAGCATGGACCGCTGGCACTGCGGCGAAATCGCGGCCAAGGTGTCCGGCAACGGTTGGCTGGCCAAGAGCGTCCCCGACCTCGCCAAGAGCAAAGGCGGCGGCGTTCCGGTGGTTCACGTCGGGAGTGAGAAGTTGCCGATGGCCTGCCGCGGGACCACGCAGGGGGTCTTCACGCTGAACCAGGAACAGCCGTTCGAGTTGAAGCTCGGCCTGCCCGGCTCGCAAGAAGAGGACGCCCGCAAGAAGCTCCTCGCCGACGTAGCCGTCGGCGGCCTAGCCGACTCGCAGGAGTTGTTGCCGTTCGTGCAGCGCCGGCACCTGCAAACCTACGCGGCCTTCGAGAAATTGAAGAAGGTGATGAAGGAGTCCGAGGCCCAACGGTTCAGCCCCGGCTTCGTCCCGGGGGCGCTGTACGCCAAGGCCGACTTGGTGGGCCGGCTGATCGCCCAGGGCTTCGGCACCCGCGTCTTCTACCTCGCCATCGATGGCTTCGACACGCACAGCAATCAGGCCCAGCCGCACGCCGCCCTGATGCAGCAGATCGACCAAGCCATCGGCGCCCTGTTCAACCGCCTGCGGCCGACCGGGGACGACAAGCGGACGCTGGTGATGACGTTCAGCGAGTTCGGCCGCCGCGCCGCCGAGAACGGCAGTCGCGGCACCGACCACGGCAGCGGGTCCAACCTGTTCGTCGCCGGCCCTGGCGTGAAGGGCGGCCCCGTCGGCGCCCACCCGAGCCTGACCGACCTGACCGACGGCGACCTGAAGTACCACACCGACTTCCGCCGCGTCTACGCGACGCTGCTCGACCAGTGGCTCAACGTGGACAGCAAGACGGTCCTGGGCGAAAAGTTCGAGCACATGGAGTTGCTAAAGAAGCGGGCGTGAAAGAAGACTCACCACAAAGGCACGAAGGTCGCACGAAGACTCACAAAGAAAACGGAAGAGAAACTTCTTCCCGACTCTTCTCTGTGAAACTTCGTGTGACCTTCGTGCCTTTGTGGTTAGTCTTTTCTTAACTCGGCCGCCATTAACTCCCACAGCGCATCGAGCGACTGCACGATCACCCGCGCGTCGGACATGATGGGCATGAAGTTCGTGTCCCCGACCCAGCGCGGGACGGCGTGCCAGTGCAAATGCCCCGGCAGCCCGGCCCCGGCGGCCTTGCCCAGATTCAATCCCACGTTAAATCCATCCGGGTTGACGGCCACTTTCAGGGCGGCGAGCATCTTCCGCAACACCAACTGGGCGTCCAGCAATTCCGCGTCGGTCAACTCGTCGAGTTCGCCCTTGTGGGCCTTGGGGCACACCAGCAAGTGGCCGTTGTTGTAGGGGAAGCGGTTGAGGATCACGACGGTCAAGTCCGACCGGAACACGACGAGGTTCTCGCGGTCGGCCGACCCGTTGACGGCGTTGCACACGAAACACCCGGCCGGCTTGGGGCCGTCGGTTTTCGCGTAGGCGAGCCGCCACGGGGCCCAGAGTTGATCCACGGGAAGTCCCCCTACGCGGTGGCCGCGGCGCCGACGAGCGGCCGCTCCGGGTCCGGGCTGCCCTTGGGCAACTTGACGCACATCACGGAGCAGTGGGCGCCGCGCAACACCTGCTCGGCGACGCTGCCGGTCAGCAGGCGTTCGACGGCGGTGCGGCCGTGCGTGCCCATGACGATCAGGTCGATGCCGGCCTCTTGGGCGTACCGGATGATCTCCGCGCCGGGGTCGCCTTGCAGGAACACGTGGCTGACGTCGATCGCCGGGTTGGCCGGGCGGATCTGGTCGAGTTGGCCGCGCCAGTAGTCCAACTGGTTGCGCTGGTCCGGCGTGGCGACGTAGGTGACGGCCAGGGAGGCGCCGAGACTTTCCGCCAAGGCGACCGCGTGGAAGTAGGCGTGGTTCGAGAAGCTGGAGAAGTCGGTCGGGTACAGGATGGTGCGGACGCGGAACATGGAAATACTCCCCGGGCGTTCCGAGACAGTCGCATGGAAATCCTACCGCGCGCCGGGCCGAGAAACAGACCCCGCCGCGCGGAATTGCCGCCCCGCCGGCGACTCGGCTTGCCGGCGGCGGGGGAGCTTGGTAATTTACACTCATCGGCCGGGAAGCCGGTCAGGACGATTACCCGATAGTGTAACGGTAGCACAAGAGTTTTTGGCACTCTTCGTCTAGGTTCGAATCCTAGTCGGGTAACTCAAAACAGCCGTATTTTCTGGGCGTGTTTGAAATTCAACTTTTCCGCTTCTGCAAATCTTCGGCAACCCCGTCTTTCGCATGGCACGGGCCGCGATCTTTCCGGGGAACGCCGTGGCGTCTTTGCAGAAAAAAGGCGACCGCTGGCGCTGCCAGTTCACCGGCGACTGCCTGCCCCGAGGCACGCCCCGCGCTCAACACTTCGCCGACGCGCGCTTCTTGCCGACGGTGCCGCGGGCTTGGACTTTGCGGATGTACGCCGCCGCGTCGGGGACTTTGCAGGCCGTGCCGGCCATGTCCACGGTCACGGGGCCGACGGCCGCCGCGGCTTGCAGGGCGAGGTCCGTGAGGGCCGGGACGTAACACCCGGCGGCGATCACGAAGCCGTTCATGGCGTACCGGGCGCGGTTCGGCTGCGTGTGGATCGTCTTTTGCACTCGCCTCAGCAGTTCCGTCAACTCGGCCATGTCGAGGTCGTCGTCGGCCGTCACGCCCACCAGACTGGTCAGCGTCGCCCACCCGGCGGACGCGACGTTCTCCTTCTTGGAATCGATCCACTCAAGGGCCATCTCACGCCCGTGCTTGCCCCCCGCCGCGACCCACGGCACCGTGTACTCGCACAGTACGCCGCACGTCGCCGTGTTGACCCAATGCCGCAAATCCTTCTTGGTCATCTTCGCGTCGTCGGCGATCAGGCCGGCGAGGTACATGGCGTCGTAGACGCCGGTGTCATACAGGGCCAGCGCGAGCCGATAGTCGGTCTTGATGCGCTTCTGGATCGTCTTTAGGTATTCGATCTTCACGCCGAAGAACGGCTCCGGCACGCCGTGGGCGCACATCACTTTCTTGTAGGACTCGGCGCCTTGGCTTCTGAGTTCGTCGACGATCTCGGCGGCGGTCATGAGTGGTTCCCCGAAAGAAGAAATTGAACCACAGAGGGCACAGAGAACACAGAGATAAGACCCGAGAAAAGGTCTTTCTCTTACTTTCTCTGTGTCCTCTGTGTCCTCTGTGGTTCAATCGCTTCTCTTGTCACTTCTTCGGCCCGCCGCCGAACTGCTTCCAGTACAGTTCGTGGAACGGGTTCTTCGCCGGCCCGGTGACGTTCTCGTTCACGAGCAGCGGGGTGACTTCATCCCACCACTTGTCGAGGCGGCCGCGCAAGTCGCGGACGACTTCCGGGCGTCGGGCGGCCACGTCGGTCTTCTCGCCGGGGTCTTTGGCGATGTCGTACAGTTCCCACGCCTCGGCTTTTCTTCCGGGGTTCACCAGACGGTATTGGGCGGTGCGGACGGCACACGTGTGGTACTTCGCGTCGGCGGCCTTGCCCTTGTCCCAGCGGCCGACGTGCGTGAAGAGCGTGCGGTCTTCCCACGCGGCGTCCTTGTTGGTCAGCAGCGGGACGAGACTGCGGCCGTCGGGCTTGACCGTCGCGGGAATCGCCGCCCCGGTCAGTTCGGCCAGCGTCGGGAACAAATCGATGTGGGCGGTCAAGGCCGGCGCGTCCACGCCGGCCGGGAAGCGCTTCGGCCACGAGAAGAAGAACGGCACGCGCGTGCCGCCTTCAGACGGCGTCACTTTGGCCCCGCGCATGCCGGCGTTGAACACGGGGACGCCGGCCGTGCCGCCGTTGTCGGTCATGAAGATGACGACGGTGTCGTCGTCCAGTTTCCACTCCTTGAGCCGGGCCGTCAGCTTGCCGACGTTGTCGTCGATGTTGGCGACCATGCCGAAGAACTTGGCGGCGTCGTCCGCCTGCTTGCCCTTCACATGGGCCGGAATCTTGCCCGCGTATTGCTTCACGTACTCGGGCGGGCAGTCGAGCGGGGCGTGCGGGGCGTTGGTGGCGATCCAGCACAGGAACGGCTCCGGCTTGGCGCGCCGGGCGTCAATCCACTTGGCCGCTTGTTCGAAGAACACGTCGGTGCAGTAGCCCGCGGTCTTCTCGAAGACGCCGTTGTGCAGGACGGCCGGGTTGAAGTACGAGTTGTTCGGCGCGTCCCCGCAACTGCCGGGGTAGGTCTGCCCGATGCCGCCGGCCCCGTGGATGAACACTTCGTCGAAGCCGCGCTTGTTCGGCTGGTACGCCGCCTCGTCCCCGAGGTGCCACTTCCCGAAGATGCCGGTGGCGTACCCCGCCGACTTCAACAATTGGGCCAGCGTGAACGAGTCGAGGCTCAGGCGCTCCCGCTCGTTGATGGTGTGCGTGACGCCGTTCTTGAACTCGTGCCGGCCGGTCATTAACGCCGCCCGCGTCGGGGCGCACGTCGGGCTGACGTGAAAGTTCGTGAACCGCACGCTGCGGCCGTGCAGCGCGTCAATGTTCGGCGTCTTCAACACCGGGTTGCCGTGACACGACAGGTCGCCGTACCCCTGGTCGTCCGTGATGACGACGAGGACGTTGGGCTTCTTCGCGGGCGTGTCGGCGCGGGCGAGAACCGGGACGACGGCGAGGAGGAGAAGGAGTCGAGTTAGCATGTTGAACGCCTCGTTTAGCCGCGACGCGACGCTTCGGAGTGGAGCGCGGGGCCGTGCAAGAGGAAAGACATTTTTAGCCGCGGATCGAACACGGATGAAACACGGATAAAGGCAAAAGGCATTTCTAAAACCGAAGACGGATGAAAACTCAGATGCGACACGGACAAGACATCACCACTTGTTTGGCCCGTGTCGCATCCGTGCCTTTCATCCGTCTTGGTTTTCGTTTTGGAACTGCTATTCGGCCTTTATCCGTGTTTGTTCCGTGTTCGATCCGTGGCTAAAAATGTCTTTTCTGTATTCCGGCCCCGCGCTCCAGAACCGCCCCCTCACTTCGCCTCCAACCTTCCTTGCAGCATCCCCCAATCGTACCGCTTCGTCTTGTTGTACGGCGTGAAATTCAGCTCCACGTCCCAGGCGTAGGTG
The DNA here is from genome assembly GCA_043744795.1 of Zavarzinella sp. Taxonomy (GTDB): domain Bacteria; phylum Planctomycetota; class Planctomycetia; order Gemmatales; family Gemmataceae; genus Zavarzinella. The sequence goes on along the minus strand of JAYTTY010000575.1, from coordinate 6,552 downwards.
CGGAACCGCGTGCCTGAATCCTTGAGGCCGCGCTGCATGCTGTTCACGGAGTAAATGCCGGGGCCGGCGTGGCAGCCGGTGCAGCTTTGCAGTTGCTTGCCGGGCGGCGGCGGGGCGGCGCCGATGTCCGGGGCGGCGGGTTTGGGGGCCGGCTTCGTGAACGGGTCGGTGTCGTTTCGGCGGAACGGGTCTTCCGCCTCGTCGGGGCCGACGGCGCGCAGGCCGGCGAACAGTTTGGGCCGGTCCAGCACGAACTCGTACACGTCCTGCTCCCCCGGCTTGGTTTGAAAATGCGGCAGGTCCGCCGGCCCGTCGAGGGCGGGGACGCGGCGGTAGACGCGGATTTGCACCAACTCTGTGACCGGCGTCACGCGTAGCTTGGCCGAGGCGTCCACGGCCAGCGCTCGGCGCACCATCGCGACGGCCGTGCCGGGCGGGAACTGCGTCACATGGTCGCGGCGCAACGCCTTCAGGTATTCCTCCGTCGCCGCCCGGCCGCCGGGCAGTTTCAGGAAGACGATGTGGGCGGACCGCCCGCCGACCTCGTTGAAATGCTCCTGCGTCATCGGCTTCGTGTTGTCCTCGTGGAAGCGCACCCACGGCCCGGCCGGGTCGAACAGGTCGGCCGGCAGGAACGGCTGGCTCGGCCGCGCCGGGTCGTGGGCGGCCGGGTAGGTCTTCGCCGTCACCGCCTCGGCGTAGTTGTCCGGCAGCGCGGCCAGTTCGCGGTCGCTCAGGGCCAGGCGGCCGATGGCCTTGGCCAGCCGGGCGCGCAGGGCAATCGCCGCCGGCTCGTCCTTCGCGGAGTGGACCCAGTTGTCGGGGTACCACGTCGCGTAGTCGAACGCCGCCCACAGATCATGTTGAAGCATCAGCCGTTTCACCGGGGCCTCGGCCGACGGGTCGGCCTTCAAGAACTCGTCCAACGCCGCGACGGCCCGGCGGTGCGGCTCCCCGTCGAGGAGAAATTTGTTGCCGCCCGTGTACAGCAGCGGGTCCGTGGTATGGGCGTGCTTGCTGCCGTCGGCAGTCGTGCGCACGAACAGCGCGTGGTGCAGGCGATTCCACGGATGCCCAGGGTCCGATGAGTAGGGCGCGAGGCGGGCGTCCGGGGTTTTCGGTTCGCCGTTGGTCGGCGCGCCGCCGATGAGGAACAGCGCCAACAGGAGGAAGCAAAAGGGGGTGATGGTGATTCGCACGGGAACCTCCGCGGAAAAATATCGTGTCCGAAGGCAACGCCCGTTTAGCCGCGACGCGGAGTCTTCGGAGCGGAGCGCGGGCCGGGACCGGTCAAGCGCCGGCCCAGTCATCGGCGATCATCGCCGGCCGCCATGCCCTTAATCGGTGACTTGGCCATACTGGTCCGATTCGATGTACGCCAGCATGTCGGCGATCAGCCGCCCCGTGCGTTCGGCTGAAGTCATCCGGGCCATCTCGGCGAGGTCGGCCGACCCGAACAGCACGGCCCCGCGGCCGCCGAGCGCCTCAGCCATCGTCTGTTCGCCCGGCCGGCGGTCGGGCGGGCGTTGCCGGAGTTCCTCCAAACACGTCCGCAGGAGCCGCACGACGGCCCGCTCGGCGTCGCCCCGGCGGGGAACCCGGCGGCGGTCTACATACAGCCAGCCGACCCCGCCGCGCTGCTTAAACATGTGTTGGGTAAGCCGGATGCTCCGAGACCGGCCGTCTGAATCGACGCCGACGACGACGGTGGTTCCGCCGTCCAGGAAGTAATCCACATCCTCGACCGTGAGGCGGTCGGGGACGGCCGGCGGTCTTCTGAACAGCCAACCGAACATGGCATACCTCAGGGACGGCCTTCGCTGTCAATTTACAGAAGTTACTCGGGCCTCGCGGCCGCGAGGGCCGGAAGCGATTTCGGGACGCGGTCCCACAGGAGTTGGATCAACGCCGGCTGCATGTATTCATACTCGTCCGCGATGCCCAGGCACACCACCCGCTTGCCGCGCAGGTGGGACGTGAATTTCCGGGCCATCTTGGCGCGGTGCGCCGGCTCCATGACAAAGATGACGTCCGCCCACGCGATGTCTTCGGCCGACAGCGGCTCCTCGGCGTCCGGGTTGACGCCGGCCGAGCGGGTCTCGGCTCCGCACACCCCGGCGAAGACCTGTTCCGCGGTCGGGCTTCGGAGGCGATTCCGGCCGCAGACGAACAACAACCGCACGGCGACACCTCTTCCTTGCAGGTCAATCGCCGACGGGCGCCCCCGCCTCGTCGAGCGTCACTTCAAAAGTCTTCTTCTCGACTTTGACCTTGATCTCATACGTGACTTTTTCCTTCTTGCCGCCGAGGGCGGTCACCTTCTCGGTCTCGACGATCTTGGCCCCGGGGTGCTTCTTCAGCAGGCCGTCCTTGACGGCCTTCGGGAGCTTGTCTTCCTCGACTTCTTCCTTGATGTCGATGAGCTTGCCGTCGGCCGTGACGCCGACGTCGAAGAGCTTGTCGCCCTCCTTCATGGCGAACTCGAAGTTGCCGTCGGTCTCCTTGTCCACGTTTCGGACGGTCGCCTTGGCGAAGCGGTCCTGCACCGCCTTGACGGCCGGCTTCGGCACGTCTTCCAGCTTGACGCGGACGCCGGCGGCGGCGGCGCCGGCCGTGAGGGCCACGAGAATCAGGGCCGTTCGGAATGAGAGGCGCGCGGTCATGGTTAGTCCTTCTTCTTGAGTTTGTCGGCCTTGCCGTACTTGACCAACTCGGCCTTGTCGTCGTTGACCAAGCCCACGCCGGGGGCGTAATACTTGTATTCCTTGACGCCGGGTTCGAGTTCGTTCGTCTCTTCGACCTTCAGGCAATTCTTGAACGTCCCGGCGATGGTCTCGACGGTCTCGGTCACGCTCACGATCTCGGCCCGGTCCACGGCCACCTCGGGGGCGACCTCGTTGTAATACCGGCCGCCGACCAGCGGGGTGCCGGGCATCATGAGGCCGAACTTGGCGCCCTTGACGCCGGAGAGCCAGGCGCCGTCGTGACTGACGACCTTGTCGTCCTTGTAGATGTCCACCTCTTCGCCGAAGTAGTAGACGCTGTTGGTGCGCTTGCTGATGGCGAAGAAGTTCCGCGAGATTTCGACGAGCTTGCCGCCCTTGGTCTCGCGCTCTTCAATCACGCGCGTCTCGACGCCGTCCACCTTCTTGGTCTCGTCGAGGACGGTGATGGTGTTCTCCTCGTCGCCCTTGCGCAGGACGAGGACGTACCCCGGCTCCAAGACGAAGTACGGGTTCCGCCCCGTCGGCCCGAGGTCGCCCGGCTCGACGGGGAACGTGTCCGTCCACGCGACGGCCCCCTTCTCGGCCTTGCCCCCCTTGGGCGACTCCGTCCGCCCGGGCGGCCCAGACGCGACCAGCGCGACCAGCGCCGAGACCATTGCGAAAAAACCCGACTGCCGCGCGATCATGGTAGTTCTCCCGATGTGACTGCGGGCCGATGTCCGCATGGTGAAGGTGAATTGTAACCCGCGGGGGTCCGGTCTCAATGAACGGGGGGTAAATTCGGGCTTATCTTCGCGGGAAACTCTTGAAGCCGGTCAAGGCCCGTCGGCCGGGGGAGTCGCTCACAAGCCCACGCCGAGCCGTGGGCATGGCGCCCTTGCCGGACGTTCAAGTTCAGTTGCTGCGGCGGCCGTGCGGGCTACAACTCCGAAAAACCCGTCATGCCGCGCTTTATTCGGCTTGACTTGGACCTGCGCGAGCGTCGGAGCATGACAGCGATCTCGGGCTGGCCGCACCAATCCGCGAACTCCGGCATCAACCGCTCGAAATACCGATGATCGACCGCCGCCCCGGCCTGGACCAACCGGCGGGCGAGTTCGGCGTGGCCGTTCGAGATCGCGGCCGCCAGCACCGACTGCCCGCTGTCCCGCAGCGCGTTCGGGTCCGCCCCGTGGGCCAGCAGCATCTCCGCGACGGCGCGGCGGCCGTTGCTGGCCGCCCAGTGGAGCGGCCCAGACCCGTCGTCCGCGTACACGCCGACATCCGCACCGGCCGCGAGCAGAGCCGCCACCGTGTCCTCCCGACCGTGGTAGGACGCCGCCCAGAGCGGCGTGTTGCCGCACTTGTGGCGGCGATTCACGTCCGCCCCGGCTGCGATGAGTTCACGGACGCGCTCGACCGAACCGCCGGCGTTGCGGGCTTCACGGAACAGAGCAGTATCGATATGCCGCGCCACCCCTGCGTCCTCCAAGGCCGAATCAGTATTGGACAGTGTTTTTTCTGCCGAATCCGGTTGCTCGTTCTGTCAAATGCCGAACGCCAATTGCCGGGGATGCCCGCCGACCGCTTCGGCTTGGGCGTATCTTCCCCGCTGGTCGCCGTCGTGTCAACGAGAATGCGAGGTCGCCTCGGTGTCAAGCAAGAGCCGCCGTGCGAAATCCGCGTGTTCTCCTTCGCGGGCGCCGTGATACCCCAAGATGACTCTCGCGAATCGGTCCACGCGAACTGTCCCCGGTCAGCAACTCGGCAATAGCAACTTCATGCCATCTTATCGGTTCATTAGCCCTCAACTGGGCTGATCGGAAGTTGGGATCGACAGGGGTCATTGAAGACTTTCTACTCATCCGACAATTGGTTCGCCGGCCCAGTCGCAGGGGAATTAGGACATGGACCGTCCCGCCGCGACATTCGCCCCCACCCGGTTCCGCACCCCGCCGCGCATCCTCATCCCCAAAAGGACACGCGGTTTGGGACGGTGATGACGCGGGGATGCCTGCGGGCGCCCGGGCGCAACACCGTAAACAACGCCCGGCCGGGGGAGACGCCGGCGGGCAGCCGCGAGGTGCTGGCGTCGGCGTATGGGAAGTTGAAGTCGAAGATGGGGGAGGCGGGGAAAGGGGAACTGACGGGAATGGCGCTGGCGCTCGGGGCGGTCCTGGGCCGGCCCGACGGGAAAGACATCCGGGCGGCGCTGGACGCCGTGCCGCAGAAAAAGGCGGTGGGAATGATCGGGCGGCTGTTCGGCGCCACCGTCGGCCGTCTGCGGCGAAAGCTGTTCGCCGACGCAAAGGCGTAACAGTTTCGGGATGAACGCCAAGCCCACGCAAGAGGAAGTTCCGATCAGCCCACCCCAACCCTCTCCCGCAAAGCCGGAAGAGGGGGACCGTTTTTCTCCGCCGCGGGTCGGGGGGTGAAGTTGCCTTTGCGGCGGCAATTCCCGCCTATTTCGCCATCAAATTCAACACCGCCATCGACATCGTCTTCACGCCGGTCTTCACGGTCAAATCGGGCTGGGGAAAGTAGCCGTCCGTGTGGGCGCCGGGCAACGGGCTGCCGCCCTCCTTCTTGGAAGTCGCCACGCGGTCGGCCGAGACGGAGCCGAGGAAGTACATGAACACCGGGATTTGGCCGTTGAGCGAGTAGCGGGAGAAGTCTTCGCCCCCCATGATGGTCGGGCGCGGGTGCAGCTTGTCGTCGCCGAGCAGTTGCCGGAACAGGCCGACCGTCTTGCGGGTCAGGTCCACGTTGTTCTCCAGCTTGGGCGTGAACTCGTCGGCCAAGATCGTCACGACCGGCTCCGGGGCGTTGCCGCTCAGGGCGGCGGCCTTCGCCTTGCGCTCGATGGATTCCAGGATCAGTTTCCGCGTCGAATCCTTCGTGGACCGCACGGTGATTTGCAGTTTCACCTCATTCGAGATGATGTTGGCTTTCGTGCCGCCGTGGATCGAGCCGACCGTCACGACGGCCGGGTCCACCGGGTTGACTTCCCGGCCCACGATGGTCTGCAAGTCGAGAATGAACTTGGCGGCGATCACGACGGGATCGACGCAATTATGCGGGGCGGCGCCGTGGCCCCCTTTGCCCTTCACCAGCACTTCCACCGTGTCCACGTTAGCCATCGCCAGCCCCTCGGTGAAGTGGATGTGCCCGGCTTCCAACAGGGCGTCCGCGTGCAGGGCGAGGCAAAAGTCCGGCTTCGGGAACCGCTTGAACAAGCCGTCTTCGAGCATGGCCTTGGCCCCGGCCCCGATCTCCTCGGCCGGCTGGCCGATCATCACCAGCGTCCCCTTCCACTTATCCTTCGTGGCCGCCAGCACGCGGGCCGTGCCGACCAGACAGGTCATGTGGACGTCGTGCCCGCAGGCGTGCATCACGCCCACTTCGCGGTTGGCCTTGTCGCGGACGATCACCTTGCTGGCGTACGGCACGCCCGTCTGCTCCGTCACCGGCAGGGCGTCCATGTCGGCCCGCACCAGCACCGTCGGCCCGTCGCCGTTCTTCATCACCGCCACGACGCCGGTGCCGCCGACCTTCTCGGTCACTTCGAAGCCGAGCTTCTTCAACTCGCCCGCGACCTTGGCCGCCGACTTCTCTTCTTTGAAGGAGAGTTCCGGGTTCTGGTGGAAGGTCTTGTACATGTCCACGAGGCTGGCCAAATGTTCCTTAACCAACCCGTCCACGACCGGGACGTGATCTTTCAATCGCGCCTCAACCTCGGCGGCCGGTAGCGTCAACGGGCAGAGCAACAGACCGGCAATCATCGGGAAACGCATGGGGACACTCGCGGAGACGGGGCCATCAAGGCGAGATACGCGGGGGGGGGGGG
>JAYTTY010000574.1:0-3675 GCA_043744795.1 Zavarzinella sp. | reverse complement strand
TCTCACCGACCGGCGGGACGCCGGTCCCACCGCTACGGCAATATGACCTCTGCTCTAACCCTCTCTCCGAAGCGGAGAGGGGGAACCGGCCTCTTGCTCCCCCTCTCCGCCGCGGAGAGGGGGCCGGGGGGTGAGGTTGCCTTTCGCGGCCAGCGCATTCCCCGCTTCACTCCGGCTCCGGCTCCTGGAACACCGGCATCTGCATCGTCCCGCCGGCATCGCTCATCAAGGGGCTTTTCAGCGGCAGGCGCAGGACGAACTTGCTCCCCTTGTTGGGCTTGCTCTCCACCACCACGTCGCCACCGTGCTCGCGCAGGATTTTGCGGCTCACCGGCAGGCCGAGGCCGGTGCCGCGCGCCCCCTTGGTGCTGGCGAACGGCTTGAAAATGTCCGCGATCATGTCGGCCGGGATGCCGGGGCCGTGGTCCAAGACGATGATGCGGACCCACTCGCCGCCCGGCTCCAGCAGCGTCTGCACGCCGACGTACGGGTCTTCCCGGCCCTCGACGGCGTCGAGGGCGTTGCCCACGATGTTCAGCACGGCCTTGTGCAGCCCGTCCGGGTCGGCCGGCACGGGCGGGAGCGCTGGCGACAGGCGGACTTCCAGGTTTGCCCCGATGTCCTCGGCCCGCGGCTGAGTGAGTTCGATCACGTCCTCGACCACCTTGTTCAAGTCGATCATCTCGATGGCCGGCTCGCGGTCCTTCGAGTAGCTCAACATGTCCAGCACCAGGCCGTGGATCTTGGCTTGGTTCTTCTCGACGAGTTTCCACCCCTTCATCAGCAGGCCGCGGTCGTCGTCCGCGATGCCGGACTCCACCATCTCGCTGCCGAACACCACGCCCTGCATGATGTTCTTGATGTGGTGGGACAGGGCCGCGATCGTCTGGCCGACGGCCGCGAGGCGCTCCGCGGAGAGCATGGCGTGGTGGTAGCGCGTCTCCTCGACGGCGAGGGCCGCCTGGTGGGCGATGGCAATGGCCAAGGCCAAGTGCTCTTCGGTGAGTTGGCCGGGCACGTCCGCGGCGGCCCGCTTGGCGATGTCGTTGGCCTTGGTCGTCGTGTCGAGGAACAGGACGCCGTGCGTCTCGTGCCGGCCCTTCATGGGGACGCAGATCACCTCGCGGATGTTGAACCGCGTGATGCTGTTGCCGCCGGCGAAGCGGTCGTCGCGGGCCGCGTCCGAGATCAGGGCGCCCTGCTTCTCCCGCAGCACCCAGTCGATGATGGTCCGGCTGACGGTCATCTTCTCCGGCCCGACGCCGGGGTTGCGGAAGCGGATGGCCTTCGGCTCGAACTTGGCGCCGTCCCCCGCCCGCAGCATCACGCACCCGTGGTCGGCCGGGATGGAGTTGAAGATCAACTCAAGTATCCGGTCGAGCAGTTGGTCGAGGTCCAAGATGTGGCTGACGGCCTGCGTCGTCTCGTACATCACGCTCAAGGACGCCAGGCGCGTCCGCATCCATTGGCTGCCGGACTTGTCCGGCAGCGAGAGGATGCGACTCCCCTCGTCCTCCGCGACGGTCTTCACGATGGCCGACGGCCGGTCCTCGGACTTCGGGCCGACCATGTGGATCTGGTTGGCGAGTTGCGTCAGGCCGGACGCGCGCTCCCCGCGGACGCCGCCGAAGACGAGGATGCTCTGGCCGATGGTGATGTGGTCGCCGGGCGTGAGGACGTGTTCCCGGACCGGCCGGGCGTTGACGAAGGTGCCGTTGGCGCTGTGAAGGTCTTTGACGGTGCAACTGCCGCCGACGAGCTTGAGTTCGGCGTGCCGGCGGGAGACTTCCGTGTCGTGCAGGGTGATGTGGCTGGTGCGGTCGCGGCCGACGGTGACGGCCTCGCCGTCGGGCAGGTCGAACTGGCGGCCCTCGTCCGGCCCCTTGATGACGATGAGTCTGGCCACGCCATCTTCCTCTGGGCCACGGCACGCGACCGGCGGAGTTTGTTATACGGCCGGCGGCGTCCCCTTGCCGGCCGCGATGTGGGCCGCCCGGCGGCGGCCGTACTCCTCGGGGGTCATCACCTCGAGTTCCACGGCGCCGTCGGCCGTGCCGGTCTCGAAAATTTGCCGCAGGAAGGGCACGCACCACCCGCACCCGGTGCCGGCCCCTTCGCATTCCGAAAGCTGGCTGGCGACCTTGGGGCGGTGCAGGCGGACGAACTTTTCCAACTTCCGGCGCGTCACGCGGAAGCACAGGCACACGCGGTCGTCCGGCCCGGTCACGGCGCGGGGGCTTTCGGGGCCGGGTCGGCCGCGGCCGCCGCCTTGCCCGACGCCTCGACGGTCAGTTGGATCGACTCGCCGCCGTCCGTCTTGACGACCAAGACCTTCTTGACGGCCCCGATCTTTTCCGGCTGGAACTGCACGGTGACGACGTGCGACTTGGCGGCCGGGATCGGCAGCAGCGAGACCGTCACGCCGTCCCCCTGTCCGCCGACCGCGGCGATCTTGAACGGCTTGTCGTTGCGGACGATCAGCCGCTTCTCGACCTTCTTGCCGACCTCGACGGCACCCAGGCGGACGGTGTCCCCGCCGCCGTCGCCGCCGACGAGGCTCAGGGCGGCCTGCACTTCGCCGGTCACGTTCACCATCAGCGCCGGGGCGGCCGGGTCGTTGGTCTTCAGCACGATCTGGTCGTCAATCTTGCCGACGGGCGCGCCTTCCTTCAACGTGACTTTGACGAGGTAGCTGACGTTGCCCCGGACTTCCGCGGGCACCGCCGTGTACGTCACGTCGTACAGGTCTTTGTTGAACGTCGCGTCCGTGACTTTCCAGAACGGCAGCCGGCCGCTGTAGGTGAGCGTCAGGCTTTGGGAGTTCTTGGCGCCGGCCGCGTTGACGCCGAAGGCGAAGGCCCCGGGCGCCATGAAGATGTCCGGCCGGCTGACGGCCAGGATTTGAAGCTGGGCGATGGACCAGAACGGCTGGCCGGTCTTCGGGTTCTGGCCGATGAATTTGACCGGCAGTTGCACCACCTTCACCCCCTCCACGCGGGAGGTGTCGATCTTGATCTCGATGTAGCCGGTCTCCTTGGAGTCCATCTTGCCGGTGTACGCGAGGACGGTCACGCACCCGCAGCTCGGCTTCGGCTGCTCGACCTGCATCGGGAAGGCGTAGATGTTCGTCATCGTAAATTTGTGGGTCCGGACGGTCCCCTTGGGGAGCGTGCCGAAGTCGTGGACGATGACCGGCGGGGGGGCCTCCTCCTTGCCGGTGAAGAACTTGTTGGCCCACGGCAGCCCGTCGTCGGCCGCGGCCGGGCCGGCGACAAGGCAGAGCAGGAGCAGCGGGTGAGAAAGACGGTGCATCTTGGTGTGGCCTCCTCCACGCCCGACCCGGTCAGTGAGTGTCCGACCGGCGAGTGAGACTCACTTCGGCCGGGAACTTCACCCGGATACAGGGGGACGGGGAAAACGTCGGCGAGTTTTCCGGCACTTCGACGGTTCCGCCGGGCGGGCGGGCCGCCGGGCGGGAACAATTCTCGCGCCGGACAACTTCCGCTTTAGTTTAGACACCCGCCGGCCGCGGATCAATCCGGAAAGCCAGCGGGCGGCCGGCGAAGGGCAAGTGAGTGAGGCGTCCGTGACGGCTGGGCAAGGCGGCGGGGCCAGTGAGTGATAGCCCGCCGCGCAAGCAAGGGTGTGAGACCAACCCCCTTGCTTGCGCGGCGG
>JAYTTY010000573.1:0-3682 GCA_043744795.1 Zavarzinella sp. | reverse complement strand
GCTGATCGGCTCCGCGCCCGCCATCCCATGACCAAGCCCGGAGACGGAACCGCCGAAAACCCCTAGAAAGCACGAGGAGCAGGCGTTGGAACTACTGTTCAGCCGGTCTTCGGCGGATGACGGCCCCCATGCGGCTTGGATATGTCTTCGTTGGAGTCCCGGCTTCAGCCGGTCTTCGGCGGATGACTGCTCCCGATGCGGCTTGGATTTGTCTTCGTTGGAGTCCCGGCTTCAGCCGGTCTTCGGCAGATGACTGCTCCCCTGCGACGACAGAGATTTGATGTGTGACGTCTCGAAGACCGGCTGAAGCCGGGACTCCAACGAAGACAAAACCTCGCTTGGTGAAATCGGCGAATTGACCGGAAACTTGACCTGAGAATCCCAATAATGCTCCCCTCCCGTTTCCTATCCGCCGCTCTCGTCGCCCTCGCGGCACTCTCCACCGCCGTCGCCCAGTCCAAGAAGAAGGACGCGGTCGAAGACGACTTTTACCCCATCGTGAAGTACGAACTCCCCCGCGGAGAGACGCTGGAGATGGGGGCCATCGAAGTGCTGCCCGACAACAAGATCGCCGTCGGCACGCGCCGCGGCGAAGTGTGGGTCGTGGACAACGCCTACGCGAAAGACCCGGCCGACGCGAAGTTCACACGGTACGCCCACGGCATGCACGAAATCCTCGGCCTCGCGGCCGGCAAGGACGGCTACCTGTACGTCACCCAGCGGCCAGACGTGACCCGCATCAAGGACACCAACGGCGACGGCAAGGCCGACGTGTTCGAAGTCTACTCCGAAGGCTGGGAGGTCAACGGCGACTACCACGAGTACGCCTTCGGCTCCCGGTTCGACAAGGCCGGCAACATCTGGTTCGCCCTGTGTCTGACCGGCTCGTTCGACAGCAACAGCAAGTTCCGCGGCTGGGCCGGGAAGATCACGCCGGAGGGGAAGTTCGTCCCGACGACGAGCGGCGTGCGCTCGCCCGGCGGCGTCGGCTTCAACGCGGAAGGGGACGTGTTCTACACGGACAACCAAGGCCCGTGGAACGGCGCCTGCGGCCTGAAGCACATCAAAGAGGGGGCCTTCGTCGGCCATCCCGGCGGCTTCAAGTGGTACAAGGAGCCGGAGGCCAAGTACCTCGGCGACGCCCCGACCGTCCCCAAGAGCAAGAGCCGGATGATGGTCGAGGCCAAGAAGATCCCGCAACTGAACCCGACGTGCGTGTTCTTCCCCTACGGCAAGATGGGCCAGTCCGCCGCCGGCCTCGACTGCGACCTCTCGGGCGGCAAGTTCGGCCCGTTCGGGAAGCAACTGTTCGTCGGCGACCAGACGCACAGCACCATCATGCGAGTCTTCCTGGAGAAGGTGGACGGCCACTACCAGGGGGCGTGCTTCCCGTTCCGGGCCGGCATGGGGTCCGGCATCGTGCCGGTGCGCTTCGGCGCGGACGGCTCGCTGGTCGCCGGCGGGACCAACCGCGGGTGGGGTTCCCGCGGGCCGAAGCCGTTCTCCCTCGAACGGGTCGTGTGGACCGGCAAAGTCCCGTTCGAGATTCACGAAATGCGGGCCAAGCCGGACGGCTTCGAACTCACGTTCACCAAGCCCATTGACCCCGCGACCGCCGCCAAGGTCGAGTCCTACGGCGTGAAGACGTTCACCTACATCTACCAGGCCGACTACGGCAGCCCGGAAGTGGACCAGACCACGCCGAAGCTCACGAAGGTCGAAGTCGGCAAAGACGGCAAGAGCGTGCGTCTCTTCATCGATGGCCTCCAAGAAGGCCACCTTCACGACGTGACCGTTGGGGGTGTGAAGTCGGCGGACGGCGAAGCGGTCCTGCACCCGCAGGCGTACTACACGCTGAATTACATCCCGAAGGCCGCGACTTCTCAACGGTAGCCGCTGGCTATAGCCAGCGTTCACCAAAACCACACGAATGGAAAAAGGGCCGAATCTTTGAGGCCCGCCCCCGTGTCCGCGACTGGTGCCGGAAACGCCGGTCGTCGCGGACACGGGGGCGGGCCTCGAAGACTCGGCCCTCACGTTTTATCGGGTGATTGTCGCCTCGTTCCCTGAAGGGAGCGGCTTCAGGTTCGCTATGAAGTCCAAAGAATCAGAAACTGCGTCATGGCGGGGCGGGAGACTTGAAGTCTCCCGCCCCGCCTTTTTTTGTGCGTGGAAGGTGTTCAACTCGTGTGAAATGTCGTGTCATCGAATGCCTGAATCAAAAGCAGATTGATGATTTTTTGAGCAGTTTATCGGTGGCTGTGCAACAAAACCAATCAGATTGGTGGGCGTCTATCGACAATAAAGACCATGATTGTCGGTAAATGTCACAATAGACCGCATTTGGTGTTGTAATTGCTAGCAACTATGCCTAGGCTACGGAGAGTTGCACGATCAACACCCGTCGTCTGAAGGAGCCGGGCCGGAGATGGCACGTCATGACCCGGAAGAGCCGTTGCTTCCCGACATCGTCGGGAATTCGCCCGCGATGCGCGAGGTCTACCGCCTCACCCGGCTGGCCGCCCCGAGCAACGCCAGCGTCTTGCTGATCGGCGAAACCGGCACGGGCAAGGAAGTGATCGCCCGGGCCGTCCACAAACGCAGCCACCGGGCCACCGGGCCGTACATCCGCGTCAACTGCGGGGCCTTGCACGAGAACCTGTTGGAGAGCGAACTGTTCGGGCACGTGAAGGGGGCGTTCACCGGGGCCATTGAGAACAAGACGGGCCGCTTCGAGGCCGCCCACGGCGGCACCATCTTCCTGGACGAAATCTCCAGCATGTCCCCCAAGTTGCAGGTGAAGCTGTTGCGGGTGTTGCAGGAGCGCGAGTTCGAGCGCCTCGGGGACGCCAAGACGATCCGCGTGGACGTGCGCGTGGTCGCCGCCACGAACGAGTCTCTCGAAGACGAGATCGAGGCCGGCCGCTTCCGGGAGGACTTGTACTACCGGCTCAACGTCGTCCCGATCCCGCTGCCGCCCCTGCGCGAGCGCCGGGACGACATCCCGCCGCTGGCCCAACACTTCCTAAAGCGGCACGCCGAGTCGAACCGCCGCGACGCCCCGGAACTGACGGCCGAGTTCATGGCCGCCCTGATGGCCCACGACTGGCCCGGCAACGTGCGCGAACTCGAAAACACCATCGAGCGCCTCATCGTCCTGAGCGACGGCAAAAAGATCCCCGCCGACCTGCTGAAGTTCGGCCGCCCCAAGTACAGTCTCCGCAGCCTCAAGCCGCGCGCCGACGACGTACCCTCGCTGGTGCGCAAGCTGATCGAAGTCGCCACCCGCCACCCGATGCCCGCCGGCTCGCAACTTTACGACTTCCTCGTCGGCGGCGTCGAGCGCGAACTGATCGAGCAAGTGATGCTCCAGTGCGACGGCGTCAAAGTGACCGCCGCCGACCGCTTGGGCATCAACCGCAACACGCTGCACAAGAAATTGGAGCAGTACGGCGCCGTCCTCAAGTCCACGCCGTCCGAAGACCACGGGGCCAACGGGACGGGGGAGTGAGCGTTTGGCACAGTGTGCTCGGCTATCAGCATTTATATTTCGAAGAATCACTTTTCAGAATTGAAACAATTTTTCATTACTGTCCGGCTATAAGTCGAACGGTGACAATTGTTTAGGACTCGCTTGGTTTGGATTCGGTGATTTTGGCGTTGCAAACGCTTGAAAAAGCGC
>JAYTTY010000572.1:0-3699 GCA_043744795.1 Zavarzinella sp. | reverse complement strand
CCCTGGCTATTCTCCCCCGCCCCGTTGGGGCGAAAACCAGGCCGGCGCGGAATTGCGGTATCGCTTCAACACACTAAAATTGTGGGACTGGCGGGACCGCGTCGACGAGTTGGAAGCCATGCCCGGCTTCATCGGGTCGGCCGTCCTGGCACATTTGCAAAGCATTTTGACGAATGACGACACCGACGGCCGCTTCAGGTGGAAGTCCCGGCTGATGCGCCGGCTGTATGATAAAAAGTACCAGCAGGCCGAAATTCGACAGGCGTTCACGATCATCGATTGGTTCCTGGAACTGCCGGACGAATTGGAAAACCAACTGACGCTTCAAATCACCGAGTTCGAACAGGAGAACGCCGTGCCGCACGTCTGGTCAGTCGAACGGCTCGCCAAGGAACGAGGCCGAAAAGAAGGCGAGCAGGCGGCGCTCATGCGGTCCGTCACCGCCGCGCTGTCCGGACGCTTTGGAGACGCCGGCGTTCACTTCGCGGAGACGGAATTGCTCGGCGCCGATACGGCCATGCTCGACAAGGTCATCCCCGCTCTATTCACCGTCGACACGCTCGATGAACTCCGCGCCGCCATTTTCTCCTGACCGCCTCGCCCGGAGCCACCCATGAACCCCGTCTACCGTATTGACAACCTCGACGACGTCTTCTCGCCGGGGCTGGTCTTCTACAAGGCCCTCATCGCCGCGAACATTGCGGAGATCATCCGGCTGGCGGGGTCGCCAAGCCGGCTGTGCCCGCACGTGAAGACGCACAAGACGCGGGAGATCACGGCCATGCAACTGGCGGCCGGCATCACCTCGCACAAGTGCGCCACGGTGGCCGAGGCCGAGATGTTGGCCCAGGTCGGCGTGCCGGAAATCCTGCTCGCCTACCCGATCATCGGGCCGAACGTCCGCCGCGTGCGGGAGTTGGCGGGCAAGTATTCGCGGTCGACGTTCGCCGTACTGTGCGACCACCCGGACTCGGCCGCCGCCCTCGACGCCGGCTTCCGCGACGCGCCGTCGAAGCTCACCGTGCTGATGGACATCGACGTCGGCCAACACCGCACCGGCATCGCCGCCGGCCCGGCCGCCGCGGAGTTGTACGCGCTGCTCGCCAAGCTCCCGAACCTGCAAGTCGGCGGCTTCCACGTCTACGACGGGCACAACCACCAAGAAGACTTGGCCGCCCGCGAGGCCGCCGTACGCGACTTGATCGCCCCCGTCTTCGCCCTGCGGAAACAAGTCGAAACGGCGGGCTTGCCGGTGCCGCGCGTGGTCTGCGGCGGCACGCCGACGTTCCCCGTGTGGGCGAAGATGGACTTCCCCGGCGTGCAATTCTCCCCCGGCACGTTCGTCCTGTACGACCACGGCTACGGCAGCCGGTACGCCGAACTGTCCGGCCTCCAGCCGGCCGCCGTCGTGGTGACGCGCGTCGTCTCCAAGCCCATGCCCGGCCGCCTGACCTTCGACCTCGGCCACAAGGCCATCGCCGCCGACCCGCCCGCCGGCAAGCGCTGCGTCCTCCTGAACCTGCCGGACTTCACCCCCGCCCTGCAAAACGAGGAACACTTCACCATCGACACCCCCGCGGCCGAAAACTGGAAGATCGGCGCCGTGGCCTACGCCGTCCCGTCCCACATCTGCCCGACCGTCGCCCTGCACCGCCGGGCGTACGTGGTCGAAGACAACAAGGTGACCGGCACATGGGACATCGCCAGCCGCGACCGGGTGATTACGGTGTGAGGAGGGAGTCGTCGTGTAGAATGCAATTGCCCGATTTTCGACGGAGCCATCAATGACCGCCACCGAATTCGACCCGGTCATGTTCAACCGCAACCGCGATCTCTTCCCGGAGAGCGAGTTGACGAAGTATTGGGGCCGTCACGTCGCGTGGAACTATGAGGGGACGCGAATTCTCGCGGACGGGGCCACCGGCGAGGAAGTGGATCGGCGACTCAAAGAACTTGGGATCGACCCGTGTTCGACGGTCGAGAGTTTCGTCCACGATCCGAGCGCGAGCTATCTTGGTGGTCTGTGGCTGAATGACATGAATCTTGATGAGAAGACCTCTGCTGCCGACCCCGCTTCGCCGGCCCCTCAATCTCGATGATCTCTAGGACGCAGTTCGTCGGTCCTTGCCCGATTGTTAACCCCACTCACCCCTCGCATCTCTGGACAGTTCCCATTTCGTCCGCAGACGCCCGTCTGTAGATATTCCGTCTGTGATCGGGGATGTTAAACCCCGTGAAACCCGACATCAGCACGACGTTTGGCCGCGTGGTCCGGCGATACCGGGAAGCGCAGGGCCTTTCCCAAGAGCGCTTGGCCGAACTCGCGGGCATTCACCGCACCTACGTCAGTTCCATCGAGTTGGGAAAAGTGCGGCTCGGCCTCGACATCGCCAAGAAAGTGGCGACCGCCTTACGAGTTCCGCTCCACCGATTGATCCGAGACGCCGAGGAGGGATCAAAGTGACCGGCCGGACCGACATTGAAGAAGCGGCCGTGAGTCGGTTCCTGAGAATCGGATTCGCCGAGGGATTTGCCCCGCCCGAGATTTCAAAGGCCGAGAAATCGGTCATCAACCGGATCGTCGCATTCGTAGACGCCAAATTCGGAAAAGCCGCTTACGTCCTCGGCTTGGCGTTGGACTTCGCCGTCGCCGCCCAACAGATTTCCCGCTTTGACCCGGCGGCGAAGCAATTTCGCGGCGGCATGACGGAGGCCGACATCTTCACGCGCTACCCGCGAACGACTTCCACCGCGGAGAAGAATGTCAACACACTCACTCTGACGGTCGCGCATGACGAACAGGTAAAGCGCGTCGGCATCCGCGGCACCGAGGAGAAGGTGTGCGACTTGTTTCTGGCGGCCGACCGGACGGGGTATCCGAGCGCCTACGTTTACAACACCGGCATGTGGCATCACTACACCGAGTTGCTCTCGGACTGCTTTAAGTTGTCCGAAGGCGGCCGATACACGCTCTGCCAGCGCTTGATCGCCTTCGGCCTTGACCGGCTGCCGAAAAACACGTTCTACGGCCGGAAAACACCGCGGCCCCGACTCTTTGAACAAATTATCAGCGACTACCGGCGAACTCTGACGGACGCGGAGAACGCCGGCATGGTGATGCAGGGAATCGCCTACGGCTTCCTGAAAGCCGACCGACCGCATCTGAGCTTGATCGTCGACAAGAGCCGAACTGGATCGGCGAAGCAACGACGGTTTGGGGACATTGACGGGTACTACGGCTTAGACTTGGAACTGTCCGTGGAGGTGAAAGACGAGGCGTTGACTATTGCCCGTGTGGAGACGGAACTCGGGCAGTTCGCGAATGACGTTCACCGCCACCACGCTCAAGGACTCGCCTTCGTTGTGTCGGCGGACGCGGAGGCGCGTCAGTGGCTGGAGCGGTTCGGCGTTCTCACCCAAGACTTCAGCGCCACGTCGGCCATTGTGCGAATGTGGGATTGGCATAAGCAAGACGCCGCCGTGAACGGCCTGCTCCATTTTTTTGCCCACGTCGAGCAAAAGCCACAGGCCGTCACCCGCCTGCTGACGTTCATTCGCTCTCGGGATCCTTTGCACGCTTCCTTGGCGTATTTGAAGGACTCCGACTAGTCTTTCGCACTTTTTGGCGGGTTGAAAAGGAGTGGCGGGGCTTGAGCGCCGGCGGTAGAGTGTTGGTGCTCAAACCTTCACCCTCACGCG
>JAYTTY010000571.1:0-14648 GCA_043744795.1 Zavarzinella sp. | reverse complement strand
ACACCCTTGCTTTCCCGTGATTCCTGAACGCATCAACCGAAATGCATATTGCCCATCTTAACATTTTGGGCGATTCTTCGTGCGCTGGCCGTGGGGGTGAGGGCTTCTCTCCGCTCTCATGCTTTGGACTGACGACGCGAGACTTTGACCGCCGCCTTCGGTTTGGCCTTTTCCACCGTCACGGGCTTCACGTCGCCGAATGACCCGCCGGCCGCGAACAGTGCCCGGAACGACAGGTCGAGCGACACGTCCGCGGCGGTGGCCTCAATCTTGGCGATGCGGGACTGGCTTGACTTGATCGCCTTGGCCAACTCCTCTTGCGTCATGTTCCGCGCCGCCCGCGCGGCACGGACCGCCCGCGCGGCGGCCAGCCGGAGCGCGACCAATTCCCGCTCGGCGGCGTCCAACCCGAGGAACTCGGCGGCGTCCGTCTCGACGGTGAAGCCGGCCTTTTCAAGATGTTTGCGATCAATCGTGTTCATGTGAAAACCTTTGGTCTGAGCGAGAACTGGTTTACGCCCCGTCGGCTTCTTTCTTGGCCGCCGATCTGGCGGCGAGGTAAGCGGATAATCTGGCTTGGCAGCGGTCAATTACCGCAACTGGCGTCTTCCGCGTCTTTTTCGGGAACACGTCGAGAAGCACGACGGCGTCCGCGTCGATGAAATACATCAGACGCCAATGGTGGCCCCCGTCCCGCACCCGCAACTCGTGACACCCGGCGCCGACGGTAGGCATCGGCCGCGACGCCGGCATGCCGATCGACTCCCCGTCCTGCAATCGGCCGATCAGCACCCCGGCTTCTTTTCGCCCCTCGGCGGAGAACGGAGGCGTCTTAATTTCCCCGTGCTGACGAATGAACGCCTTCCGGGACGGCGGCGGGGTATCTATGAGGACAGTGTATGTCGGATCGGGCATGTGGCCAACCGCAACACCCTGCACAAGAAACTGGAGCAGTACGGGGCCGTCCTCAAGTCCACGCCGTCCGAAGATCATGGGGCAAACGGGACGGAGGAGTAAGGGCTTCGATCTGAGCTCTCGTCTG
Organism: Zavarzinella sp.; assembly: GCA_043744795.1. GTDB lineage: Bacteria > Planctomycetota > Planctomycetia > Gemmatales > Gemmataceae > Zavarzinella. The sequence goes on along the minus strand of JAYTTY010000571.1, from coordinate 13,606 downwards.
ACTGGCAACGCACAGTTTTCACCTTGCATCCTCATGCACGTTGACCGATCATGTCCGTGTCGTTCACCCATCCGTCGGAGGTTCACATCATGGCCGTTACAACGGTGCGGGATCCGCGTTCAATGCCGGTGCGTCAGGGCCTCCCGGCCTCGTTTAAGAAGGAGGCCACCGTGTACGCCATCGCGTTCGATATGGACATCGAGCAACTCCGGATCCACTACGGCGACCCGTACAACAACGCCTATGTGGAAATCCGCCGGGTCTTGGAGCGTCACCAATTTCAATGGCAACAAGGCAGCGTCTACTTCGGGGCGTCGGCCGTGACGGCGGCAACCGTCATGGTGGCGGTGATTGACCTCACGACCCAACTGGCGTGGTTCGCCGCGTCCGTGAGAGACATTCGCATGTTGCGGATTGAGGAACTGAACGACCTCATGCCGGTGGTGCAACGACTGGCCGGAATCGCCGGCGCTGACGAGACGTAACGGGGGATCGGATGATTTCCGTATCGTAGTTCTCACCTCCACGGCGATCCATGAGTAATTTTAGCTCCCTTCTGAACGCCGCAGGCTTTCAAGTGCGTGAGGCGGCCGCCGGGGCTGCAATCGCGCGAACCGAATCAGCATTCGGCGTCCATTTGCCAGACGACTTCCGCGCTTTCTGGGCATTGTCTGATGGCGCCGCCGGCGACGGCATTGACATTCTCCCACTGGCGGCCGTTGACGCCTACGCCGCGATACTCACCGGCGGCTTCCGCTACGTTCCGTTCACCGACTGCAACGATTCCAACCCGTACGCCATCTGCTGCCTCGGCCCGCTGCGGGGCATGGTAGTCCACCTGTTCCATGACGACGAGGCCCACCTCATTTGCCGGGGACTGACGCGGTTCTTGGAACTGGTCGCCGAGGCGAGACAGGGCGACGGCGATGTGGATCGGATCGCGGGTGACTTTGCTTTCGACCGCCCGGACAGATCGGCCGCGGACGCCGTGACCGCCCAAGAATTGATGCTGACCGCGGAGGGCTTGGGCAGCGGTGATGCTTCGTGCAGTGACACGCTGCGTTTCGCGGCACAACTTGTTGGACCCGGGCGAGAGAAAATTCTCGAAACGGTGTCGGCCTTGGGCGACGAATACGTGAGAAGGACCGTTCGGCAACGGTTGAACGGGCTGGCTACTCCGGAAGCACGCGAATTGCTCCGCGCGGACACGGCGGCGTATACAGACTTTCTTGCGACGTTGGAGCGGGCATTCAAGGCAGCGGCTGTGAAGACAGAGCCTTTGAAGCAAGGAGAGTTTCGGTTGCAACCGGGCAACGTGGGCTTGAACTTCGCTATGCTTTTTGCAGACCGTCGCCGACCTGGCGCCATTGATGAATGGGTGCAGAGGTTTAAAGCGCGGATAGCAGCGAGGCAAACGTAAACACGCGAAGCGACCGTCTGATTGAGCGGCAAATGAACCTCCACGTCGGCACCAGCGGCTACTCTTACCCGGCGTGGAAGGGGACGATTTACCCGGAGAAGTTGGCGCAGAAAAAGATGCTCGCATATTACGGGAAGCATTTCGGGACGGTCGAGATTAACGGGACGTTTTCCGCGATTCCGAAGTCGTCGGTCTTGGAGGCGTGGGCTTCTCAAGTCCCGGCTGACTTCCAGTTGGCGCTCAAGTCCCCGAAGCAGATCACGCACACACGGCGTCTCAAAGACGCCGGCGAGTCGGTGTCCGCATTCCTGGGCGCGGCCAAGGTATTGAAAGACCGCTTGGGGCCGTTGCTGTTCCAGTTGCCGCCGAATTTGAAGAAGGACGCCGCGCGGTTGCTCTCGTTCCTCAAGTGATTGCCGCCGGGGACGCGGGCGGCGTTCGAGTTTCGACATCAGTCGTGGTTCGACGAGGAAGTTGACGGACTGCTCCGCGAGCACAACGCGGCGCGTTGTGTCGCCGATGCCGATGACGATCTGGAAATCCCTTTTGTGGCGACCGCCGACTGGGGCTGCCTGCGGTTGCGCCGGCCCGAGTACGGCAATGCGGCGTTGAAAGAATGGGTGAAGAAGGTTCTGGCCCACCCGTGGCGGGACGCCTTTGTGTTCTTCAAGCACGCAGACACCGGCACGGGGCCGGGGTTTGCGAAGCGATTTCTGGCGTTGGCAAATCAGACGGACAATAAGGAGGTTCCACTCTCCCCATTGATGAAGTTTGGCAACATGCGGCGAAGGTTTCTCTTGCGTCCCGGCGCCCGTCGCGGGATGATGGCAGGGATCGTTCCATCGCTTGACGGAGAAGCACATGTGGAGCCGTTGTCTCGGCGTCGTTTCGGCAATGACGTTGATAGTTTTCGGCGGTCAAGCGGCGCCGAAGCAAGAGGATGAGAAGCCGATCGCCCCCGTTGAGCTTCACGTCGCCGCCCTGTACGAGGGAGCCAAACCGGCCGGCGTGCCGGGCGCCGGGGGGACGGCCGCCGTCGTCGTGGACCGGCCGGGCGCGGACGTGATTCTCGTCGTCAGTGCGTACAATTCCGTCACTTGGACCGTGACCGCCTCGCCCAAAACCAATCTCAAAAAAGTCATCCTCGCCGGGTATCACGGCCAAGCCGCCGTCGTGCCGAAGGGAACCCTCGTGGAAGACTGGTTCCACGAGGGCCGGCAAGGCAAGGAATATCTGCGCGCCCCATACAAAATCGATTCCCCGGAGTTCCGCCCTTTCGTCCAAGCGCTCCGGGCATTGACCGGGCAGGAAGTCAAAAGTTTCCGCGGAACGCACCGCTTCAATGCGGCCGCCCCGTTCACGGTAGACGGGGTTCAGGATGAGCCGCGGCTGTCTTCCAAATATCCGACGCTCACCAAGGTCGCCGACCAGCCGAAGGTAAAGTTCCAAGGTGTTCATCTCGTGGCGGCGGACCGATTCGGCGTCTCCGGGTCGGTCGGCGACTTCACCCAAGACGGCCCCGCCAAGGACACGCTCAAGCCGTTGCCGGACACGGTTGTCCGCCTCGTCCACGACCCGAAGGGGAAGAAGGATTACGGGCTGACCATGCACGAAGTGTGCGAAGTGGATTTGGAGAAAAAGAAGACAGTCAACTTGGACCCCGGCGTCGCCCTGGAACGCATCAGTTGGCCGCGGGCGATCACCTTCGACACCAAGCGGGACCGCCTGTTGGTGGTCGCTTCGAAGTTGATCTGCGAGTACGTCCCGGCCACCGGAAAATGGGGCGTGGTGGCCGAATTGCCGCGCGGGATCGAGATGGCGGGGCTGGCGTACCACGCGAAGGACGACACCTTGTACGCCGTGGGGCAAGGATTCGGCGAAGACGCCCGGCCGACGCTGTACCAAATGAACGCCCAAGGGGCCGTGCTGCGGTCGGCCGTCTTGTCGGCCCCGGTGTTCCCGGGACTGTTGGGCCGCATGGACCCCGAGCGCGGGATTCAACTCGTCAGCGCGGGAACCCACTTGGCCTTGGTGACCGGCGGCCCCGGCCCGCGGGACGGGAACGGCCAGCGCGGCAAGGGCGAGTCGTTCCTGTTCCTGATCGACCCGGCCGAGGGCGACAAGGTCACTCTCGAGTGGAAAGAGTGACGGTCCCGCCGACCGACTGACGACGGCTGGAATTGTTGGTTGAACTTGGCGTCAATGATCAAGCTCCGACCCTGTTTTCATCCCTGCCGTTCCAAGACGCAATGGCGCTCCGGGCGGCCGGCAGCGTTTCGGGGCTGGCGTCCAAACAGAGCATGGCTTCAAGCGCCTTTCGACACGCGGGGGAGTATTGGTCGAGTGACCCGTCGTCGGTCGCCGAGCGGGAGCCGTTCAGCGGTTCGCAGAGCGTCAGAAAAAAGTGCAAGACTTTGGCCAAGGGAGGGAGGACGGCGGCGGCGGTCCCGTCGACGTGTCGGCCGGATTCGAACGCCGCGTAGATGTTCGGTGTCGTGAAGGCGGGGGTGAGGCCGCGCAGGCGGACGCGCGGGGCGGCCGGGCCGGCGCAGCCGGCGTCAACGACCCGCAGGCGGCGCGTCGCTTGCTCAACCAGCAAGTTGCCGGGGCTGATGTCGGCGTAGAACCATCCGGCGTCCCGCAGGGATTCCCAGAACGCCAAGAACCGGCCGGCGAACCGACTCGCCAGCCCTTCTTTGTCCGCGGGCGGCCAGTCCCGACCCTCGTGGAAGGCCACGTCGCGCAGGTTCCTCCCCTCAATCATTTCCTCGATCAGGTACAGTTCCTCCCCGCCGAGGGCGTGGCACAGGCCCGCCGATGCCACGATGGCCGGGGCGGTCAGCAATTGAATCGCGCGCGGCAACTCGCCGGTGGCGCAGGCGTCGAGGACAAGGCGTTCGGACTCGAGGGCCGCCCGCGCCGCGCCCACGGCGCGGCGGTCAATTCGCACCGGGTGGCGGTAGTCGAAGGCCGGTTGCTTCACGACGACCGGGGCGCCGGCTTCCAAGTCTACCGCCGCGAAGACGTAGCTCTGCCGGCCGGCCGCCAACAGGTTCGCCACCCGGTAGCGGCCGCCGACGGTCGCGCCGTAGGCGGTCCGCAAGTGGGAGAGCAGTCCGTCGCGGTAATCCGCGCGAAGCCGGAGGTCGAGGAGTTCTTCGTGCTCAAGGCGGTCGGCCATCGACGTCCTCGCCCGCGCCGCGGGGCTTGATTGTCGGGGCGGCTTAGTCTTCGTCCTTCTCGTCCGGTAAGACGAGCGATATTTCAAAATCCGACCCGCTGGATTGGCCGGCCGGCGCGCCGAGGCGCTTTTCAGAAGCAGACACGGCCACGCCGGAATCCCAGTCCGCGGCGTGGATCATGGCTTGGCCGAGACTGAGGTCGAAGACATCGTCGTCGTCGTCCGCCTTGAGGGCGGCCGCGTCGTCCAAGCCGGCGGCCGGGTCCAGATCAAATTTGCCTAGCTCGCGTTCGAGTTTGGCGATCATCTTTTGAATCGTCTCGATCAAATCGTCACTGCGGCGCTCGAACAAGGCCACTTTCAAGCGGGCATTCTCGCGCGCCAACTGGCCGGCCGTGTTCAACTGGTGCCGGAGGGCGTCGAGGATGAGAAACGCCTGGCCGGCCCGGGTGCGGTCCGAGACGCGCTCGGCGATTTTTTCGACGCGACTGCCGGCCCCGGGCGTGCGCGCGGCGAACACGGCCCGTTGACGCTGGAACTGCCGCTCTCCGTTCCGCCAGACGACCCCCGCCTTGGCCACCCGCGTCCGCGGCTCCGCGTCGGGCGGCAGGCGCACCTCGAAGAGCAGCGAGTACGTCCGGTCGCTTTCGGGGAAGCCGATGTCGCAGCCGTTCTGGGCCTTGGTGATCTGGCCGAAATGGCGCTCGTAAGGCCGAAACGACCAGACGTGGCCCAACGTCACGTCGGCGTCGAACTTAATCACGATCCGGGCTTCTTGGCCGACCAAGGCGTGGTTGACCTCGGCGATGCGGGCGAAGTGGCGGGTGATGTCCGCCGGGTCGGCGATCGGCTTGACCCACCCGCCCATTTGCCCGGTGAGCAGCCGCTTCATCGTATCCGGCCGGACCTCCGTCCCGAAGGCGTAAATGCCGATCTCCGTGCGCAGGTCGCGGACGTCGGCCAGTACGGGGCCGCATTCTCGCGCGTCGTGGAAACCGCCGTCCGTCAGGACGTACGTCCGGCGCACGGCGTCCTTCCGCGCGCCGGCCGCGCGAAAGATCTCGGCGGTCTGGGTCAGGGCCGGGATGATGTTGGTCTTCCTCTCGGCGAACTCCCCCGCGGCCTGAATCCGCCGGATCAGCCGGTCCACGTCCTGTCGGAGCGTGTCCGCCGGGGCGAACTTGGTGATCGCCTGGGCCTCTGTCGAAAAGGCCACGATGGCGACGCGCTCCTTGGAGCCCACCTCGCGGAAGAATTGCCGCACCGCCGCTTCCAACAGTTGGAAGCGGTTCTCGCGCCGCATCGACTTGCTCACGTCCAGAACCAGGGCGATGTCGGCCGGCACGTCCAGCGCCGGGTCACTGTCCGTTCGACGGACCTCGGCCTCCAGCAGCAGGTAGGCGTAAGGGTCGTCCGCGCCCGCGTATTCGTCCCGGTCGAACACGGCCTGCAAGCGGACCTCGTACGGCCCGACATTCTCCCAGTCGCCGAGGTCGCTTTCTTCCATGAAGGTGACAGACTTGTGCACGGGTCCCGCCGCCGTCCGCGCTTCGGGGCCGGAAGTTTGTCGGGGCGCGATATCCGGCGCCAACGCCGCGAGTTGGGCCGTGAGGTTTTTCGCCAAGCGCTCGAGGTGGGGCTGGAGCGGCGGAGTCGTCGCGTCGTGCCAGTGGCTGGAGCTGAGGAAGTATTCGAGCGACTTAGAGTAGGCGACGTCCTCCACGCGAAAGGGAATAATCACAAGGTTCAAATTGGCCGCCCGCTCGATCTCGCGCACGACCTGCGGAGAGCGGTTCGAACTCGCCGAAAATACGAGGACCATCGCCTTGCTGTCGGTGATGGCATCGACGATGGCTGACGCCCACAAAGCCCCGGGGGGAATGTCGTCCGGCGCCATCCAGCAGCGGACCCGGTGGGCGACCAGCGTGTCGCGGACGGCCGTCGCGGCCGCGAGGTCCGCCGAGGAATAGCTGATGAAGACGTCGTGAGCCATGGGAAAGCACCCGCGCGAGGGCGTTCGCTGGACGAGCCTGCTTGGCTGCATGATACCCGCCCCCGTGCGTGACGACACGAAGAATTTCGGGGCGGCGAACAGGGGCCAAAAGCGACTCGGCGGAGGGAGAGGTGGGCCGCCGTCAATCGATGAGTGGCGCGGCCCGCAAGATACCATCCGTTTCCGGGGCGGTCAAACCGGCACCGACCCGATTGTCACGATTTCACCAAATCGGTCGCGCGCAATGGCAGACAATTTGGCAGGGCTTCACAATTCCTTCACAATCAGCGCGGTTAGCGGGCCTTGTCGCCGGCCTCCCAGTGCTGCTTGATCCATTTCAGGCCGTCCACATACACCTGCTTGGGAGTCGGGAATAAGTCCCGCCAGACTTTCGTGGCCGCGGCGAGGTCGGGCAGGGCGCGGCCGAAGGCTTCGATGACCAGCCAGCCGTCGTAGCCGACTTTCTTGAGCGTGGAGAATGCTTCGCACCAGTTCACTTGGCCGGTGCCGGGGGTGCCGCGGTCGTTCTCGCTGATGTGGACGTGCCCGAGGACCGGGGCCGTCTGGAAGATCGGGGCGGCTTGGCTCTTCTCCTCAATGTGGGCGTGGAACGTGTCGTACATCGTCTTCAGACTCGGGTGGTTGACCCGGTGGACGAAGGCCACGGCGTCGGCCGCCGTCGTCAGGAAGTAGCACTCGAAGCGGTTGAGGTACTCCAAGCACAATTGCACGTTGGCCTGGGCCGCGTGTTCGGCGGCCGAGCGCATCACGTCGGCGGCCCGCTTCTTCTCGTCCTCGGTCGGTGGCACGCCGGTGAAGACGCCGAGCGGCGAGTGGAACGGGCCGACCATGTTCTGAGCGCCGAGGGCGTGATTGCAGTCGATGGCCCACTTAAGGCGGTCCAGCGCGGCGGCCCGAATCGTGGCGTCCGGGCTGACGGGGCTGTGGTCCGGCCCGAGGACGGTGACGGTGGTGCTTTCCAAGCCCTGCTTGTCGAGTTCCTTTTTCAGCCCCGCGTAGTGGGCGGGGGCGCCGTCGAAGACGGGGATTTCGACGCCGTCGAAGCCGGTCTTCTTGATGTCCGCGATGACCGGGAAGTGTTCCTCGGTGACGTGAGCCGTCCAGAGGAGGAGGTTCATGCCAGTCTTCATCAAGGCTCCAAAGTGGGAGAATGAACGTGGTCAGCGGCCCGCGGGCGGGTCCGGGTTCTTCTGCTTCTCGGCGTCCACGAACACCTTCAGCCGGGAGTCGTGCTCGAAGGCGGTCGCCAGCGTGATCAGAAACAACGACGGCAACAGGGCCAGCAGCACGCCGGCGGCCAAGCGTTTGCCGGCCGGCCCGAAGCGGTGAATCTGGAGCAGCGGCGTGGCGATCAGCCCGGCGAGGCCGCCGCCGAGGTGGGCCGACATGCTCACGTTGGGCAACATGCTGACGCCGATGTTGAGCAGGAGCGTGTACGACACCGCGGACATCCACCGTTGCACCTCCGCGGGGGCGAAGTGGTGCCGGTTCAGGAAGAGCCAGCACATTTGCGAAGTCATGATGCCCCACAAGGCCCCGGACGCCCCGACAAGGTACACCGGCTGCGCGGGCGAGCCGGGCGTGACCATCATGGCCGTCACGCTGCCGCAAATGCCGCAGATCAGGTAGAGGATCAGGAACCGCCCGGTCCCCCAAATGTTTTCGATGCGGCGGGACAGGTACAGCGAGGTCATGTTCAGCGTGAGGTGCATCAGCCCGTAGTGTAAGAAGCAGCAGAACAGCAGGCGATACCACTCGCCGCGGGCCAATTCCGGCATGCCGGCGGCCCCGACCTTCGCCAGCGCGGCCATCTCCCCGGAGCCGAGGAACCGCAGAATCGGGAAGCCGTCCCGGGCGGCATACGCCATCGCCACCAAGAAGCAGACGACGTTCGCGGCGACCAAAGCGTAAGTCACCGGCGTGCCGCGCGACCCGTAGACGGCGTCGCGGGCCGCGTCGCCGCGCTGCAATGTCGTGGCTTCGATCTCGGCCGTGTCGGCCAAGGCGGCGGGTGTCGGCGTGGGTCGGCCCGCTTTTAATTGGGCGAGGTACACGGGGTTGTCCAACACCTCACGGCCCAAGTCCGTCACGCGGTAGCCTTGCCCGGCCCCGCGCTGCCATTCCGTGAGGGCAACCAAGTCGGCCACGCGCAGGTCATTCAACGGGCCGTACAGTGTTTCCCGCGCCACGCCGGCCTGCGCGGCGTAGTCGCGGGAGTGCCACGGCTCGGCCCCGTGGCCGGCGATGGCCCGCAGCAGCGTTTCCCGGAGTGACGATTCGGCGGTTTCCGACATGATGATCCACACGGGGCCGGCGCGGCAAGTCTGTGGGGGCATTATCGGCCGGCGCCCCCGAATGTCGATGGACGCGGAGCAAACGACGTGCAAATTCCCGATTGGCTGTCCGTTCCCCCCGCGGCCCGCGACGCGCTGGATCGCCGGCGGCCGGTCGTGGCGCTGGAGTCCACGCTGATTTCCCACGGCCTGCCGTGGCCGAGCAATTTGGAAACGGCGACCGAAGCCGAAGAGGCGGTGCGCGAAGAGGGGGCGGTCCCCGCGACCGTGGCTGTGTGGAACGGCGTGCCGACCGTCGGCTTGACCGCGGATCAAATCCGCGTGTTCGCCGAAACATCCGGCATCATGAAGGCCAGCCGCCGCGACTTGCCGACGGCGATGGCCAAGCGTGTCCACGCGGCGACGACCGTGGCGGCGACGATGTTCCTCGCCCACCAAGCCGGGATCGCGGTGTTCGCCACCGGCGGCATCGGCGGGGCGCACAAGGATACCGGGCAACCGTTCGACATCTCGGCTGACCTGACGGAGCTTGCCCGCACGCCCGTGCTGGTCGTGTGCGCCGGGGCGAAGAGCATTCTCGACTTGCCGCGGACACTGGAACTTCTGGAAACGCTTTGTGTCCCGGTGATCGGTTTTCGCACCGCCCGCTTTCCGGCGTTCTACGTGATTGATTCCGGGCTGGCCGTGCCCGCCACGGCTGAGGACGCCGATACGGCGGCGAAGATTTTCGACACGCACCGCAGACTCGGCGGCGGCGGGGCGGTGCTGGCCCAACCGATTGCGGCTGATGTCGCCATTGACGCGGAAGAATTTGAACAGTGGCGAGAGGCCGCTGACCGGGAAGCCCAAGAACAACGGGTGACCGGATCGGCCGTCACGCCATTTCTATTAAAACGAATCGCCGAATTGTCAGAGGGAAAAACGCTGCGGGCCAACCGGGCGCTGATCGTGGCGAACGCCCGACTCGCCGCCCGCGTGGCGGTCGCCCTCAGCGGGCGCGGATGAACTTGGAATTGCCGGCGGCGTTTTCGGTCATGGCCCGCGTCAACTCATCCCGCAGGTCTTCCGGGTCGAGGTAGCGGTCGGCCGGGTCCTTCGCCATCATGCGCGTCAACACTTCGGAGAGCCGGAGCATCCCCGACTCCTGGACGTACTCGAAGGCGGGCGTCAGCGGCTCGTGCAAGTGGGCGAGAATCATCTTGGTGGCCCGCGCGTGCGCGAAGGCCAGTTTCCCCGTGACCATGTGGTAGATGGTCGCCCCGAGGCTGTAAATGTCCGTCCGGTGGTCGAACGTCTGATTCGAGCGCGCGGACTCGGGCGCCATGTACGCGGGCGTGCCGACGAACCGCGCTTGATCCGCCGTCGGCGCGGTCGGCAATTCCCGGCCCACGACGGCGGCCATGCCCCAGTCGATGATCTTCACGTTGCCGTCCGGGGTGAACAGGATGTTTTCCGGCTTCACGTCCCGGTGAACCAGCCCGAGCCGCCACGCGGCGGTCAGCCCGTCCAACACCTTGAGGGCGATGCGCAGGGCGAGCTTCACGCTGACCCGCCCGCCGTGCTTGACGCGGAGTTGGTCGAGGGTCAGGCTGTTGACGTACTCAGTGGCGAGGTGCGGCTGCTCGTGGTCGTCGCCGTAGTCCCAGAGCCGGGCGACGCAGGCGTGGGATAATTTCGAGAGGACTTCAAACTCGTTCCGCATGTGAATGGCCAGCGTCGGCCGGAAGTTCGGGTTGCGGGGGGAGAGCACTTTGACGGCCACCGGCAGGCGCAAGTCCCACAAGATGCCGTAGTACACGGCGCTGTTGCTCCCCGCCGCCATGTGGGCGTGAAGCTGACACCGCCCCAAGATGGACCCGATGGCGGGCAGGGCGACTTCAAGCCGAATGTCCGGCAATGTTTCCGCGCTCGAAAGCACGGCCGTTGAAGTCACGTCGTGGGAATCCAATTCCTGTTCCGCGTCCGTGCCGGTCCGCAAAGTGCCGGCCTGCATTAATGAGTCTCGGGGATATTCCGGCGGTGGCGAGTTTACTTATACATCAGGCCACGCGAACTTTGATGCGTCCAACGGCCCGCCCGGCAAATACCTGACTCGCGCCGCCCGCCCGACCGGCGTGGCCTGAAAAACCCGCACATCTTGCGAAAACTTTGCCCCCCGCCCAACCCGCAAACTTCGCCCGTCCGGCCCCGCGTCAGCCGGCGCCGTCAGGACAAGCGGTACAACCGGCCCATCTGTTCCCGCAGGTAATTCACGAACGGCCGGAAACTGAGCGTCTGCCCCGTGATGCGTCGGCACAGGTCGCCCGGCAGATAGGTCCGGCCGTGCCGGTGAATTTCGCGGTTGAGCCACGCTTTCAGTTCGCCGAATTCTCCCGCCCGGAAGTCCGCGTCCAACTCCGGGAAATCGGCCCGCACCCGTTCCATGAACTGGGCGGCGTACAAGTTCCCCAGCGTGTAGGTGGGGAAGTAGCCGATGCCCCCCATGCTCCAGTGAATGTCTTGCAAACAGCCGAGGCGGTCGTCCGGCGGCGTTAGGCCGAACATGGTTCGGAAGCGCTCATTCCACGCGGCCGGAAGGTCGGCCACCGGCAACTGTCCCGTCAACAGGTCGCGTTCCAACTCGAAGCGCAGAATGATGTGCAAGTTGTATGTCGCCTCGTCCGCCTCCACGCGCACGAACGACGGCTTTACCTCGTTGATCGCCAGGTGGAAGTCGTCCGCGGAAACGCCCCTCAGCGCGCCCGGGAACGCCGCTTGGGCCTTCGGGAACCACCCGGCCCAAAAGTCCCGGCTGCGGCCGACTTGATTCTCCCAAAACCGCGACTGCGACTCGTGGATGCCGAGCGAACAGAACGTCCCGGCCGGCGTGCCGAAGGCGGCCGCGGGCAGCCCTTGTTCGTAGATGCCGTGCCCGGCCTCGTGCAGCACGCCGAAGAACGCCTCGTTGAAGAAGCGGGGGTTGTAGCGCGTGGTGATCCGGCAATCGCCGGGGCCGATCCCGGAGCAGAACGGGTGCGTGGTCGTGTCCAGCCGGCCGGCCTCAAAGTCGAAGCCGATGGCCGTCGCCGCTTCCTTGGCGAACGCCTCTTGGACGCCGACCGGATAGTCGCCGTTTAACACGTCCGGTTTCGCTTTCACGGACGAGTCGCGGATCGCCGCGATGAGCGGAACCAACTCCGCGGCCAGCCCGGCGAAGATGTCGGTGACGCTCTTGGCCGTCGCCCCCGGCTCGTACTCGTCCAGCAGGGCGTCATAGGGGTGATCGGCGTACCCGACGGCGGCGGCTTCCTGTTTCTTCAACGTGACGATCTGTTGCAACCACGGCTGGAACGACTTGAAGTCGTCCGCCCGCCGGGCCTCTTGCCAGACCCCTTGCGAGCGCGTGGTGACGCGCGCCAACTCTTCCACGAGCGCCTTGGGCAACTTCACCGCCCGGTCGTAGCCGCGGCGGATTTCGCGGACGTTGCCGGCGACCACCGGGTCGTCGTGCGCCCCCCACCCGGCCGACTCGACGGCGCCGAGCAGGTCGCCGATTTTCGGGGCCGTGGCCATCTCGTGCGTTAACCGGGCGAGCAGGGCCATCTGGTCCCCGCGGAACTCGGCCCCCTTCGGCGGCAGCCCGGTGCGCTCGTCCCACCCCAGCAGCGACCCGCACGACCCGAGAAGGGCGGTCTCGCGGCTCCGTTTCAGCAAGTCCGTGTACGCATCTTCCGTGGCCATCCGGTAAACCTCGATTCGGTGTATCCCAACAATTTACGCAACGACCGGTCTTGTGAGCCGCAAAGCCTCCGCGTCGCGGCTCACAAGACCGGAGATTTCCGGGTTCCGATAGCCATCCCCGGCGGCGGGTCATATGCCCTTCCACACACTCCTTCGCCCGACCCATTTGGAAAGGTCTCTCCGATGCGCCGATTCGTGTTGATGGTCGCCGCGGCCCTCGCCGCCCAAGCCCCCGTGATGGCCGACGACTGGAAAGATCTCTTCAACGGCAAAGACCTGACCGGCTGGAAGGGCCGGGAAGACTTGTGGTCCGTGAAGGACGGGGCCATCAACGGCTACACCAAGGACGGCAAGATCCCCGGCGGCAACAGCTTCCTGATTTGGGACGGCGTCACGAAGGACTTTGAACTGAAGGCGAAGTTCAAGATCCTCGGCGGCAACTCGGGCATCCAGTACCGGTCCAAGTACGCCGGCAAGCCGGAAGGGTTCGTCGTCGGCGGCTACCAGGCCGACATCGACGGCTCGAAGGGCATGGGCTTCTTCGGCATCCTGTACGAAGAGCGCGGCCGCGGCGTCCTCACCGGTCGCGGCACGAAGACGTGGGTGGACGAAAAGGGCGGCCGCTTCGAAGCCCCGGCCGCGGACCCGGCCGAACTGCTCAAGGCCATCAACGTGAACGACTGGAATGATTACCACATCATCGCCAGCGGCAACCACCTGACCCATGTGATTAACGGCAAGACGTTCGCCGAGACGATCGACTTCCAAAAGGACAAGCGGGCCGCCGAAGGGCTGTTGGCTTTGCAGATTCACGCCGGCATGGGCGAAATGACCGTGCAGTTCAAAGACTTGAAACTCAAGACCCTGACGGACGCCAAGGAACTGACGCCGGAAACCGACCCGATCTCGAAGGACGCGAAGAAGAAGTAAAAAAAACCTCACCACAAAGGCACGAAGGTCACACGAAGAAACACAAA
>JAYTTY010000570.1:0-14704 GCA_043744795.1 Zavarzinella sp. | reverse complement strand
ACCGGCGGGACGCCGGTCCCACCGCAACACGGAAACTGAAACTGCTCTAAACGATGGACTTGAGCTCGTCGTGCGTCAACTCGCGGATGAAGTTGCACCCGGCCGCCCACTTCCCGTCCGAGCAATCCGTCAAATACACGATCGACGCCAACATCGCCAGCGACGGCTTGTCCTTCGCCCGGTGCAGGGACAGACTCAATACGCTGCCGGGGTCCAACTGCCGGTCGAGCAGCAGGCCGACGCCGCACGGGGACAGATCGACCACTTCGGCCGTCAACACTTGGTCCTCGTCTTCGCCGGGCACCACGCGGTACTCGGCCGTCCCGTGGACGGGGTGGCGGATCCACGCCCGCTGGTCGCCGTGCGCGCCTTGGGCTTTTTGCCCGCCGAAAATGGCCAGCTCGTCGTCGTCCAGTTCCAGCGAGAACATGCACCCGCACGCCCAGCTATTCTCGGCCAGCGGCGACACGTGCATGACGCACGCCAAGAGCGTGACCGTGTGGGCCGAGTCCGCCGCGTGCGGCACGTCCACGCGGACCATCGTGCCCGGCGTCGGGTCGGCCGCCATCTCCAGACTCACGCCGGAGCGGGACACGTTGCGGATGACGGCGTGCAACTCCGTGCCGTCGGCCACGGGCCGGCAAACGGTGCGAATCTCCGTGGGGTATCGCGGGTGCGCGCGGCGGTCCTCCGGGTTGCGGCTGGTCTTGAGCGTGAATTGCCGGATGAAGTTACGGGTGCGTTCGAACATTCGCCGTTTCCGCTGGGAGTCGAGTCGTTAGCCAACGACAACTCTAGTCCGCCGGGGCCGAGATGCAACTCGCCCCGTGAAACGGGCCGCCGATCCGGTAGAAAAACCGGGCGGGGTGATCCACGGACGGAACGACATGAGACAACATTGGAAACTCGCGGTGGCGGCCGTGGCGGCGGGCTTCCTCATTTGGACGCTGCGGGCCGGGACGACGCCGAACGCCCTTTACCCCATCATCCCTTCGCACGCCAAGAACGACGAATCGCCCCGCCCGGCGACCTGGGGAACGGCCGTCACCGGCCGCGTGACGTGGGCCGGGCCGAAGCCGGCCGTCCCGCCCCTGCTGCGTCCGTTCTCGCGGTTTTATCCGCTCCCCGAGTCGCCCACGCCGAACCCGCTCGCCCCGGAGATTTCTCCGGACGGCGGGCTGGCGAACGTATTCATAGTCCTCGATGGGCCGAATTTGGACGGCAGTGCGTGGCCGCACGCCCCCGTAAACGTCGAGTACGCGGACTACGACTGTTCGGTCGTTCAAGGCAAGCGCCGTGGCCGATTCGGGATCGTCCGACTCGGGGACGAAGTCGAATTCATCGCCAAGGACGCCAACAGGCACGCCGCGCGGGCGCGGGGGGCCGAGTTCTTCACCTTAATGTTGCCAACGGCCGACAAGCCGTTGAAGCGGACGTTTGGCCACCCCGGCACGGCCGAGATCACCAGCGGGTCGTGGTTCTATTGGGCGCAATCGCGGCTCTGGGTGTCGCCGCACCCATTCGTCACGATCACGGATGCTGACGGGCGGTTCACGTTAGAAAACGTCCCGCCGGGATCGTACCGGCTCTCGGCCGTGCGGGCGAATTGGGCCGTCTCCCGGCTGGACATCGACACCGAGTTCCCCGTTCCCGTGCGGGTGAATTTCGGCCCGGACGTGACCAAGAGTCAGGCCGTCACGGTTGGCGACACGCTGGGAATTCCAATCCGCTTCGAGATGAGCGCCGCCTTGTTTACGACTGGGCCCGGTAAGTAAGCGCCAGTTCGATCAACGTGTGGACGAAAGCGCCCGTCCCGCCGGCGTCCCGGGCCGGGGAGTCGTGGTCGGCCCACGCCGGGCCGGCGATGTCCAAGTGGACCCACGGGACGCCGTCCACGAACTGTTCCAAGAATTTGCCGGCCGCGATGGCCCCGCCGTAGCGGACTCCGGGGGAATTCTTCAGGTCGGCGACCTTGCTCTGGATCATGTCTTCAAAATCCGCGTCCAACGGCAGCGGCCACGCCCGCTCGCCGGCCCGCGCTACGGCCACGCGGACCCGCTCCGTCCACTCCGGGTGGTTTCCCATCAGCCCGGCGATTTGCGTCCCCAGGCCGACCATGCAGGCCCCGGTGAGCGTCGCCAAATCGACGATGTGCCCCGGCTTCCCCTCTGCGGCGAAGGCCAAGGCGTCGGCCAAGATCAGCCGGCCCTCGGCGTCGGTGTTCAGCACCTCGATGGTCTTGCCGTTCCGGGCGACCAACACGTCGCCGAGTTTCATCGCCCGGCCCCCCGGCATGTTTTCGACCAAGGGGATGTAGCCGACGACGTTTACTTCCGGCTTCAACTCGGCCAACGCCTTCATGGCCGCCAAGACGGCCGCGCCGCCGGCCATGTCGGACTTCATGTCCGCCATTTGGTCGTTCGTCTTGAGCGACAACCCGCCGCTGTCGAACGTCACGCCCTTGCCGACCAACGCCAACGTCGGCGACATGCCGCCGTTCATGTAGCGCAGAACCACGAACCGCGGCGGCCGCACCGACCCGCGGGCGACGCCCAAGACGGCCCCCATCCGTTCCGTGATGAGCCGCGCTTCGTCCCAAATCTCGCAGGTGACGGCCTTCCCGCAGGCCCCCGCGCGGGCGGCGAACGACTCGGGGAACATCTCGCTCGGCGGGAGGTTGACCAGTTCGCGCGCGAACGTGACGCCGTCGGCCTCCACGGTCCCCCGGGCAACGGCCGCCGGCGGCAGGGCAGGGGAGGAAGGGTGGCTTGCCAGCAGCACCTCATTCGGGATGAAACGGACGGCTACTTTCTTTCGCACGCCCGGCCCCGCGGACCCCTGGGCGACGCCGCCCGTCACCGCCAGCACCAAGGTTTCCGGCCCCAGCGGCACGTCCGCGGGCATGGCGACGGCGATCTTGCCCCACGGTCGGCCGGTCACCGTCCGCACGGCGGTGGCGACGGCCGCGTGCCAACTGGCCCGCGTCACCTGTTGGTAGTCGCCGGCGCCGACCAACAATACGCGCTTGGCCCGGACGCCTTCGGGCCGGTGCAGCGGCAGGAGTTCGGCGTGCTTGCCGGTAAAGTCGCCTTGGTCCACGAGCCGGGTAATGTCCCCGCCGAGGGCGACGTCCAACTCCGCGACCTGCGCATCGGTGTGCTTGCCGCGCACGACGGGGACGATCAGCCAATCGGCGTCAACGTGGGACAAGGGGCTAGAAACAGGCGTGAACCGGAAGGGGCGGGTGCTCATGGCTGGGGGCCGGTGGGTGGCGGGCGGCGCTCGGCGGAGACGGATTCTTCGATTTCGCCGACGAGGGCGGCGTCCGCCAGTCGGGCCTTGCGCACCAGTTCTCGGCTCGGCTCGTCCCGACAGGTGATGGCATACCGAAGGATCGCGTTCTTGACCAGCGGGGCCGCGTGCGTCGGCTTGCCGTACTGCGCGAGGACCGTCTCGCTCAAGTCCCACCACCCCCAGCGGCGCAGGTCTTCGACGGCCATGTCGGCCATGTCCCCGCGCACGACGACGGCCTTCATGCCGGCGAGAATGTACGGGCGGTGCGCCTTCGCTTGACAGGCTTGGAAGAACCGCAGCGTGCCCATTGCCGCGAGTTTGTGCTGGTAGGGCGTCTTGTCGTCGGCGATCAGCCCGACGGTCGTGGCCCACCCGGACTTCGCGTCGAGGGCGATCAACCCGCCGAGCAGCCCGCTGAGGGCCGTCGCGGTCGTGGCGTCCGCGTCACGCACCATCTTGGCCAGCACCGCCGCGTCAGCCGCTTCGCCCGTGGCTCCCAACAGGAAGCCAAACAGCCCGAGGCGGTCGGCCGGAGTCTTCGGGTCAGTCACGAGCTTGCGGAGTTTCTTCGGGTCCAAATGCCGGCACACGTCCGCGATTTCCCGGTCCGTCGCCTTGGCAAATTCGAGGAACGCATCGGCCGCCACGTCCGGGTCGGCGTCGTCCAAGTGGGCGAAGTAAAACGTGAGACAGGCGGTCCGGTCTTGGTCGTCCAGCTTCATCGTCTGTTGGAGATAGTCGCCGACACCGGCCCCCTTGAGCGGGATGCCCCGGTAAGGGTCGAATTTCGGGGCGGCGTCCACGAATACGAGCAACTTCGTCGGCTTCTTGGGGTCCACCGGCATCCAGCGGTTCAGCAAGAGAATCTTCGGGTCGGCCTGCCCGGAGGAGTTTTTGAGCAGTCGTTCGACGACCAAGTCCGTCACGCCCTGTTCGCCGACGAGCCGCGGGTTGGACGGGCGGACGACGGCGACCAGCTTGGCCGACCGCCCCTCTTGGCGCAACGTGGAAATTTTGAGGCTGCCGGGATCGCAATAGGAGCAGGCGAACAGCGAGGTTGCGCCGATGAAAATAACCACCCCGGCGATCAGACGTGTCATGGCTGCGGCTCCCCCTTCGGAATGGGCCGATTACACCAAAACCGGCTTTAAGCCGCAATCCCACTCGGACGCTGTCATTCCTTCTTGCCGTCCTTGGCCGGCGGGGGAGTAGGGCGGGGCTTTTCGAGTTCCAGGAGCTGTTCCAAGTCCTTCACCCGCTCGGCCTGCGTGGCGTCGGCCCGGAGCTTCTTGAGGAATGCGGCGCTCGCCAGTTGATCGGCGGGGGCGCTCAGGGCGAATTTAATGATGCTCCGCTGAATAATGGGGATGTCGTGGCTCGGCTTGCCGAACAGGTCAATCAGGTCGGCGGCCATTTCCCACCGCTGCCACTTGCGGAGGTCTTCCACGACGAGGTCGGAGATGTCCGCCTGGGCGATCAGCGGCTTGACGGCGGCGATGATGGCGTCATGGGAAATGATGTCCGTGCGGTAGTCCCAACAGAACCGCAGAGAGCGGAGGGCGGCGTACCGGATCAGGAAGTCTTCCTTGGTGTTCTTGATGAGGTCGGTGACGAACTTCGTCCCCTCTTTCTGGTCCAGCATCATGTAGCCGGTCAGCAGCCCGTCGAGCCCGGTCGCTTCCCGTACTTTCGGCTGGTCCAAGAACTCCCGCAGTTGCTTCGCGTGCGGCTCCGGCTTGCCGCAGTGGCCGACCAACAGGCCCAGCAGGCCGTACCGGGCGACGGACGTGTTCGGGTCTTTGAGCATCTTGATGATGCGGTCGGCCTCCATCTTCTCGGCGACGGGCCGGATTTCCTTGTAGTCCGCGTTGCTGAACTCCTGGAAGGCGTCCGCGGAGACCGACCAGTCCGGCGAGTCGAAGTGCTTGTAGAAGTAGGCCATCTTCTCCGGCGCCGGCTTGTCTTTCAGGGCGATGGCCCCCTTCAGGTACTCGGCGATCTTGCTCTCCGCCGTGACGGCCTCCCCGCGGTACGGGTCGAGTTGCCCCTTGTACATCTCGCAGAAGATCAGGTGCTTGGACTTGGCCTTCGGGTCGCTCGGCACGTACCGGGGCAGGGTGATCGTCGTCTTGCCTTTCAAAAAGTCGTGGTCCTTCACGACGAGTTCGATGGCCAGTTCCGTGGTGCCCTTGCTGAAGTCGTCCGGGTCGCGCTTGGCGTTGGAGAGCGTCCCGAAGACGATCAGGTCGGCTTGGCCGACTTCGCCGAGCAGCGTCTGCCCCGGCGTGCAGAACGGGCACGCGACGCCCCAAGTGGCGAAGGCGAGCGCGGTGAAGAGGGCGACGGTGCGGAGCGGGAAGCGGTTAAGCATGGCAGGGTGCGTTCCGTTGGGGAACAAGGCAGGCGGGATTGTCTTATTATTTCCGACGGGCATGGCGCTGGGCAAGCGGCAACTGCCCCGGAACGCGAGAAATCGCAAGAAAGGCCGGAGGGCGCCAAATCGCATTGCCGGTGGCTTACGCCGTCATGCGCCGCAATTCTTCACGCACGATGTCGCAGAAACGTCGGATCTGCGGGGAACCGCCTTCTGACAACAGGCTCAACAACCGAGCGGACTTGGCCACCGTCTCGGCGCGCTTCTCCGGCTGAAGGTGGCGGGAGTCAATGAGATTATCCAAGGTGTCGGCCAGTTTGATCGTCTTCACCCGGTCGTCCGCGGCGGCGATGGCCGCGAAATAGACGTCTTCGCGGGTGTCGTGCGCCAATCGCGTGTCTTTGGTGAGGACGGCGACGGCGTCGGCGACT
Organism: Zavarzinella sp.; assembly: GCA_043744795.1. Classification (GTDB taxonomy): domain Bacteria; phylum Planctomycetota; class Planctomycetia; order Gemmatales; family Gemmataceae; genus Zavarzinella. Next base: position 8,605 of record JAYTTY010000570.1, on the reverse strand, counting down.
TCGCGGCCGAAGCGTTCGGTCAGGTCGTCGTGGTCCGTAGTCGTGTCTTCAATGGTATCGTGCAGGGCGGCCGCCGCCAGCGTCACCGGGTCCGTGACGCCGAACGCCGTGCCGGCCAAAAAGCACACCCGGAAGGGGTGGGCGGCGTACGGCGTGGCGTTGTCTTTGCGCAACTGGTGGCGGTGGGCGCGGGCGGCGAAGCTGATCGCTTCGAGGACGAGCGTCCGGGGGTCGCTTACTTCAATTGCCATCAAATGCCGTCCGTATCCGATGTCCCCTCGGCCGGGCGCACATCGTCATTCGTGCGCAGGGTCAGTACGGGAACCCACTTCTTTTTCGCCTCGTCTCGTTGGAATGAGATGACGCCTGTAACCCAGACCCACTCGCCCGGGTTGCGGGTGAGCGATTCTGGGGCGACGATGCGCGTCTCCAGAATGACGGAGTCGGCGGCGCAACAGGTCATGTTGACCCGGAACAGGGTGAACTCGCGGTCGGTGTTGGGCAGGCGGTAAAACTGGCCGCGGATGGTGCCGATGTCGCCATCGTACAGTTCCTGCCGCTGGACCACGGCGGAGGCTTCAATTAGTTCCTTGAACCGCAGCGTCCGTTCCAGCGGTTCGGTCTTGCGGAGGGCCTTGGTCATCACCGGCCCGCCCGCGACGGCGGCCAACGCGAGCCGCTTCGGGTTTTGTTCGAGGGAGCCGCCCTTGATCTCGTTTTCCAACCGCCTCTCACTGAAGCCGTCTTTCGGCAAATTGAGGGCGAACAGGACGATCGGGATGGCGAGGACGATGTACTTCCACGGGGACCAACCGTGGTCGTGGTCGTCGTGCGCCTCCTCGTCGCCGTGCGGGGCGTGGGCGACTTCTTTCTTGCCGTGCGAGTGGTCGTGGCCGCACTCGCCTTCGTGGCCGTGGTCGTGGCCACAGTCGTCGCCGTGCGAATGGGCGTGTGAGTGCGCGTGGGAATGGCCGTGGCCCGCGTCCGGTTCGGGGGCCGGGGCAGGGGCAGGGGTCTTCCCGGCTTGTTGCCAAAGGGCGACGGCCCGGATGAGCGCCATCACGATGACGGCGACGCCGCCGGCCAGCACGGGCGTCCAGAAGGACGGCACCAGAATCCGCGCCAGCATGTTGGAGCGGTACATCAGCACGGCCACCACGCCCAAGCCGGCCGAGAGCAGGATGGTGAACAGTTGGTCCTGGAAGTAAGTGCCTTCGCCCTCGGCTTCGGCGTGGGCGTGTGAATGGGCCATGTCACGGACCTCCTTCGACGACGGGCAGCGGCGGGACGATGTATTTCCACATGTAATGCACCGCCATCGTGTACACGAACACTTGGACAAAGACGGAGATGAAGATGGTGACGATCACCCGCCGGCGGAACACGCGGGTAAACATCAGCAGCAGCTTGAAATCGAACATCGGTCCGATGACCAAGAAGGCCAATTTCGCGGACGGGTGCAGCGTCGTGAAGCTCGCGGCCACGAAGGCGTCGGCCTCACTGCACAGGCACATGACGATGGCCGTGACCATCATGGCCACGATGGTGAAGGCCGGGTAGCCTTGTGAGAAGGATTGCACGGTGTCCGCGGTGAACTGCCCCTTCACCAAGGCGGCGATGCACGCCCCGAGCGTGAGGAAGACCATGATGTCCACGAAGTCGTGCAGCGAAGTTTCGGAGATGTTCGCCAGCCGTTGAAAGAACGGCTTCGACTCCCCGGCCCGGTTTTGCGACGGGTGGACCGGGCGGCCGTCGGCCGTCTCCGCGGCCGCCGAGGCGGCTTTCTGGGCGGACGGCGGCATCGCCAACGGCGTGAGCAATTTGTTGCCGTGGACGGCGTACTGGCCTTGGACGATGAGCGCTGTCGTCACGGCGACGATGAACCCCAAGCCGACCCGGAGGGCGACCATTTCGTAGCCGATGCCGTGCGGGCCGAAGGCGACGTAGGTGCTGGAGATCACGATCACGTTGATAATCGGCCCGGCCAGCATGTAGGCGACGCACGTCCCCAGCGGCAGGCCCTTGCGGAGCAAGCGGCGCATCACGGGCACGATGCCGCACTCGCACATGGGGAAAACCAGCCCGAGGAGACCGCCGACGCAGACGGCGAGCAGTTTGCTCTTGGGAACCAACTTGGCGAGGGCCTGTTGGGGGACCACTTCTTCCAGAATTCCGGCCGCGACCGCCCCGAGCACGACGAACGGGAACGCTTCCCAGATGATCGAGATGAACGTGAGGACGAAGTCAAAAACGTCTTTTTCCACGGTGGGAACCAGCCTTGGACGGGGGAACGGCGGTCTGCTTGATATTACGCCCCGGCCGGCCGGGGTGTTCGCGGGGCGGGTTAGCCGAGGTGGCCGAACCGCCGCCGCATGTACGGGGAAGCCAGCGAACAGGCGAAACACACCACGCCCACGCAGATGATGGTCCCGCTGGTGCCGACCGTCCGCGGGCCGCCCGGCCCGAGTTCGATTCGCACCGTCTGGCTCAATAAGAGGCCGATCCATCCGGTAAAGAGGCTCAGGCCGAGGGTGAGCCGGAACATTTGCCGCATGGACTTGGCCACATTGCTCGCCGTCGCCGCCGGCAACACCAGCATGGCGTTGATGAGCAGCACGCCCACGGCGCAGATGGAAAAGTTGACGATCAGCGCGAGAAGGACGATGAACACATAATTGTTCAGCTCGACGGCAATCCCGCGGGATTTCGCCAAACTCGGGCTGACACTGGCGAGCAAAAACTGGTTGTAGCGGAAAAACAGGCACACGCCGGCGAGGACGGTGACGATGAGGAGCAAGACCAAATCGGTATCACGGACCAAAATGGGGCTGCCGAACAGAAATTTTTCCGGGTCGAACACGCGGCGGTCTTGGAACGCGGTGAGCATCATGGCCCCGAGGCCGATCGCCCCGGCGAAGAAGACGCCGATCACCGTGTCGCTGGCCAAACCCGTGTGCTGCCGTACGAACGCGATGCCGAGGCCGACCAAGACGCCAAACGCGGACATGACGAGCGGGACGACCCACTCCATTTCTCCGGAATCGGCGCGAAACCCGGCGAGGAACGCGACGGCCAAGCCCAAGGAGATGCCGGCGAACGCGCAGTGGGACATGGCGTCCGAGAAGAAGGCCATGCGGTTGCCGACGACCAGCGACCCGACCATCCCGCACACGCCGCTGACCAGCAGCACGGAGAGCAGGGCGGCGAGTTGGTAGCCCGGCCAGTTCAGGGCGGCGGCGGCCCGGTCCAAAAGTGTGAGTTGCACGTCCGCGGTCAGCATGGCGGTTTAGTTGTCTCCCGCGTGGGACGGGGCATTGAGTGCCGGCTCATCGACGAGCATTCCGGCGTGGCGGGCCATCAGTTCGACCGCCCGGGTCGCCTCGTCGGGCGTGATAATCAACGGCGGGGCCACCCGGATCACCTTTTTGGAGAGCGGCCCCAGCAAATGGATTCCCTCGGCGTGCGGGCCGTCCCCGCGGTAACACGCCAGCACGACGCCGGCGGCCCACTCGGCGGCCGTGCGGCCGGCCCAATCCCGCGTCTCCACGCCCCAGACCATGCCGCCTTTTTCCCCGCGGACGTGGGCGACGAACGGCAACTGTTTCAACCGCAGCAGGCCCGCCTCAATGATCGCGGACGACTGCCGCGCTTGGCCGATGATGTCTTTCGACTCGAACTCGTCGAGCGTCGCCAAGACCGCGGCGCAACAGAGGGGGTTTGCGCTCCACGTGTCGGAGGCGTCGCCGTAATCCAAGTGGGAGAACAAGTCTTTGCGGCCCACGGCCGCCGCGACCGGGACGCCGTTCCCGAGGCCCTTGCCCAGCACCACGATGTCCGGCTCAATCTCGTACGTTTCGAAGGCGAACATGCCGCCGGTCCGGCCGAAATTCGCCTGCACTTCGTCGAGGATGAACACGATGTCCATCTCCCGGCAAAACTGCTGGACCATTTGCAGGTACGCCTTCGGCGGGTGGTACGACCCGCCGCCGCCGAGGTACGGCTCCGTGATTAACATGCCGAGCTTGCGGCCGAACTGCTTGCGCAGGTCGTCCAGTTCTTTGCGGTACGGGGCCGGGTCGAACGGCTCGTCGCGGGCCGAGACGTCCGCGCACTCCTTCATGGGGAAGGAAATGAACTTCACGCGCGGGTCGCGCTCGGCGTCGTGGTCCGAGCCGGTGACGGCTTGGGCCAGCCCTTTTTTGCCGTGAAACCCGTAGCGCGTGGCAATAATCATCGGCCGGGCCTTGTCGCGGGCCAAGCCGGCCCAGAGGGCCTTTTGCACCGCCTCGGACCCCGACGCGGCCCACATGACCTGGTGCAACCTCCCGCCGCCGACGGTCCGGCGCAGGGCCGACACCAGCCGCTTGCTGGCCTCGGTCTCCAGCGGGGTGACGGCGTTGTAGGCCGTCATCGGCATGGCCGAGAAAAAACCGGCCGGGGCGGAACGGGTCGAACTGCTGCTGGCCGGCGGCAAGGGAACGGAAAAGCCGGCCTTGCCGCCGGCCTCCGTCGGCCACCCCATGTACTTCAAAAAGCGCTGGGTCCAAACGATGGGGTTGTGCCCCAAATTGGCGACGAGAACGCCCGACGTGAAGTCGTACAGGCGGCGGCCCTCGGGCGTCCAATGGTAGACGCCGGCGCTGCGGGCCAAGACGGCTTGCGTGGGCGTGAACGTGCGCAGTGACCGCGGCTCAAAACTGGCGGCCGAGGCGCGCTCGGCATTCGAGGCCATTTCGGACGGGTGGGCGATGACTCCATTGGACATGACGCGGAACCCTCGATGACGATCCGCGGCGACTCTTCGCGCGACCTTGCCTGTACTCTACAGGACGGCCGGGGGAGTGGGGCGGGCGAGTCGGCGAAAAATACGGACTCCCGCGGAGACCGTCACACGGGCGGGGCGTAGAGGACCGTTGGCTTCCCGCGGCGGGGAAGGAGGGCCAACCCGCCGTCCGGGCCGTTGACTTCGGCCAAGGTTCCCGGCCGGCCGGCCGCCTGGTCGGCCAGGATGGCCTCCATCGCTTGGACGATGGCGACGCAGTTGCGGTCGGCCGAGATGTCGTTGTGCGTGAATGCTTGAGCCGACGCGAGACGGGCCGGCCGGCTCTCGGCCGGGCCGCCGAACTCGACGTGGGCGACTTCTTCAAAAAATCGCCGGATCGCCTCCAACCCGTACCCGCGTTGCGAATGCTCGCCCCACGGTTCCACGAACGTCCCGTTGTAGTGGTGGTTGGGCGTGTTCTTCATGTCATGCGGCGTCCGGCCCTCGACCGCCATCTCGACGCCGCGCTTGCGTTGGTGGGCGAGCCAGATGCCGTTGTCGAACCGGAACTGGACTTCCTGTTCGACGTACCCGGGGAAGTTGTCCGGCGTCACCCAGTTGGTGTGGATGTCGAACGTGGCCTCGCGGGCGTCCGGGTGCGTGTACGTCACTTGCAGTTGAACGGAGTCCCACGTGTCGCCGAGGGGCGGGCCGACCAGCCCGCGCTGGCCGGTCGCCGAGATGCGCGTGAGCCGCCACGCGGGGCCGAACGTGAAGTCAATCAACTTCAAGTAGTGGACGGCCACATAGGTGCCCGGGTTGCGCCCGGTGATCCACTCGGCAAATTGCGACCCGCTGACCGACTTGGGTTCCAAAAGCGTGCAGTAGCCGTTGTTGACGTGGCGCAGCGTCCCGGTCGCGACATGAGTTCTGAGTTTCTTGTGATCGGGGTCAAAAAGTTTGTGGTAGACGACTTTGCACAGCACACCGTTGGCGGCCGCTTCCTGGCTGAGGGCGTCCAACTCCGCGAGCGTCAGGACGGACGGCTTCTCAATGAGGACGTGCTTGCGGCGCCGCAGGGCCTCGCGGGCCGCGGCGAAGTGCCGGTCGTCCGGCGTCGCCACGCAGACGCAATCGACGGGGGAGGCGAGGAGCGATTCCAAAGCCGTCGAGCCGGCGTGGTTCGCGGGGAGTGGAAAATGTCCCTGCCAGCGTTGCCGCAGCGCCTCGGCCCGCGTCCCCGTGCGCGAGGCAACGCCGTCGAGGGCGACTTCCACGGCCCCCGTGTCGCGGCCGTACAGCGGGCATTGGCGGAGCGATTCAAAGAGCGGGCGGTACGTCTCGTCGAAAATCATCCCGACGCCGACCATCCCGACCCGGAGGGTGTGCTGGCTCATCCCGCCATGCTATGCGGCCGGCCGCCGGGAAGAAACAGGCAAAACGTGGTGCGCCCTCACACGTAGCGTCCGCTCGGAAGTAAGCACAATCAAGACACGAAGCCAGCCGGACAAAGACTAACATAAGATACATTATCGGACTCAGCGTGTTCGTCGGCCTTCATCCGACATTAAACACATTCGAGATGCTGAGTCCGATAATGTGTATTATGTTATTTTGTTGGCTCGGCACATGTCCTTATGGGGTAATAACTTAGGCGAATGTCCCGAAGAAGGTGTTGGCCTAGCGGCGTGTCGCAAAAGGGCTGTGTGCGGCTAAAGTGACTTTGGACTCTGTGCGACGACCTCGCCTATCCCCCGGGTGTCGCCATCGATTCCGGTTCGGCCGTGAAGCCCATTTTGCGGAACTTCTGGTAACGGCTTTCCAGCAATTCTTCGCCGCTCATTTTCGTTAACTGGCGGAGCGTGCGTTGCAGGTAGGTCTTCAGCGTGGTCGCCATCTCACGCGGGTCGCGGTGGGCGCCGCCCAGCGGTTCGGGGATCACGTCGTCGATGACGCCGAAATCGCGGAGGTACTTCGACGTGAGTTTCAGCGCGTCGGCCGCCTTCGGCTTCGTCTCCTCGTTGGCCGTCTTCCACAGGATGCCGGCGCACCCCTCGGGGCTGATGACGGAGTAGTAAGCGTGTTCCAACATGCTCACCTTGTCGCCGACGCCGATGCCCAACGCCCCGCCGGAGCCGCCTTCGCCGATGACGACGCAGACGACGGGCGTGGCCAGGCGGAACATTTCCAAAATGCTCGTGGCGATTAATTGGGCCTGCCCCCGCTCCTCCGCCCCGATGCCCGGGAAGGCGCCGGGCGTGTCGATCAGGCAGATGATGGGAATGCGAAACTTGGCGGCCAATTTCATTTTGCCCAGGGCCTTGCGGTAGCCCTCCGGGTGGGCGCAGCCGTAGTAGCACGCTTGGCGCTCTTTCAGCGTGCGGCCCTTCTGGTGGCCGATCACCATCACCTTGCTGTTGTCGAGGCGGGCGAAGCCGCAGCGGATGGCTTGGTCGTCCCCGAAGGCGCGGTCACCGTGCAGTTCCACGAACTCGTCGAAGACGGCCGCCACGTAGTCCATCGTCTGCGGCCGGGCCGGGTGGCGGGAGACGAGGACCGTTTCCCACGGGTCTAAGCTGGCGTACTTCTTGCGGATCAGCCCCGTCAGTTCTCGGCGCAGGCGTTTGATCTCTTCGGAGTTGCCGCCGGCGACGGGCATGTGCTCGAGCTTGGAGACGGAGAGTTCCATCTCGTGAATCTCGGTCTCGAACGCCAACGGCTGCGGAGTCTTCATCCCGGTCCCCTTCTCGCCTCAATCAATTGCTGGTCGCCCAACGTCACATGCCCGGTTCGACCGTCGGCTCCGGGTCGGTCTTCAACACCTTCATCTTCCGCATGGCGATCAAGATGTCGTGACACGCCGGCAGCCGCTCTTCTTTCTTCTTGGCGAGCATCCGCAAGAGGAGAGCCGCGAAGTCGTCCGTAACGTCCTTGTTGTGCGCTTGCGGCGACATCGGCTTCTCCACCAAGTGCTTGTCCAGCAAGTCTTGGATGGACGTGCCGCGGAACGGCGGGCGGCCGGTCAGCATCTCGTAGAACATGCACCCGAGACTGTAGATGTCGGCCCGGCCGTCGAGTGGCTGCCGGTGGATTTGCTCCGGCGACATGTAGCTCGGGGTGCCTTGGGGTTTCGACTGGCGAAAAAACAATTTCGACAGGCCCTTGGGGATCTTTTTGGAGATGGCGAAGTCGATCATCTTCAACTGCCCGCTGGCATTCACCAACATGTTGTCAGGCTTCACGTCGCAATGGACCCACCCGTTGCCGTGCATGTACGCCAAACCGGTGGCGGCCTGCTTGAATATCTTCATCGCGTTGGCTTTGATAAACGCCGTCTCCTTCGCCATCAGCCGTTTCCGCACGGAGCCGGACGGGAAGAACTCCATAATGAAGTGCGGCGAGTGTTGTTCGCGGTTCACCTTGAGAATGTGAATGACATTCTCGTGCCGCAACTTCTGGCCGACTTCCGCTTCGTGGAAGATGTTGTTCCGCAGTTCGGACTTTGACTCCGATTCGGGCAGGAGTACTTTCATCGCGAAGTGCCGGTTGCTGTGCGGTTCGACCACTTCAAACACTTGGGACGTGGCCCCGGTTTGCAGGAGGCTCCGCAGGCGGTAGCCGCCGATGGTCTCGTTGATTTCCGGCATGGTCGTCCCCAGGGCGATGAAACGCGAAAACGCAGGGGGCCGCGGCCCCCTGCGTTCAGTTTATCGGAATCGGCCCGCCGGGAAGGGCGGGGGGCGTGTTAGGCGAGCGGCAGGTCTTGATTTACCTGCCGCTCGGTTTGATCGTGATGTCGTACTTGCGAAGCGTCGGGGAACGCTCCAACCGCGCCTCGTACGG
>JAYTTY010000569.1:0-45471 GCA_043744795.1 Zavarzinella sp. | reverse complement strand
ATACTCCACTCGCGGTGAAATGACACAAATTGCTCTCGCAACAAATGAGGAAAATGCAGCAAGATGGCAGTGAATCCGGGGAGGCCGACGACGGTCGTTGGCGATGTCGCCTGGAGTGGCCTTGCCGAGATGCACGATGCGGCGATTCATCTTCACCGAGGACGTTCAGCAAACATTGGCCGAGGAACGTTATCACCATCCCGATCCGCGCGTGCAGGAACGGATGGAGATCGTCTGGCTCAAAAGCAAAGGAGAAACGCACGAGCGCATTGCGGAGTTGGCCGGGGTGTCGCGGCGAACCGTTCAGCGTGTGCTGGATGTGTTTGCCAAGGAGGGACTCGACGGCTTGCGGACGTTTCACTGGCACGGCCAAGCCAGTGCGTTGACGCCGCATCGTGAATCGTTGGAAGCGGCGTTTCGTGAACGGCCGCCGCACACGGTGTCCGAAGCATGCCAACGGATCGCGGAATTGACCGGGGTGTGTCGCAAACCAACGCGGGTGCGCGCGTTTTTGCGGGACACGTTGCCGTTGTCGTGGCGAAAGGTGGCCGCCGTGCCGGTGCCGCCGAAGCGGACGGTGGCGGAACACGCCAAGAAACAGGCGGCTTTTTTAAAATCAGGAGCTTGAGCCGCGTTTGGCGGAAGCGCGGGCTGGGGAACGGGCCGTCTACTTTGTGGACGCGGCCCACTTCGTGGTGGCGGCGTTTTTGGGTTGGCTGTGGTGCAAGGTGCGGATGTTTGTACGCGGCGCGTCGGGTCGGCAGCGGTACAACGTGCTGGGGGCGTTGAACGCGGTCAGCCATGAGTTGGTTCGCGTGACAAACCACACGGACATCACGGCGGAAACAGTCTGCGACTTGTTGCGGCACATCGCGGCGTTGGGATTGAAGACGCCGGTCACGCTGGTGATGGACAATGCACGCTGCCAGCATTGCAAATTGGTGCAGCATTTGGCGAGCGAACTGGGGATCGACTTGTTGTTCTTGCCATCGTACTCGCCGAACCTGAATTTGATTGAACGTCTGTGGAAGTTCGTGAAGAAAGATGCGCTGAACAGCCGTCACCATACGAACTACGCCGACTTTCATGCCCGCATCGACCAATGCCTTAACGAGCTGTCAACCAAACACAAAGCTGCGCTGGCTACCCTGCTGACGCCGAAATTCCAGACGTTTGAAAATGTGCCATTATTGATCGTGTGAGGTATATCTCGAATTCGACCCGACGCGAATCTGCGACCGCGACGGCCGGGCGTACGACTATTGCCCGCCCCACATCTTCGAGAAGCAAAGTGCCAAACTGTTCCGAAACCGCGGCCGGTCGGGGGGGGGCCGGGGGCCGTTCGCTTCCAAGACGTGACGTTAGCGTCCGGCGTCGGCACGCTGGGCGGCAACGGCCTCGGCGTGATGACGCTGGATTTCACCGGCGATGGGTGGCCGGACATTTTCGTCGCCAACGACGCGCAGGCCAATTACCTGTGGGTGAATCAGAAGAACGGCACGTTCAAGGAGGAAGCGATCCCCCGTGGCATTGCCTACGACGGGCTCGGACAGCCGCGGGCCAATATGGGCATCGCCGTCGGCGACGTCGGCGGCGGCGGGATGTTCGACGTGTTCGTGACGCATGAGCGAAACGAGTACCACACCTTCTGGAAACAGCGTCCGCGAGGCTCTTATCAGGACGAGACTACGCGAGCGGGCATCAACAATTCTCTCTGGCGCGGGACCGGGTTCGGGGCCGTCCTCGCCGATTTCGACCACGATGGATTCCCGGACCTTGCCGTCGTCAATGGCAAAGTGCAGCATGGCAAGATAGCCAAGGCCAAGCAAATCGATGCGGCGTCGTTCTGGGACGATTACGTCGAGCGAAACCAGTTATTCGTGAATGATGGTCGCGGCGGTTTTACGGACGTTTCGGACGTGAATGCCGCGTTCTGCGGCGTACCGGCCGTTTCGCGGGGCCTCGCGTGGGGGGTGTTCGGCCCGGACGGAGCCGTGGACTTACTTGTCACGACGGTCGCCGGGCCGGCGCGGCTGCACCGCAATGTCGCTGAGAAAAAGGGCCACTGGCTGGTCGTCCGGGCGGTCGATCCCGCCTTGGGGGGGCGAGACGCGTACGGGGCCGAAATCACGGTCCGTGCAGGCCGGCAGGCGTGGCTCGGGTTTGTGAATCCCGCAGGCAGTTATCTATGCAGCAACGACCCGCGCGCCCATTTCGGACTAGGTGCCGTGGTGCAAGCGGACGCCGTTCATGTCAAGTGGCCTGACGGGGTGCGCGAGGCGTTCCCCGCGGGTACGGTTGACCGAATCCTTGTGGTGCGCAAAGGCGACGAAAAAAAAATCCCCGATGGGGAGAATACGCCATGAATGACCAAAAAACTGGCGACGCCGCCGTCCCTCCCCCGTCGCCGCGCCGGCTCGTGCGCACGGTGGCCGCATTTGGGGCGGTTGCCTTGATTGTCGGCGGGTGGTTTGCGTGGCGCGCGTGGTTCACCGAACGGCCGCCCCTGCCGGCTGTCGACTTGATCAACGCCCCTCCGGCCCTGGCGACGGCAATCACGGACGCGGAAGCCGGCGTGCGTAGCACCCCCCGCTCGGCGAAGGCGTGGGGTAAGTTGGGCATGGTTCTAATGGCCCACGACTATTTTCCGGAAGCCTGCGACTGTTTTTCCGAGGCGGCAAGATATGACCAATCGGCGGCCCGGTGGTCATATTTTGCCGCTCAGACCTGCTTCAAGATCTATCCGCTCCGCGCGATCGCCTTGGCAGAAAAAGCAGTGGCCGCTGACAGCGGCGACCCGGTTTTCCGCATCTTCCTCGGTGAGTTACTGCTCGAACAAGGCCGGTTGGACGACGCCGAGGCGCACTTAGTACTCGCCGTCCGCGACGAAACCCTGCGGCCGTGGATCCTGATTCGGCTGGCGCAAATTGAGATGCGCCGCGGGCGCATCCCAGATGCCTTGGAACACGCCTATCGGTCGCTGGAATTGATGGACGATACAAAAATCGTCCACATGTTGCTGTCAGAAATCCACTTTCGGATGGGGGACGGCAAGGCCGCCGAGCGGGAATACCAGCAGTCGATCAGCCTTCCGCAACGGACCTGGCCGGACTCGCACATGAACGCGGTAGACCGCCTAAAAGTGACGGCACTGCCGCTGCTTGCGCGGGCCAAACAGGATGCCGATGCGCTGGAGGTGATCGCGCGCGATAACCCGCAGTCGTCCCCGGTGCGGATCCAACTCGCTATCGCCCTACTCGCCAGGGAGGAGTGGCCGGCTGCGGCGGCGGCGGCAGCAGACGCCTTGAAGTTGAACCCGACTGACGCCGTCGCACTGAATGTTCTCGGCATCGCGCTGCGTAATCAGGGCCGTCTCGCCGACGCCGTGGCGGCATACAAGAAGTCTGCCGCCGCTAATCCGTACAACGCCGTGACCCACTACGAACTCGCGAATTGTTACCACCGCCTCCATCAACGGCCGATGGCCGTGGACTGCCTGCGGACGGCGGTCCGGCTGCGGCCGAACTACGCGATCGCGTGGCGAGAACTCGGGCAATTTCTCGGCCAGGACGGAGATGCGGACGCCGAAATGTGCCTGCGCCGCGCCGTCGAACTCGCCAACGACGATGAGTCGGCCAGAAAATTCTTGAGTGAGGCAACCATGCCGCTCGACAAGGCTCGGCCGTCAGTCCCCAAGTGACAGGGGTCGCCAGCGACTCACGTCAATGAGGTCCGCGGGCGGTTATCTGTTGACCGGCCGGGCCGGCGGCCACAGCCGGGCCGCCCGGGACAACCGGAACTTCCTGAACGCCGTGTGGTTCTTGGCCAAGAACGGCAACCCGTGGCGCGACCTGCCGGCCCGGTTCGGCAAGTGGGGCACAGTGTACCGCCGGTGCAACCAGTGGTGCAAATAAGGCATGTGGCAGCGGCTGTTCGTCGCCGTGCAGGACGACCCGGACATGGCGTAGCTGATGCTCGACAGCACAGTCATCCGGACCCACCACGCCACCGGCATGAACACCGCGGCTAACGACCAAGCCTTGGGGCGGGTTCGGGACGAAGATCCATCCGGCCGTCGACGCCCTCGGCAACCCGGTGGCGGTCACCCTCAACCCCGGCTAGGACGCCGACATCTCGCACGACCCGGACCTGCTGGTCGGCCATGAGCCGGAAGCCGTGCTGGCCGACAAGGGGTGCGACTGCGATGCGTTTGTGAAGGCCGTGGCCGACTGCGGGGTGGAGGCCGTCATCCATCCCGCCGCGGAAGAACCACTTGTTCGCACACGCCGACGGCCGACGACTCACAGCCCGCCGACGGCGGCCCGGGACAGATTAATCAGCGGCAGCGGGTAGACGCCAAAAGCCACCGTGAAGGCGGCGCAGGCGACGGCCGTCACCCACAGCGGGCCGGCCGTGCGGCGCGGCGTCGGGGCGCTCAGCGAGACGCGCAGGTACATCGCGGAGATCACCCGCAGGTAGTAGTACGCCCCGACGGCGGCGTTCACCGCCCCGATGACGGCGAGGGCCACGAACAAGTCCCGCATTGGCGCCGAGGCCGGGGCGGCCAAGGCGCTCATGAACAGCAGGAACTTGCCGGCGAACCCGGCCGTCAGCGGCAAGCCGATCAGGCTGAAGAGGAACAGGCCCAGCAGCAGCGCTGAGTACGGGTGCGTCTCGCGCAGGCCGGCCACGTCGTCCACGGTTTCGACGGGGCGGTTCGCGCTGTGCAGGTGGCACAGCACGGCGAAGGCCCCGACCGTCATCGCCCCGTAGGCCAGCAGGTAAAAGAGAATCGCTTCCGGCCCGGTGGCGACCACCGCCTCGCCTTCGCCGCGGTACGCCTGCGTCGGCATCACGGCCAGGCCGATCAGCATGTACCCGGCGTTGGCGACGCCGGAGTACGCCAGCATCCGCTTCAGGTTGTTTTGCAGGAGGCCCATCACGTTGCCGGCCGTCATGGTGACGGCCGCCAGAATCCACATCAGCATCATCGCCTGTTTCACGAACTCGTTGGCGACGCCGTGGGCCGCCCCGAGGAAGGCCATGATTTTGAGCAGGGCCGCGAACCCGGACACTTTGGGGACGAACGACAGGAACGCCACCGTCCCCGTCGGCCCGCCTTGGTACACGTCCGGGGCGTAGAAGTGGAACGGGAAGGCCGTGATTCGGAAGCCCAAGCCCGCCGCCACGAACACGAGGGCGATGATGGCCGCCGTGGATTCAGCCCCAGCGACGAGCCGCGGCAGAATCTCTTGGATGGCCGCGAGGTTGGTCGTGCCGGTCAGACCGTACAGGTAACTAAACCCGAACAGCAGCATGGCCGAAGACATCACACTGAGCAGGAAGTATTTGACGGCCGACTCCTGCCCCTTCACCCCCTGCCCTTGCGGCAAGTAAAGCATCACATACGTCGGGATGCTGACCAGTTCGAGGGCCAAGAACAGGAAGATCAAGTCGTTGGCCGTCCCGACCAGCGAGGAGCCGGCGGTGGCGATCAGCAAGCAGGCCATGTAGTCCGAACTGCGCTTGTCGTCGCACTCGTTCCACGCGAAGAAGACCAGCCCGGCCCCGGTGGCGAAGGCCGTCATCCGCACGTACATGGCGAACTTGTCGCCGAGCAGCGGGGTGACGGTGCGAATGCCGTCAACCGCTGGCAAGGCCGTGAAGTGCGAGACCGCCGCGATGGCCAAGCCGCCCAAGGCGATGAACCCGGCCAGGTGCCGGTTGACGCCGCGGGCCGTCCCGAGCAGGTACAGCACGCAGGCCACCCCGACGAGGGCGATTTCCGGCACGGCCAGTTGAAAGGCCCGCTGCAACGTCTGGTCGATGTTCAACTGAATGCACTCCGCTCGGTCAATCACCGGGGCTCGTCATCGTCTAAGGAATCCCGGGGTTCGCAAAGCCTCACCCGCGGGCTACGATCCGTCGCCCCGCCGGGGCTGAAAACCAAATACAAGGTTTTAGCCCCGGATGGGGCGTCGGACTGTAGCCCGCGGGTGAGGCTTTGCGAACCCCGGGGCTTCTTCGTTGCGAACCCCAAAACATCATCACTCCGCAGTCGCCACTTTCACCCGCAGCCGCGCGTCGTCCGCCACTTGGGCCAGCCGGTCGCTGTCGCGCTTCATCACGTCCAGCACGGGCTGGGCCATCACGCCCAGAAGCAGGCACAGGAGGGCCAGCGGGCCGATGGCGAGGCGCTCGCGGCCCGTGAGGTCTTTCACTTCCCCGGCGGCGGGCGCCGGCTCCCGCAGCGGGCCGAAGAAGGCCCGGCGGACCATCGTCAGCGTGTACCACGCGCTCAGGAAGATGCCGAAGGCGGCGACGGCCGCGAACGCCAGGCCGGCCACGCGGGCGTTGCGCATGTCGATCAGCCCGCCCATCATCAGCACTTCGCTCACGAAGTTGTTCAGGCCCGGCAGGCCAACCGTCGCGAGCGAGATGTAGATCATAAAGAATGTCAGCATCGGCAACTTGGTCCACAGCCCACTGAAGTCCGCGATCTGGGCCGAGGCGTACCGCCGCGTCAGCATGGCGACAATGAGGAACATGGCCCCCGTGGAGACGCCGTGGTTGACCATGTGCAGGAGGCTGCCGGAAATCCCGAACGAGTTAAACGAGACGACGGCCAGCGCGCAGAACCCGAGGTGCGAAATCGAACTGTAGGCGACGAGCCGGCGGAAGTCCGTCTGCCCGTAGGCGCACATGGCCCCGTAGACGATGCCGACCGCCCCCAGGAAGCCAAGCAGCGGCATCCCCACGGAGAGCGTGGCGTCCGGGGCCAACGGCAGACAAATGCGGAGCAGGCCGAACGTCCCCATCTTGCCGAGCAGGGCCGACATGAACACGGTGACGGCCGGCGGCGCTTCCGCGTACGCGCCCGGCAGCCACGTGTGCAGCGGGATCAGAGGAATCTTCACCGCGAAGCCGAAGGCCATCGCGAGGAACAGGTACGTCTGGGCGTGCTGCCACGAGGCTTGGCCCGCGGCGTCGGCCCGCTTCATGTGGACGTCGATCAGCTCGGCCAAGCGCGGGATGGAGAACGTCAGTTCCCCGGTGCGGTCGAACACGTACAGCACGGTCCCGGCGAAGCCGATCAGCGTCATCAGCCCGCCGAACAGCGTGAACAGGAACAGCTTGCGGGCCGCGTCCCGCCGGTTCGGCCCCGGCCCCCAGCCGCCGATCAGGAACAGCAGTGGGATTAGCGTGAGTTCGAAGCAGGCGTAGAAGAACAGCAGGTCGAAGCTGAGGAAGGCCCCCGTCACCCCGGCTTGCAGGAAGAACAGCCACGAGAAGTACGGCCCGAGCCGGTCGGTCACGGTGTCCCACGACAGCAGCACCACGGGAACCATCATGATCCCGGCGAGGCCGACGAGCCAGATGTTCAGCCCGTCGAGGCCGATGAAGAACTGGGCCGCGTGAATCTTCGGGTTGCCGCTCGAAAACGGCATCACGTCGTACTTGGTGGTGAAGGTCTGCTTGCCGTCGGCCATCGGGTCGCCGGGGACGCAGCGCGGGGCGAACACGGGGCCGGTGCGCTTCTCGCGGTAGTTGGTGAGCGCTTCCAGGCCGCTGGTATCCTGCACCTCGAACATGCCGCCGGCCACGACCGCCAGCGTGAGGGCGAGTTGGGCGACAGAAAACGCGAGGGCGGCGACGCGCGCCTGCTGGCCGGCCAGGAACCGCAGCGCGACGCCGGCGGCGACCGGCAGGAGCAGCAGGCCGGGCAGCAGAAACCGTATCAGGTCGGGGGTCATCATCTCACTTGGCCACCAGCACGAGGTATCCGACGATCGCCGCCAATCCGACTGCCATCGACAGGGCGTAGAACTGCACCAGCCCGTTCTGCAGCGGCCGGATCATGTCCGCGAGGAACCGCGGGGCGGTCGCCGCCAGCCGGACAAGGTCGAACACGATGGCCTCGCACAGCCGGCAGAAGGCCGCCAGCATCAGGAACGGCTGGACGATCAGCAGGTTGTAAAACTCGTCCACGTACAGCTTGTTCAGCGAGGCGTAGTACGGCGTCCGCAGGGTCTTGGCGAAGTCGTCCGCCATGCGGCTCTGGCCGGCGTACATGACGTAGGCCAGCCCGACCCCGGCGAGCGCGACCACGGCGCTGCCGATCATCAGTGGCCAGTTCATGTGGTGTTCGGCCACCCGGCCGGCGTCGGCGATCTCCAGCGTCTTCGCGTGGTGAAGGAAGTCGCTGAACCAGTGCGTGAACGGCTCGGCGACGATGCCGGCCGCGACGGCCCCGACGGCCAGCACCAACAGCGGCAGGCTCATCACCCACGTCTCGTGCGGGTGCGCGCCTTCCGGCATCTTGAGCGGCCCCCAGAACGTGCGGAAGTACGCCCGGAACGTGTAGAACGCGGTCATCGCTGCTGTGGCGATCCCCACCCCGAAGAGGACGTAGTACAGCGTCCCGAACCGCTTGTCCGCGCCGGCTTCGAGGGCCGATTCGAGGATCATGTCCTTGCTCCAGAACCCGGAGAGGAGCGGAAGCCCGGCCAACGCCGCCGCCCCGCACAGGAAGGCGAGGTGCGTCACGGGGAGCTTCTTCCGCAGCCCGGAGAACTTCCGCATGTCGATCTCGTCGTGCATCGCATGCATGACGCTCCCGGCCGACAGGAACAGGACGGCCTTGAAGAAGGCGTGCGTGAACAGGTGGAACACCGCCGCCGTGACTGCCAAGGAGGGCAACGCCGGCCCGGCGCACCCGAGGGCGAGGAACATGTAGCCCAACTGGCTGACGGTCGAGTAAGCCAGCACGCGCTTGAGGTCGTTCTGCGTGAGGGCGATGAACGCGGCGAGGATCGCCGTGACGGCCCCAATGACGGCCACCGTCGCCTGCACCGCCGGGCACAGGGTGAACAGGGCGGCGCAGCGGGCCAGCAGGTAGACGCCGGCCGTGACCATTGTCGCCGCGTGGATGAGGGCCGACACGGGCGTCGGGCCTTCCATCGCGTCCGGCAGCCAGACGTACAGCGGGAACTGGGCCGACTTGCCGACCGCCCCGCTGAACACCAGCAGGCACGCGGCCGGGAACAGGTACGGGTGGGCGGCCGCCATCTCCGCCGCCAGTTCAAAGAGGTACTGGAAGTTGAACGACTGCCGGCCCCCCATCTGCCAGAGCAGGAAGGCCCCGAGCAACAAGCCGCAGTCGCCGAGCCGCGTGACGAGGAAGGCCTTGCGGGCGGCGGCGGCGGCCGAGTCCTTGTGGTGCCAGTAGCCGACGAGCAGGTAGCTGCACAGGCCCACGCCTTCCCACCCGGCGAACATCAGCAGGAAGTTGTCGGCCAGCACTAGCAGGTTCATGGACGCGAGGAACAGGCTGACGCACGCGAAGTAGCGCGGGAAGCCCGGCGACCCGTGCATGTAGCCGACGGAGAAGACGATGATCCAGAAGCCGATGAACGTCACGCCGATCAGCATGATCCCGGACAACTGGTCCGCCACAAGGGCGAAGTCGGCCGAGAGTTTCGTGGTCGCGGTCGCCACGGAGAACCACGACATGGGTTCGCCGTTGCGGTCCTGCGGGAAGTAGACTTCGGCGTCGCCGATCTTTGACACGACGGTCAGGGCCGCGGCGCACGACAGGGCGGCGCACAACAGGGCCGGGACGTGCGCCCACTTCCGCAACTCTTTCACCGTCCCGAACGCCACGCACAGGAGCGCGCCGATCAGGGGGAGGCCGGGGACGAGCAGCAGCAACGTGGAGGGGTCAAACACGGGTTTCCTCCGTCGGCCGCTTCGGGGCGACGCCCGCCTTCGTGAGCACCGGGTCCGGCTCCTCAACAGGAGACATTGGCAGCGGTTCCGTGTCAGTGGTCTCGTCAATACCGGCCTCGCGCAGGTCTTGCCACGCGCTGACATCGAGCGTCCGCTTGCGGCGGTACAGGCTCAGGAACAGGGCCAGGGCGATGCCCGCCTCGCACGCGGCGACGGCGATGACGAACAGGGTGAACACCTGCCCGTGCATGTTGCCGTGGTGCCGGGAGAAGGCCGCGAAGTTGATGGCCACGCCTTGCAGCATCATCTCCGCGCTTAGGAACATCACGATGAGGTTCCGGCGGGTCAGGAAGCCGACGAGGCCCAGCGTGAACAGGGCGGCCCCGACGGCTAGGTAGTGGGACAGGGTGATCATCGGGCGGACTCCCGCCGGCCGCCGGCAATCACGATGGCCCCGACCGTGGCGACCAGCAGCAGCGTCCCGGCCAACTCGACGGCCAGCAGGTGGTCGGTGAACAGCACCCGCCCCAAGGCGGCGACGTTCGCGGCCGGCATCTTCTTGGGGCCGGCCGCCGGTTCGGCGATCAGCTTCCCGTCGGCGGTGAGTTGTTGCACCTGGCCGTAGGGGGACAATGTCACGTCGTCCGGGGTGACCGCCCCTTCGCGCACGTTCTTTAGGTACGTCAGACTGCGGGCGATGGTCGCCGTCTCGTCGTGGATGGCGTCGGCGTCCGACTCCTTGAACGGCGTGCGCTCCAAGTCGGCGATGGCGTACTCGGCCGCCTTTACCTCGCCGTGCCAGCCCAAACTCTTGTCCCCCGGCGCCTCCGGGGCGGCGAGTTTCAACCGCTCCAAGGCCGCCTTCGCCCGACTCACGTAAGCCTTGGCCCGCGGCGTCAATTCCACCGGCTTGCCCAGGTCGCCGTCCTTGCGGACGGTCAGGTATACCGGGTCGATCTTCTCGGCCGTCGCCAGCGTGTTCGACTCGTCAATCACCGCTTGGACACTGCGGTAGTCGTAGACCCGTTGCAGGCCGACCAAAAGGGTCGCCAGCAGCACGAAGCCGGCCCCGACGGCCAGCACCGGCTCGCGGCTCCGCAGGTCGGCGCTCGACGGCCCATGCTGCTGCGAGAGCATGATGACGAACAGGAACGTGACGATGATCGCCCCGGCGTAGATGATGATCGTCGCCGCCATCAGGAACAGGGCCGCCAACAGCAAGAACAGCCCGCAGGTACTGAGGACGACCATGGCGAAGCACAGCGCCGACCGGGCCGGGTTCGGGTTGGTAATCATCAGCCCGGCGAACAGGATTGCCGTCCCGGCGAAGCCGAAGAACAGGACCGCCTCCACCGTGGCCGGGACCGTGTGGCCCAGGCCTTGCAACAGGAAGGCGGCGAAGCCCGCGAGGGCGACGGCCCCGGCGATCAGGCCGCCGGACAGCGGCCGCTTGCGCGGCGTCGGCAACAGGTACCAGACGGCCAGCGCCCCGGCGACCACGGGCGTCAGCACGGTCCAGTTCAAGGCGGCGTCGGTGGTGTCGGCCAGGAGAATCAAGGGGGCCTCTTCGGGTCTCATTTGGCGGCGGGGAGTTCGGCGGCCGGCCCGAGTCGGCCGGCCCGCGTCCGCACGGGGTCCGTGACGGCGTTGCCGCGGTGCGGGTCCGGCTTGGTTGTCTGGTCGAACACGCTCAGGAGCTTTTCCTTGTCGAAGATCATCTGCTCCCGGCTCGCCCCGGTCAGGTCGTACAGCGTGGTCAACTCGATGGCGTCCACCGGGCACGCCTCCTCGCACATGCCGCAGTAGATGCACCGGAGCTCGTCGATCACGAACGTCTCCGGGTACTTCTCGCGGTCCTTCCACTGAGCCGGGGCCGGGGCGGCCACGATGTCGATGCAGTGGGCCGGGCAGGCGGTGGCGCACATGTAGCACGCGACGCACTTCACCCGCCCCTCGCCGTCCCGGTTCAGCCGGTGGACGCCGCGGTAGTTCGGCGGCAAGTCCGGCTCCACTTCCGGGTACTGCTCCGTCTTCACCTGCGGCTTGAAGATGTGGCCGACCGTGGTGGCCAGCCCGTCGAGGATCGCCGGGATGTACATGCGCTCGAAGAAGCCGACCTTCGGCTCCTCGACGAACCGCACGCTCGCGGATGAAGCGGACATCACACCTCCCGGACACACGAAACCCGACCCGAAATACTCTGCCCCATCTTGCTCCCCCTTCCCTAAGAGGGAAGGGGGAGCGAGCGGGACAATGTCGTTCCCCAATTCATCTCACGCCGTCGCGGGCACCGGCTTTTGCTCCACAATCACCCGCTTACGGTTCGCGGCCGGCTTGTCCCGCGTGCTGATGGCGGCCGCCGCGAAGAACGTCGCCAGCGAGGCGACGGTGAGGAGCCACGGGCTGAGGTTGAACTCGCGGGCCGTCATCACCAGCATCAGGTTGACGATGGCCAGTGGGATCATCACCTGCCATGCCAGGCTCATCAGTTGGTCGAACTTGAAGCGGGGGATGGTCCACCGCACCAGCATGTACAGCATCAGGAACAGGAACGTCTTGAAGCCGACGACGGCGACCTTGATGACGAGGCCCAACGTCCCGTCGAAGTTGGTCAGGCCGAACGGCAGGTGCCAGCCGCCGAAGAACAGGATCGACAGGAAGAAACTCGTCGTAATCATGTGGATGTAGTCCACCATGAGCAGCAGGCCGAGCTTCATCGAGCCGAATTCCGTGTGGAACCCGCCGACGAGTTCCTGCTCCGCTTCCGGCAAGTCGAACGGCAGGCGGTTGCACTCCGCGTACACGGCGACGAGGAATAAGAGGAACGCCAGCGGCTGGTACAGGATAAACCAGCCGTTCCGGACCTGGTAATCCATGATCGCTTCGAGGTTGAGCGACCCGGCGTACAGGACGACGCCGACAATCGACATGCCCAGCGGGATCTCGTAGCTGATGATCTGGGCGCTGGACCGCAGCGACCCGAGCAGCGAGTATTTGCTGTTGGAGGACCAACCCCCGAGGATGATGCCGTACACGACCAAGGACCCGATGGCGAAGCTGAACAGGATGCCGATGTCGAGGCCGGGGGCGATGGCGAACGTCCGGCGTTCGTGGTAGTCCGCCATTTTGGCGTCGTGCGCCGTCACGGCCTCTTTGAGATGCCAGTCCGCGAGTTCTCGCTGCATCGCCGGCGAATATGCCTTGCCGTCCTTGTCCACCGTCTCGGCCGGCTGGACCGCCGCCGGGCCGGGGGGCGGGCTGGACGGGCCGAACGGGACGATGCTGAACGCGAGGAGGGCGGTGGCGACCCCGACGCCGGGGGCGAGGAAGAAGAAGATTTTATCGACGTGCTTCGGCGTCGCGTCTTCCTTGAAGAACATCTTGAGGCCGTCCGCGAGCGGCTGGAGCAGGCCGAACGGGCCGACGCGGTCGGGGCCGACGCGGTCCTGCATGTACGCGGAGATTTTACGTTCAGCCAGCGTCAGGTAGCCGACGGCGGACATGACGGCCCCGAAGGCCACCACGATCATCGCCAGCGCGAAGTTGAAGTCCGTCATATCCCACAAGGTTTATGGGGGGGGAGGGTCAGGTGCAAGCCGGTCACGCCAGCTTGACGCCCAATTCCGGCACGCCGTCCGCGAGCTTCCCGAAAAACGGGACTTCCTTCGCCAGTTCCTTCCGCACGGCCGCGAGGTTGAACAGCCCCCGCCGCAACGCCAGGTCGTAAAAAAGCTGCCCCTCTTGCCGAGTTTCCTGCGGCGGCTTGGCGGCCCGGTGCAGCGTCTGGGCCAGTCCGGCGTGGTTGACGAACGTGCCCGCCTTCTCCACGAAGGCGGCGGCCGGGAAGACGTACTTGGCGAGGTCGGTGGCCGGGCCGGCGAAGAAGTCGGAGACGGCCAGCAGCAAGCCATCGGCCTTGATGTCCGCGAGGGCGGCAAACGCCCCCTTGTCCGGATAGCCGCCGGCGATGAACACCGCCTTGGCCTCGCCGCGCTTGATCGCGTCAACGACTTTGGGGAATGGGGTCACTTCGCCTTGCAGAGTCCGCAACACTTCCTCGACGCCGCGGCGGTTCGGGCACTTCTCGGCCCGGATGGTGAACTTTACCGGCTGGACCGGCTTACCGCGCCGGTCCTTCGGGTAGGTGTCGTCCTCGCCGACGAACGGCACCGGGCCGAGGGCGAGTTTCACCGGCTTGGCCGCCTCCTTGAGCCACTTGGCGGCCAGATACGCCTCTTCCACGGTCAGGAACGGCGACAGGACGAGCCACATACCGGTGGCGTTCTTCCTGGCCGCCTCCTTGAACTCCTCGTTGACGGCCTTCACGGCGTCCGTGTACGCCAGCGGCGTCAACTTGCCGTCTTTGCGGACGTGCGGGCGGTTGAAGCGGGCGGCCGAGTCCACGTAGTGGTAGCCGTACCGCCCCTCGTCGCACATAAACGAGCCTTGGGCCTGCGGGTTGGCCCGCGCCCGCAGGCGGAAGAGGACGTCTTTGTTCACGTCCGCGTGGACGGAACAGCCCGTGGAACAATTGGGGCAAACGCTGTCTTCGGTCTTCAAATACCAGACGCGCTGCTTGTACAGGAAGTCCTTGGAGCCGAGGGCGCCGACCGGGCACAAGTCCACGACGTTGCCGGCCAACTTGTTTTCGAGCGGGACGCCGGGGAACACGTCGATTTCCTCGTGGTGCCCGCGGCCGACGACCTGCAACTCGGCCTCGCCGGACACCTCGCGGGTGAACCGCACGCACCGCGTACACATGATGCAGCGGTCGGTGAAGAGCGTGATCTTCGAGCTAATGTCCGGCTTGTTCGGCGGCGTGTTCTTCTCGTCGATCATCCGCGACTGCGACCGGCCGTACTGGAAGCTGTAGTCTTGCAGCTTGCACTCGCCGGCCTTGTCGCACACCGGGCAGTCGAGCGGGTGGTTGATGAGCAAGCCTTCGAGCGTGTCGGCTTGCGCCTTCTTCGCCCGGTCGCCCGGCGTGTAGTTGTCCGGGTAGCCGAGGACCGGCAGGGACGTGTCCCGCTTGGCGTAGTCCCCGGTGACGATCACCGTGCCGTCTTTGACCGGGGTTTGGCAGCCGGGGAAGACCTTCGGGGTGACGGCCACCTTGCCGTCTTTGAGGTCGCCCATCTCCACAAGGCACATGCGGCAGGAGGCGACCACCGTGAGGTCCGGGTGGTAACAGTAGTGCGGGATGTGGACCCCCGCCCGCTCGGCCGCCTGCACGCAATTCAGCCGGTCGGCGCCGATATCCACCGGCTTGTCGTTCACGTAAACCGTGGCCATGAGTTCTTCCGAAGGCCGGCGGGCGACCCGCCGCGGGGCAATTACTTGGGGAGGGCTTGGAACTGGGCGGCGGTCATCGTCTCGACCCCTTGCCGGGTGACGACAAATCCGCCGGTCGTCGGGGCTTCCTTCACGTAAGCCCACGCCCCGTCCGGCGTCGGGTTCGGCGTCAACACGACCAAGCCGTCCTTGATGAGATTGTAGAGTTTCCGGTCTTCTTTGTAGATGACGCCGTAGGTCACGGTCGAATCCGGCAACCGGCCGCTCTCCGGGTCTTGGGCGTTGAGGATGAACAGGTGGAGCTGCTTCAATTCGTTGTCCGTCACCACGCGGTCGGCCGCCTTGCGGACGCCTTGCGCCGCCCCCGAGACGGACGGGTTGCCGCCGTCCGAGTACGGCCCGGCGGAAGCCGCCGGGGCGGTGTCCGAAGTCTTCGTCGCCTGCGACTCCAACTTGTCCACGGCCTTCTTGCACCCGGCGCCGAGGCCGGCGCCGACGCACACTGCCAACGAAATCCACTTCATGGTTCAGACCCCATTCGGGTAAACGGTTCGGGGTTACAGCGAGTCCGGGTCGGTCTCCTGTGCCTTGAGCTTGTCCAGCAGAGCCTGAAGCGCGTCGGCCCGCGACTTTTCGGCGTTGGCCCGCGTCTTCTCGGCCTCGGCCCGCGTCTTCTCGGCCTCGGCCCGCGATGTTTGCGCGGCGGCTAACTCTTCCGAGGTTGGCAAAATCGCGCCATCCGGGGTGAAGAAGCGTAGCCAACTCATTGTCCGGCCGTGGTACGGCCCCACCCACTGGCCGACCGTCACGCCGAGGTCCGGGATCAGAAACCGGCCGTTACGGTCGGGCGGCATGAGAATGTAGTCGCGATCCCGGAGGCGGTACACGTCGAGCGTTTCGCGAAACGGGTCGTGAATGACGTAATACGGCGCCGTGATGCCGCGCCGGTACACCCAGAACTTGCCGGTGCCCGGCGTGTCGTCCCGCTCCTCCCGGCCGTCGCCGGAGACGAATTCCATCATGACCAGCGGGACCGCCCGCTCGTTCCACATCACGAACGACCGCCGCATTTGCCCGTTCAACAGCCGGGGCACGTCGGGAATGTAGGCCCAGTCGGGGGCCTTGCACCCGCTGAGCGGCGGGTCGGCCAGCCGCCAGTAGACGCCGGTGTCCTGGAGGATTTCATACTGGCCATCCGGCTTGACCCGTGCAAGATGCGCCAGGATGGCGTCCGTCAACAAGGCCCGCTGTTCCGGTTGGCTGATGTTATCCACGGGAACGTCATCCGAGTGGGGCAAGTCGAGGTGAGTAATCCGGCCCGGCGGCGGCCAGTCGGCCGCCGCGACCGGCCCGTTGCCGGGCGGGTCGCGCGGCGGCGCCCATCCTGCCGGCGCCGGCGTCATCGTTTCTGTTCCCATCACCGACCTCCCGCGTGTGGTTAATGCGCTCCCAACAGGTGCAGACTCTTCACGACACTCTTGCGGCCGCTCTGGACGGCGTCCTCGAACTCCCGGCGGAACTTGCGGATCACCGTCTTCACCGGCCACCCGGCCCCGTCGGACAGGCCGCAGATGGTCGTGCCGGGGATGATGCCCATGCGGTCGGCCACGTCGACCAGAATGTCCAAGTCTTCCCGGCGGCCTTGGCCGCGCCGCAGGCGGTCGGTGATCTTGAGCATCCAGCCGGTGCCCTCGCGGCACGGCGTGCATTGGCCACAACTCTCGTGGGCGAAGAATTGGCAGACGTTGTGCAGCACGTCCACCATGCTGGTCTGGTCGTCGACCACGGTGACGGCCGCCGTCCCCAGCCCCAGGCAGCCGACGCGGCCGGGGCCGTTGAAGTCGAGCGGGATGTCGTACTCGGTCTGGTCGCTGTCCTTGAGTTTCGCGTTACAGTCCACGAAGCCCATGCTGATCCCGCCGGGGTTGACCGACTTGGCCTTCAGGCCCTTCCACACGCCGCCGCCGTGCAACTCCACGAGTTCGCGGATGGTCACGCCCATTGGCAGTTCCACGCACTTCGGGTCGTTGACGTGCCCGGCGATGGTGTACAACTTCGGCCCGTAGCTCCCGGCGTCGCGCGGGTTCTTCGGGTCCGGCGGCACGCCCATCGACTTGAACCAGTCGATGCCCCGGCGCATGATCTGCGTCACGCACGCCATCGTCTCGACGTTGTTCACGATGGTCGGCTTGCGGAACGCCCCCTCGATGGCCGGGAACGGCGGCTTGATCCGCGGCCACGCCCGCTTGCCTTCGAGGCTCTCGATGAGGCCGGTCTCCTCGCCGCAGATGTACGCCCCGGCCCCGCGGTGCAGGAAGATGTCCAAGTCGAACCCGGACCCGAGGATGTTCTTCCCGAGCAGGCCGGCTTGGTACAGTTCGTCGATGGCCGCTTGCAGAACTCGGTACGCCAAGCCGTACTCGTATCGGATGTAGAAGTACGCGCACTTGGACTTGATCGCCCGGCACGTCAGCATGATCCCTTCCAACACTTGGTGGGGGTCTTTCTCCATCAGAATGCGGTTGTTGTACGTGCACGGCTCCGACTCATCCGCGTTGATGCACAGGTAGATCGGGCCGGGGTGGTCCTTCGGCAGAAATGTCCACTTTAGCCCGGTGGGGAAGCCGGCGCCGCCGCGGCCCCGCAGCCCGGAGTCTTTGACGCGGGCGGTGATTTCTTCCGGCTTCAACTCGGCCAGCGCCCGCTCGAACGCCGCGTACCCGCCGTCGATGCGGTAGCCCTCCAGTCGGGTCGAGTCCGGCTTGTTCACGCGGGCGAGCAGAATCGGTTCGTATGCCATGTGCGTCGAGGTCCGTCAGTCAGTAGGGCAGGTATTCGATCCGGTTAATCATCTCGTCGAGGTCGAAGGTGTGCGCCATGCGGCTCAAGTCGTCGGCCATTTTGCCGTGACTCGCGGACCGCACGAACAAGGCAACGCCGGTCATTCGCTTTCCCGCAATGATCCGGTCCCCGGCATGACCGGGCATCGTCTTGTGGTCATACGTCACCAAGCACAAGTCATTGGCGTCCGCGTACTCCAGCAAATCGGGGTCGGGCGTCTGCTTCGGCGGCGCCGGCGCTTTTCCGACCATTTGCACAATAATGCCGGGGACCAATATCCGCAGCATGTCGGCGATGGCGTGAGGGTAATTCTCGTCGAGCAAGAAGCCGAACGTCACGACGCCACCTTTGCAAGCCCCGGCTCCGGTACGTGACGGCGAATAATGTCGATGACGGGGACGCCTTCACGCTTCGCCTGATTACCGTACTCGGCGTCCCACGCTCTGATTTGCTCTTTGGCCTCTCCCGGGGTCCGGGTCGTCCAAAATTGCCGATGCCACTCGGCAATTTCTCGCCCGCGTTCCAAGTACGCCAACACCGACTCGCGTTCCTCGTCGTAATAGTGAATCACCGTCGCGATCTGTTCCGGCGTCAGCGCGTAGGAAAAGTAATCGGTGAGGCGCTCGGATGTCCAGCCATCCAAATACGACTCCAGCACGATCTCGATGGGGAACCGCTGGCCCTTGAACCGGATGGACTCGTGCGGTTCCGGGAAGAAGTCGAAATGATCGGTCCAGTTCATGGCCCACCTCACGCGCTTCGCAGTTTTTCGATCAGCGCGTCCATTTTAGCAGGCGTGACGTTCATTTCGTGCTCGTCGTTGACCAGGACGGCCGGGGCGCCCTCGCAGGCGCCGATGCACTCGGCGAATTCGAGCGTGATTTTGCCGTCCGGGGTCGTGCCGCCGACGGGGACGCCGAGTTTGTTCGAGCAGTGTTCCAGAAGGTCGTCCGCCCCGCGCAGGTGGCACGCAAGGGTCCGGCACACCCAGAGGCGGGTCTTGCCGAGCGGGTTGTCCTTCTCGCGGAAGAACTCGTAGAAGGTCATCGCGTCGTGGACTTCGGCCGGGGCCAGGTCCAGCAGGTCCGCGATCTCGCGGACCGCCTCGGTCGGCACGCACCGCAGTTCGTCGTGGACGATGTGCAGCGCCGGCAGCGTCACCGCCTGCTTGCTCGGGTAGCGGGGGATGTACGCTTGGATGCGGTGGCGAATCTCGTCGCTCAGGAAGGGCATGTCGTTCGCTCGGTTAGCGGTCCAGTTCGGCCGCGATGATGTTCAGGCTCCCCAGCACGGCCGGCACGTCGCCGATCGTGTGCCCCTCGATCAGGTGCGGGAACAGGGCGAAGTGGATGAACGACGGCGGCCGCGTCTTCGCCCGGTACGCCCGGCCCTCGCCGTCGCTGACGAGGTAGAAGCCGAGTTCGCCGTTCGGGGCCTCCGTGGCCCCGTAGCACTCGTTGACCGGCGGCTTCCAGCGGCGGTTCCACATGAACATCTCGAAGTGCTGGATCAGCCCCTCGATGCTGCGGTACGTCGCCGACTTGTCCGGGACGGTCAACTTGTCTTCCACGTCCACGTTGATCGGGCCGGCCGGGATGTTCTCCACGGCCTGGCCGATGATCTTGGCGCTCTCGACCATCTCGCCCATGCGGACCAAGTACCGGGCGGCGCAGTCGCCGGCCGTGCCGCAGATTACTTGGAAGTCGAGGTCCTTGTACACGAGGTAAGGCTCTTCCTTGCGGATGTCGCGCACCACGCCGGCGGCGCGGGCCACGGGGCCGCTGGCGCTGCGGTTGATGGCCTCGGCCTTGGTCAGCACGCCGACGCCCTTGGTGCGGTCGATGAAGATTTTATTGC
The DNA here is from genome assembly GCA_043744795.1 of Zavarzinella sp. Lineage (GTDB taxonomy): Bacteria > Planctomycetota > Planctomycetia > Gemmatales > Gemmataceae > Zavarzinella. Next base: position 25,752 of record JAYTTY010000569.1, on the reverse strand, counting down.
GGTTCAGCAGGCGGGTAATGTCCGCGTGGGCCTTGGGGAACTCGTCCTTGATGAACGTGCGGATGAGGCTGACCCAGGCGTCGTCCACATCGACCATGAGGCCGCCGACGCGGGTGTAACTGGGGTGGAAGCGCTGGCCGGCCATGCGCTCGAAGATGTTGTAAATCTTCTCGCGCATGTTGAAGGCGTACAGGAAGGCGGTGATGCCGCCCAAGTCGAGGGCGGCGGCCCCGACGCACAGCAGGTGGTCGCTGATGCGGGCCAGTTCGGCGATGATGACGCGGATGTACTTGCACCGCGGCGTCAGGTCGATGCCGAGCAACTTCTCGACCGCGTGGTGCCACGCGATCTCGTTGCAAACCGGGGAGATGTAATTCATCCGGTCGACAATGGTGACGTACTGGTTGAAGTCGAGGTCTTCCCCCAGTTTCTCAAAGCCACTGTGCAGGTAGCCGATGTCCGGGACGGCCTTCACGATGGTCTCGCCGTCCAGCGTCAGGATCAGGCGCAGCGTCGTGTGCGTCGCCGGGTGCTGCGGGCCGAAGTTCAGCGTGTACAGGTATTCCTGCTCCGGCGCCTCGTCCGAGGCTTCCGCGGGGTAGGGTCTGGCGGGCGCTAACGGCATCTGGATTACCCCTCGGCCCGGGTGACGGTCGGGAAGTTGTGCCGCTCGCCGCGGCCGCGCATCGGGTAGTCTTTCCGCAGGGGGAAGGACGTGAACTCGTCCGGCATCAGGATGCGGCGCAGGTCCGGGTGGCCGTCGAAGTGGATGCCGAACATGTCGAACACTTCCCGCTCCATCCAGTCGGCCCCCTTCCAGATACTGCAAACCGACTGCACTGCCGGGTCCGGGTCGTTCAGCATCACTTTGACGAACAGCCGTTCGCCGGTCTCCGTATTGGCCAGGGAGTACACGACGCCGTAACGGTCGGTCGCATTCGGGTAGTGCAGGTAGTCGATGCCGGTCACGTCCACGAGGTAGTCGAAGCCGTAGACCTTGAGGACGGACATGACGTTGTGCAACAGCCGCGGGACCGCGACGCAACGGACGTTGTCGCGGAACGTCTCGACGGTAAACACGCCCTCGCCGACCGTCTCGGTCAGCGTCGTTTGCCAAGCCGGCATGGGTCAGTCTCGCAGGCGGGTGGCGGTGGAAAAGTCGCCGGGGACCATCATCGTGTCCTCCGGGGCGATCTGACGGGCAAGGCCGGTCGGCCCCTCGTAGGCGCCGCGGCCGGCGAACTCGCGGGCGTCGATGGTGCCGGTCCGCTTCACCTTCTCTTGCAGGTCCAGCACGGCCCGGATGAGTTGCTCCGGCCTCGGCGGGCAGCCGGGGACGTACACGTCCACCGGGATGAAGCGGTCGATGCCCTGCACGACGGCATACGTGTCGAACACGCCGCCGGAGGAGGCGCACGCCCCCATCGAGATGCACCACTTGGGTTCCGGCATTTGCAGCCAAATCCGCTGCATGACGGGGACCATCTTCATGACCACGCGGCCGGCGACGATCATCAGGTCGCACTGCCGCGGGCTGAACCGCATGGCCTCCGAGCCGAAGCGGGCGATGTCGTACCGGCTGGAGGCGGTGGCCATGAGTTCAATGCCGCAGCAGGCCGTGGCGAACGGCATCGGCCATAAGCTGTTCGCCCGGGCCTGGTTGGCGACCCAGTCCAGCTTGGTCACGAGAAAATCGGGCAACGCCACGGCCATCCTTACACCCCCGCCTTGGTCACTTCCACTTGAACACGCCTTTTCGCCACGCATAGACATAGCCGACGCCCAGCGAGGCCATGAAGACGACGATTTCCCAGAACACGATTCGGCCGAACGAATGCTTCCACGCCTCCGACGAGCCGTCCGAGTAGGCCGTCACCGCCCACGGGTAGAGGAACAGCAGTTCCACGTCGAACACCAGGAAGAGGATGGCGATGAGGTAGAACTTCACGTCGAATTGCATCCGGGCGTCCCCGATCGGGTCCATGCCGGACTCGTAGGGCATCTCCTTGACCCGCGTGGACTTGAACGGCTTGATGCCGACGAGGTACGCGAACTGCGAGGCCACCAGTGTGCTGACGGCAAAGCCCGTCACGACGACGAGGAACAGGAAGATCGGGTAATAGTCGGCCAGGCTGAAGGCCGTCTCGACCCCGGCGGTGGTCAGCACCGCGTCGGCAAGAATCATAAATTACGTCCGGAAAAACCAGCGGGCCGCCCGTCTTTCCTGATGATAGGTGAGGGCCGGGACGAGTCAACGGACGCCCCCCTTGAGAAGTGGGGGGTGAGCATGATAAACTGTCGGAACCAATCAAGGGGTTATAATGTCAGCGACACTGACCGCGGCAGCGCCGCGACTGATGACGGCCGAGGAATACTTGGCTCGGGACGCGCAGACGAACACGGAACTCGTCAACGGGATCATTCAGGAGTTGCCCGTGCCGGAACAATTCCACGGATTCTTGTGCGCGCTCATCGGCAATGCCTTGTGCAATTGGGCGATTGAAAACAGCGCGGGTTATGTAACATCCAACGACTCCGCGGTGCAAACACGGAGGGACCCCGACACGGTTCGAGGGGCCGATTGGTGTTACTTCAGCCACGATCGGATTCCACCCGGGGCGTTTCCGCGGGGCCGCCTCGAAGTGGTCCCCGATTTGGTGGTCGAAGTCCGGTCCCCGTCCGACCGATGGAACGCGCTGATGGCCAAGACGCTCGAGTACATCGCCGCCGGCGTGACCGTGGTTGTGGTCGTTAATCCACAAAACGAATCCGTGGCCGTCTACCGCGGCGATCAAGAACCCGAAACGTTCATCCGCGCCGACACGCTGACCGTCCCCGACGTGCTGCCGGGCTTCACGTTCCCCGTGGCCCGGCTGTTCGGCTGATCACGGCCACACCGATCTCCTCACCAGGAACCAACCATGTCCTCGACGTTGGCGGCGCCGAAGCCCAAAATAATGACCGCCGCCGAGTTCGCGGCCCGGCACGGGAATGACCGCGTGGAATTGGTTGATGGTGTTGTCGTGGAGTTGTCCATGCCCGAGTACAGTCACGGAAAAATCTGTCTGCTCCTCGGCGGGGCGATTTTGAATTGGATTACGGAACACGACCTCGGCACGGCGGCGTCGAATGACGCATTTATTCGCACTCGAACCGACCCCGACCGGGTTCGCGGCCCCGACGTGTGTTATTACAGTTACGAACGTCTGCCCCGCGGCTCGGAGGAACCGCCGGTCATGACGATTCCCCCAGACTTAGTCGTTGAAATTCGGTCCCCGTCCGACCGCTGGAACAGCGTGTTGGCCAAGGCGGCCGAGTACCTCGCGGCGGGCGTAACGGCCGTTGTCGTCGTCAACCCGCAGACGCAATCCGTCGTCGTTTACCGCGACGAGCAGGACGCGGTCACCTTCGGCCGGGCCGACTCGCTCACCCTGCCCGACGTGCTGCCAAGCTTTACGTTCCCCGTGGCCCGGCTGTTCGGCTGACGTCACTTCCGCTTCTCGATCGCGTCCAGAGCTTTCTTGGCCATGTTCTTCACCAAGGCTTGGGGGTCTCCCTGCAACGTCGTCAGGGCCGGGACGCTCTTTTCCGTGCCGATGACCGTGAGAATGTTGCACACTTCGTTGCGGACCTGCCACTCCTTATGGTCGGCGAGTTTCAGGACGGCCGGCTCGGCCTTCGGCCCGAGGGCTTCCAGCGCGGCGCGGGCCTTGAAGCGGTCTGAATTCTCGGCCAGCCGCTTGCTGATCGGCTCGGCGGCCTCTTCGACCTTCATTTTGCCCAAGGCTTCCATGGCGTAATGACGCGAGAGCAAGTCGTCGGTGTCCACGTTCTTCACCAGCGTCGGGACAGTCTCCTTGGTGGCCCAGTTAACCAAGGCCTTGGAACTGGGGAATTTCATGACCTTATCCGGCCCGGTCAGGACGCCTTCGAGGGCTTGGGCGATGTCCACGCGCAGCTTGCCCGGCTCCTTGCCGTCCTTCGCCGGCTCCTTGGTCCCGAGCAAGTTCATCGCCTTGAATAACCGCACCTTGTCCCCGGACTTGAGGTCGGCCAAGGCCTGTTTCTGGAGGTCTTCACTGAGCGGCTCGGCGGGGAACAACAGGGAGCCGTCGGCCGTCTTGGCGAGGGTCGCCTTCTCGGCGTCGGTCAGGAGACGGTAGGAAATCTTGATGGGCGTCTCGTTCGTGTTCTTCCCGTCGCGGGAGGTGATCTTGTGCGTGGCTTCGCCCTTCGTGAAGAAGCCGAGTTTGCGGTCGAAGGTCAGGGTCCCCTGCCCCTCGATCTCGACGCGCGGCTTGCCGCCGACGGTCTCGGCCGTCGTCATCTCCACCTTGCGGGCGATCTCGACCGTGCCGTCCGTGACTTTGCCGACGGTGAACGTGGTCTCCATGGTCGCCTTCGTCTGCTTGCGGTCGTCGGACCGCGGGAACGGGGAGTGGGGCAGCCCGCCGGACACGAGGTTCAGGGACTCGCTGGTCTTCCACGTCGGCTCGGCTCCCTTCGGCAGCGGGTCCAGCATCAGCGCCGACAGGTCGCCCAGCAGGAACGGGAGTTGGGACGACCCCTTGGAGGTAATCGTCTCCCCGCGACGGTTGATCGCCATCTCCGTCTGCCGCGGGGCGCCGACGCCGGTGAACGGCGAGAACGGGCTGCGCGGCCGCGTCAGCAGGAGCGCCCTGTTGTCCTTGGCGACCTGTTTCTCGGTAAGTCCGCCGCGAAAGGTCAGCGTGATGCCGTCCTGATCGGCGGACTTGATGTCGTACACGGGGTTGCCGGTCAAGACTTCCATGTAGTCGCCGTAATCGGCCTCAATGGTGACGGCGTATATGTACGACTGGCCCGCCTTCCACTGATACCGCAGTTCGGGGACCGGGTCGGCCGCGACCGCGGAAGCGGCCCAGAAGGCGCACAGGGACACGGCGATGATGGACTTCATGGGGTTGCCCTCAAGTAGGGGAGAGATTAGGGACGGGTGGCCCACGACAGGTTTACCATTCCGCGACGGGTGTTGCAAGGCTCACGGTGATGAGTCGGCGCGGCGGTCGCGAATTCCCGGCGTGCGTCTTGAGGGAGAATGAACCGGCGCGGCGGCGGAATGCGGCGAACAGCGGTCTACCCTTGAGCGGAGACCGGCCGTTCTGGTACACTGGCCCAACGGGAGAAACTGACCATGACCGCAATGCTGACGGCCGCCAAGCCGAAATTGCTGACCGCCGCCGAGTTCGGCGAGCGACATGGGGGCGACTATGCGGAATTGGTCGATGGGATCGTCGTGGAGTTGCCAATGTCCGAATTGTTTCACGGCAAAATTTGCCTGTTCATCGGCGCTGCCATCCTCCACTGGGTCACGGAACACGATTTGGGCCATGTCGCATCGAACGACTCGTTTGTCAAAACGCGCACGGATCCGGACACCGTTCGCGGCCCAGATGTCTGTTATTTCAGTTTCGAGCGTCTCCCGCGCGGCCCTGTCCCGCGTGGCCTGCAGGACGTACCGCCGGATTTGGTGGTCGAAGTGCGGTCGCCGTCTGATCGGTGGCACGCCGTGATGGCCAAGACGGCCGAATACCTCGCCGCCGGGGTGCGCGTCGCCATCGTTGTGGACGCGGACAGCGAATCAGTGTCCGTGTACCGCGACGCGCAGGCGCCGCAGGTGTTCGGGCGGGCCGACACGCTCACGCTGCCGGACGTGCTGCCCGGCTTCTCCGTCCCGGTCGCCCGACTGTTGGGGTGATCCCGTCGTCTGATTGGTAACGGCCGCTTTGCTCTCGGGGCGGAAAGCCGATAAAATCAAGCGGGTCGGTCGGCACGCGGAGTCTTCCATGCGGCATCTCGTCCAGGCAGTTGCCTTCACCGTCCTCGGGATTTTGGCGTTCGCCGCGCCGGCGGCGGCCCAGAAACGTCCGGTTCTACTCGCGCCAGTCGAATTGGCGCCGCCGAACCCTTCTCACCGTCCGCAACCCGGCGAAGAGAAGGTAGAAGACCTGCGCGGGTGGTTGGACGGCACGTTCAAGGGCAAGGGCACGACCCCGCCAGTAAACCCGGAGATGCTCCGCGACTTGCTCAAACGGATGGAGAAGCTACGCCAAGAGAACCCGGACCAGCCTGATTTCACGGACATGATTAAGGACAACCAGCGATTCAAAGATCCCAACTTCTTGAACATGCTGGAAGATTTGAAGAAATCCCCCGACCTCAAAAACAATCTCAAGAAGCAGCTCGGCGAAGGGGGGCAAGTTCCGAACGTCGTGGCCGATGAGCCGAAACTGAAAAAAGATCTTGGCAACTTCGTCGAGCAGGCGAAACAAGACACAGGCCCACGGCCGGACGAGAAAGGTCCGGACGGGAACATGAAACCGGACGGCGACACCGCTCTGTCCGACCCCAACGCCCGCCCGCCGCTCGACCCGGCCGCCAAAGAGTGGATTGAGTGGATGCAGAAGAACTTCGGCGACTCCCCGGCCGGTCAACAGGCGATCAAGGAATTGACCGAGTCCTTGGGCAAGGGGGACTTTAAGGGCATGTTCGACGACATGCCCGAGTTCAAAAACGGCGAGTGGAAGCAATTTGACGAGTGGGGCAAGGGAGCCTTGGGCGACAACTGGAAGATGCGGCCGCCGGACTGGAACCTGGGCGGCCCCGGCGGCAGCATGTCCCCGCCGAAGATCGGCGGGGGCTGGAACATCGGCGGCGGCCCGTCCGTCAGCAACCCCGGCGTCGGCGGGGTTGACGCGGCCGGCGGAGGATTGTCGGTTGTCGCTGTTGTGATTGGGGCCATCGGCGCGCTGGTGTTGGGGTACATCCTCTTCACCAAGTGGAAGCGGGACCAAGAGGAAAAGCTGGCGCTGATGGCCGCCGCGGCCCGGCAGGGCTTGGACCTGTCCCACATCCGCACCCGGCAGGAGTTGGTTGATGCGTTCGACGCCCTGACCGTGGAAAAGTGCGGGGACGAATCCAAGAACTGGAATCACCGCGTCGTGACGGAAACGCTGATCGAAGACCGGCCCGCCGTCGCAGGCCCGGCCCAGGAACTCGGGGATCTGTACCAAAAGGCCCGCTACGCCCCGCCCCAAGACGACATGACCGGCGGCGAATTCACCGCCGCCGAGCGCGACCTCCGGGCCGTCGCGGGGGGGAACCCGTGACGCGTACTTTCGTGGCTGCCCTCTGCGTGTCGATGAGCATGGCTTGGACGGCTCGCGCCCAAGAACAGCCGCCCCTTTCATATGTGGGGTCCGAATACTTTCGCTTCTTCCTATATTTGAACAGCCTCAAACCGCTGTCCAATTTCACAGATGCCGTGAACTCGCCTCATGACACAGTCCTCGTGTGCGTCGGCGACGTGCGGTGGATTAACCAAGAAAGCAAAGGCGAACTCTTTGAGAAGTTCGTCCGGGCTGGCGGGTCCGTCCTGATTGCCACGGACAGCCAGTGTGTCGGTAATCATGCCGAATCGTGGGAATCTCGGTTCGGGGTCAAAATCTCCGGCAACTTACTGACGGCCGACCCCAAAGATTGCTCCGGAATGTTGGAGGGGCGGCCGTTCGCGAAACCACGCCGCCGGCCGCTGTTCGATGCGAATCGAGATTCGCCGTTCGTAATGTTCAAGGATCTTCAGGCCGCCGGCCCGAAGGCCGTTGCCACGGACCTCCCGAGCGAGATGACGGTGGCGCCCTTGCGCCCACCTGGCATGACCGTGACGCAGTTGGCCGGCTACCCAGACACCGCCCGGCCGATCAACGCCGCGCTGGCCCGCGACGACCGCGGAAACAACTTCGCCGTGAGCCTACAGGTCAACGGCGGGTCCGGGCGTGTGCTCGTCGTCGCAGACCACAGCGTCTTCGTCAACGGGCAGATGAAGGCCAATAAGAACGAAGAGACAAAAAAACTTGATCCGCTAACGGGCAACATTCCGTTCACCAACCAGATGATCGAGTGGCTCAAAGGGCCGGCCAAATCGCGGACGCGGTGCCTGTTCATGCAGGACGGCGTCCCGATGACCGAATTCGCCCGGCAAGGGCAAGCGGCGTCCAACACGATGCCGCCGATCCCCCCCATCGCGCCGGACCGGCTGGCCAACATGCTTTTGAGCCAAGCCGACCCGATGATCGCTCACCTGCAAGACCAAGCCCGGCCAAACGACGTTCTGAACCGTTGGCTGGGGCCGAGCCTCATTCGCCGCGGCTTCCTTATTCTAGTTTCTTTGATTCTCTTGTGGATGATTTGGAACCGCGTCAGCGGGGCGACTCGGTCCGAAGACCGCAGCCGGTGGGCGTCGCTGGCCACGCTCGGCGGGCTGCTGCCCAAGGGGAGTACGAACAAGCGCAAGCGCGCCGACCTGATCGACACCGGCAACGTCTACGAGGCCGCCCGCTGGCGCGTACGCGACCGCTTCGACCGCCTGGGCGGCCAGCCGACGGAGGCCGGGCACATGCCGCCGTTCCTGATGGCCGACCAGTCCCGGCAGTCGGTCGGCTTGGAGCAACAGGTCCGCCGCCTATGGAATATCGGCTACGGCCCCCGCCCCGTCCCGGTCCCGATCCACCTCTGGGACGAACTCAATCTGGACTTGGAGCGGGCCATCCGGCTGGCCCGCAAAGGCGTGTGGTGCTTCGCGGCCAGCGCCGCTGTCGGCCGTAAAGCCTGATTGGGCTGACGAAAGGCAACCTCACCCCCTAACCCCCTCTCCGCTGCGGAGAGGGGGAACCAAACCAAGACGGCGTTCGCCCGCTTGCTCCCCCTCTCCGCCGCGGAGAGGGGGCCGGGGGGTGAGGTTGTCTTTCGCCGCGTCATCGGAAACAATAATCCCATCATGAGCGATCTCCTCCACAACACCCGCCGCCACTTCTTCCGCGACTGCGGCCTCGGCCTCGGGTCGATGGCCCTCGGCTCCCTGTTGGCGAAGGACGGCTTGGCCGCCCCGAAGAAGCCGCACTTCGAGCCGAAGGCCAAGGCCGTCATCTTCCTGTTCATGGCGGGCGGGCCGAGCCAGTTTGAACTGTTCGAGCCGAAGCCGGAGTTGCAGAAACTGCACGGCCAGCCGATCCCGGACTCGTTCACCAAGGGGAAGCGGTTCGCCTTCATGGACACCTTTAGCAAGGAGAAGCCGAAACTCCTCGGCACCAAGCGAAAGTTCGCCCAGTACGGCAAGAGCGGGACGTGGGTGTCCGAGTGCCTGCCGCACTTCGCGAAGATCGTGGACGACGTGACGATGGTGAAGACCGTCGCCACCAACGTCTTCAACCACGGGCCGGCGAAGGTGTTCTTCAACACCGGCTCCCCGCAGTTCGGCCGGCCGAGCATCGGGTCGTGGGTGACATACGGCATCGGCTCCTCGGCCGCGGACTTGCCGGGCTTCGTCGTGTTGCAGTCCGGCCCGCGCGGCCCGCGCGGCGGCGTGCTGAACTGGGCCAGCGGCTTCCTGCCCACCACGTTCCAAGGCGTGCCGTTCCGCTCCGGCGGCGACCCGATCATTAACCTGTCGTCCCCCGCGGGAGTGACGGCCGACCGCCAGAAGGACGTGATTGACGCCGTCAAGGACTTGAACGCCGACCGGCTCGACGCGACCGGCGACCCGGAGATCGCCACGCGCATCGCCTCCTACGAGATGGCCTACCGGATGCAAACGAGCGCCCCGGAGCTGATCGACATCGGCAAGGAAGACAAGAAGACGCTGGACGCCTACGGGGCCGTGGCGGGCGCGGCGTCGTTCGCCAACAATTGTTTGCTCGCCCGCCGCCTGGTGGAACGCGGCGTGCGCTTCGTGCAGCTCTACCACACCGACTGGGACCACCACGGCGACTCGGTGAACAACCTCGACAAGGGGTTGGACAAGGTCTGCAAAGACGTGGACCAGCCGATGGCCGCCCTCGTCCAAGACCTGAAGCGGCGCGGCCTGCTCGACAGCACGCTGGTGGTCTGGGGCGGCGAGTTCGGCCGCACGCCGATGGGCGAGGCCCGCGACACGGTCGGCCGCAACCACCACATCGACACCGGGGCCATGTGGTTCGCCGGCGGCGGCGTCAAAGCCGGCTTCACCCTCGGCGAGACCGACGAGTTCGGCTTCTCCCCCACGCAAGACCGCGTCCACGTCCACGACTTGCAGGCGACGATCCTGAACCAACTCGGGCTGGACCACTTGAAGCTCACGTACCGCTTCCAGGGTCGCGACTTCCGGCTGACGGACGTACACGGGGAAGTGGTGAAGAAGATGCTGGCGTGATTCATGTCTTGGTGAGCCGAGGGCCGTAAGGCCCCGGGTGGTGCGCTCCCGTCTCCACCCGGGGCCTTACGGCCCTCGGCTCACCAAAGGCATTCGCCATTCCGCTTCTCACCCCCGCCTCATCCGCTAAAATTCACACCTGCCCCGCGCAAATTCCCGCCACTGAGTCTCCTTATGTTCAGCCGCGGCATTCTGATCACGCTCCTCGTCGCCGGCGCCGTCACCGGCCAAACCCCGCAGCAGAGCGAGTTCTTCGAGAAGAGCGTGCGACCGCTCCTCGCCGCGCATTGCACCGAATGTCACGGGGCGAACGAGAAGAAAGTCCGCGGCGGCTTGCGCCTCACGACCAAGGCCGAGATGCTCAAGGGCGGGGACACCGGGCCGGCGGTCGTGCCGGGCAAGCCGGGCGAAAGTCGGCTCATCAAGGGGCTGCACTACACGGACGAACACTTCAAGATGCCGCCGAAGGGGAAGCTGACGGACGCGGACATCGCCGTGTTGACCAAGTGGGTGGCGGACGGGGCCGCGTGGCCGGAGGCGGGCGCGCCGGCGGAGCGGCCGAAGCCCGGCCAGTTGTTCACCGACGAGCAACGGAAGTTTTGGGCGTTTCAGCCGGTCGCCGACCCGCCGGTCCCGGCCGTGAAGAACGCCGAGTGGGCGAAGAACCCCGTTGATGCGTTCATCCTCTCGTCCCTCGAAGCCAAGGGGTTGGCGCCCGCGAAGCCGGCCGACCGCCGGACGCTGCTTCGCCGTGTGACCTATGACCTCGCCGGGTTGCCGCCGACGCCGGAGGAAATCCAAGACTTCGTGGACGACAACTCGGCCCACGCGTGGGAACACGTCATCGACCGGCTGACGCGCACGCCGCAGTACGGGGAGTCGCAGGCCCGGCACTGGCTGGACGTGGCCCGCTACGCGGACTCCAACGGGCGGGACGAGAACACCGCCTTCGCCAACGCCTTTCGCTACCGCGATTACGTCGTCAAGAGTTTCAACGAGGACAAGCCCTACGACACCTTCATCAAGGAACAGGTCGCCGGGGACTTGTTGCCGGACGCCGGCACGAACCCGGACCGGCTGACGGGGACCGGCTTCCTCGTCCTCGGGCCGAAGCTGCTGGCCGAGCCGGACAAGCAGAAGATGAAGCTCGACATCGCGGACGAACAAGTGGACACCGTCGGCAAGGCGTTCCTCGGCCTCACGCTCGGCTGCGCCCGCTGCCACGACCACAAATTCGACCCGATCCCGACGCGGGACTATTACGGCCTGCTCGGCATGTTCACCGGCACGCGGACGATGAAAAACCTCGCCACCGTCGCCGCCGCCCACGAGCGGCCGTTGCCCGTCGGTGACGGGAAGGGGATGGCCTTGGCGGTCGATGAGGGGGCCAAGTACGGCGACGTGAAGGGGGACGGCAAGCCGCGCAACCTGTTCGTGCAAGTCCGCGGCAATTACCTGACGCCCGGCGAAGAGGCCCCGGCCGTCTTCCCGCGCATCCTCGCGGGCGAGGCGCAGGTGTCGGTCGGCGGCCCGTCGGCGCCAGACGCGCCCAAGCCCGAGGCGAACCAGACCCGCTACGGCCAAAGCCGGCCACACAGCGGCCGGCTGGAACTGGCGACGTGGCTGGCCGACCCGAAGAACCCCCTGCCCGCCCGCGTGATGGCCAACCGCGTCTGGCTGCACCTGTTCGGCGAGGGGATCGTCCGCACCCCGGACAACTTCGGCAAGCTCGGCGACCGGCCAACTCACCCGGAACTTCTCGACTGGCTCGCCACGCAATTCGTGCGCGACGGCTGGAGCGTCAAGAAACTGCAAAAGACCATCTTGATGTCGAACGCCTACCGAATGAGTTCCACGCACAACGAGGCCGCCGCGCTCGCGGACCCGGACAACAAACTTCTCTGGCGGTTCAACCGCCGTCGGCTGGAGGCGGAGAAGATCCGCGACGGCCTGCTGTCCGCCGCCGGCAACATCGACTTGAAAATGGGCGGCTCCCTCCTGAACAACGGCAACTTCACCTACGTCTCGATCAACCCGACCCTCGACGCAAAACGCTACGGCACCGCCCGCCGCAGCATCTATTTGCCGGTGATCCGCAACAGCGTGTTCGACTTTTTCCAGACCTTCGACATGGCCGAACCGCACGTCCCCACCGGCAAGCGGGCCGGCACGGTCGTCGCCCCGCAGGCGCTGTACATGATGAACAGCCCCTTCGTGAAACAGCAGGCCGACGTGTTGGCCGCAAAATTACTCAAGGATTCCCCCACGGACGCGGATGCCCGTGTGCGCGACGCCTACCTACGCGCCTACGGCCGCCCGCCGAAGCCGGACGAACTCCGGCAGGCCCTGAGCTTCGTCAGTCAGTACGAGGAGGCCCTCGGCACCAAGGCGCCGGACCCGGCGAAGCGGAGCCAGACCGCGTGGGCCGCACTTTGTCAGGCGATCTTCGCGGCGAGTGAGTTCATGTATTTGAATTGAGGGGGACGCCCGGCGGACTGCGGCGCAATGAAACCGTCGTCGTTCGTCGTCATTTCCCCTACACCGTTTCCATGCGGTGAACCGTTCCGAAAGTCCTCTCCAAACCCCGGGCAGCCATGGCCTTCTTCCCCGACGTTTCCAAGATCAAGTACGAGGGGGCGGACAGCAAGAATCCGCTCGCGTTCCGGCACTACAACGACGCCGAGGTGGTCGAAGGCAAGACCATGAAGGAACACTTGCGCTTCGCGGTGTGCTACTGGCACACGTTCCGCGGCACGGGGGGCGACCCGTTCGGGCCGGGGTGTGCCGTGCGGCCGTGGGAGGACGGGACGGACAGCCTGGAGATGGCCCTCAAGCGGGTGGACGTGGCGTTCGAGTTCATGGAAAAGCTCGGCGTGCCGTTCTACTGCTTCCACGACCGCGACGTGTCCCCCGAGGGGAAGAACCTCACCGAGACGAACAAGAACCTGGACGCCGTCGCGGCCAAGTTGAAGGAGGCCCAGAAGCGGACGGGCATCGAACTGCTGTGGGGGACGGCCAACCTGTTCAGCAACCCGCGCTTCGTCCACGGGGCCAGCACCAGCAGCAATGCGGACGTGTTCGCCTTCGCCGGGGCGCAGGTCAAGAAGGCCCTGGAAGTCACCAAGGAACTCGGCGGCGTGAACTACGTCTTCTGGGGCGGCCGCGAAGGGTACATGAACCTGCTGAACACGGACTTGAAGCGCGAGTTCGACCACCTCGCCAAGTTCATGCACATGGCCGTGGCCTACGCCAAGAAGATCGGCTTCACCGGGCAGTTCCTGATCGAGCCGAAGCCGAAGGAGCCGACCACGCACCAGTACGACAGCGACTGCGCCGCGTGCATGGCCTTCCTCAAGACCTACGGCCTCGACGCCCACTTCAAGTTCAACGTGGAGACGAACCACGCCACGCTGGCCGGGCACTCGATGTACCACGAACTGACCTACGCCAGCTCCTACGGCATGCTCGGGTCCATCGACGCCAACCGCGGCGATCTGCTGCTCGGGTGGGACACGGACCAATTCCCCACCAACGTGTACGAGACGGCCCAAGTGATGCTTCGCGTCCTCGGCCAAGGCGGCATCGGGCCGGGCGGCCTGAACTTCGACGCCAAGGTGCGGCGGGAGAGTTTCGAGCCGATCGACCTGTTCCACGCCCACATCGGCGGCATGGACGCCTTCGCCCACGGCTTGAAGATCGCCGCCGCGATGCGCAAGGACGGCGTGCTGTCCGACTTCGTGAAGACGCGCTACGCCAGTTGGGACGCCGGCGTGGGGGCAGAAATCGAGAGCGGTAAGGCCACGTTCGAGACGCTGGAAAAGTACATGCTGGCGAAGGGGGAGGCCGACAAGAATGTCTCCGGCCGGCAGGAGTTGCTGGAGAACATCGTCAATCGGTATGTGAAGTGAATAAGCAGAAGCCCGGGGACGGCCGTCCCCGGGCTTTGTTCATTAAACAGCCGCGCGCCCGTACACGCCGCGGCTGACGCCGAGCAAGTCTTCCAAGAATTCCAGCATGTTGCGGGGGACGCGCGTCACCTTCTTGGGGGCGGCGCCGTCGGTCGTCGGCTCTTCTTCCGTGGAGCGGTGCGGCCAGCCGCCCTTGCGGACGAGCTTGGCGGCCGTCCGGGACGGGACGGCTTCGCCGGCCGGTTCGCCGCTCTCCCACGCCTCGTCCGGCGGCAGGTGGCGCAGGGTCGTGGCGACCGCGATGCGGACGACGGCCTCGGGCGGGCCGACCGGCTCGCCGTGGCGGTTCGTCCCGATGCGGCAGGCGTGGGCGATGCAGCCGGTGGCCAGCACCGGGTCGGTCCCGCGCGGGCAGTGGTCGCGGGCGAGCAAGCCGGCGCCGGTCCAGTCGGCCGGCCGGCGGGACAGGAACAGCGGTTGCAGGGCGTGGCCCGACAGGCCGGTGAGGGCGGCGAACTCGTCCGGGCTGATGCCCAAGCGCTTCGCCCACGCGCAGAGGTGGTGGCCGGTCAGCGTGTCGTCGTTCGTGATGCGGTCCCGGAATGTCGGCGCTACCATGGGTACCCTCGGCGTGGCGTGGTGTCAGTCAGGAAGTGAATCCGGCGCGGGCCGGCCCGGTCATCCGCTCATTGTATGTAAAATTTCGCGCGCCCCTTGGCGTGGCGGGCGGAAGGGATTCGTGATACGATACTTTGTCGGCCCCTCCCACTTCGCCGGCCGGCACAAAGGATTCCATGCGCAAACTAGTCGATCGGTGGGTCGTGTACCAGATGACCGTGCGGGGCAAGAACCCCGGCGGGAAGGCCGTCTGCGAGCAGGCCGAGTGGGACGCGATGGAAGTGTCGAACCCCGGCTACCACACCCTCATCCTCGGCGGGATCACCTCCGAGGAAGAGGCCGAGAAATTGGCCCGCGGCACGTCCGGGGATAATTACGGCCGCCGCGGCAAGAAGCCGTGACCGCCGGCCGTCACAGCGGCGGCCACTGGCGCTGAAGGCCTTCCTTCTCGATGGCGCTCACCTCGTCGGGCGTCACCCCAAACTTCTTGGCGATGGACGTGCGGGACGCCACCACCGGCATGCCCCCGTCTTGGGCCTCCACCAAGGCGGCGAAGATTAGCCGGCGGCCCGGCTCGTCTTTTTTGTTCGGCTGGTCGTCCACAGTGTCCCTCTTTCCTAACATTCTCTCTGCCTTTTTCGCCCTCCGGCCTCAACCGCCGCGAAAGCTTGAATTGCAATATTAGTGGCCGACGGGTAGAAAAGCGGAAGATTCCGGCGAAATGGGCCGGCAATCTTCCGAAATCGACCCGTATGCCGGCGACGTCTCGCCGCCGGGGCGTCCGATCAGTGGGTTAATCCCGCGTCCGCGGCCACTGTCGGCCGGGCCGCCCGCCGCCCCGTGAGGGGCCTCCTTTTGAGTCCCGCAGTGAATCCATCCGTTTCCGCCGAGCTTTCTTCCGAACCGCCGGCGTTCCCGCCGGCCGAGACCCCGCCGGAGCGGGCCTCGCTCCTGGCCCAATTCGCCACCGGGGCCGCCGTCGTCATCCCGTTCGCCGGGCTGGTCACCGCCCTGATCCTCGTCTGGGGCTGGGGCTTCGGCTGGGTCGAACTCGGCCTGTTGCTCGGCATGTATGGCGTGACGGCCATCGGCATCACGGTCGGGTTCCACCGCCTGTTCACGCACCGCAGTTTCGAGACCAACGCGGTCGTTCAGTTTATTTTGGCCGCCCTCGGGTCCATGGCGATTCAGGGGCCGGTCCTGAAGTGGGTCGCCATCCACCGCCGGCACCACCAGCACAGCGACGAGCCGGAAGACCCGCACTCCCCGCACCACTCGGGCCGCGGCGTCCGCGGCCTGATCCGCGGATTCTGGCACTCGCACGTCGGCTGGGCTTTTAAGGCCGACCCGCCGGAACTGGAGCGGTACGTCCGCGACCTGACCCGCAGTAAGTCGTTGCGGGTCGCCGATAAACTTTTCCTCTTCTGGGTGGTTCTCGGCTTGGTCGTGCCGGCCGTGCTCGGCGGGCTGATCTCGTGGAGTTGGACCGGCGTGCTGCTCGGCTTCCTGTGGGGCGGGGCGGTCCGCGTGTTCCTCGTCCACCATGTGACGTGGTGCATCAATTCCGTGTGCCACTTGTGGGGCGGCCGCCCGTACCCGGAAGGGGACCACAGCCGCAACAACTTCCTGTTCGGCATTCTCGGCATGGGCGAAGGCTGGCACAACAACCACCACGCCTTCCCGACCTCGGCCCGCCACGGCCTCCGCTGGTGGCAGATCGACGCCAGCTACTACTTCATCCAGATGCTGGCGCTGGTGGGCCTGGCGTGGAAAGTGAAACGGCCCAAGACGGCCTGACCTTACCTCAAAAAGCGACTAACCACAGAGGACACAGAGAGCACAGAGAGCACAGAGAGCACAGAGGAAAACCAAAGCAGAGGAAAGCATTTATCAAAATGTCTTCTCTGTTAGGACTTACGCAGTCGCCATGTCCGGCAGGTTGTCGAGCGGTCGTTCGATGTACCGCCGGACGGCGTCGCGGAGAAGTGAGGATGGATAAGGAGTCCGTAAGTCATCAAGAACACACGATTCGGGCGAAAAAGGCATGGCTGACACTCCCAAGCCGGGCGACACAGAACCACTCGACCTGCGGAAGCGAACCAAATTGTTCGCGCGGAGGATCATCCGCCTGTATCGAGCGTTGCCGGGCCGCACAGACGCCCAAGTGATTGGCCGGCAGATTCTCAAGTCAGGAACTTCGGTCGGGGCCAATTCCCGCGAAACGCACCGCGCCCGCTCAGACGCCGAATTCATCGCCAAGATCGGCGATTGCCTGCGTGAGATTGACGAGACGGCCTGTTGGCTGAATCGGCCATCTTCCCGACGACACGCTCGCAGCCCATCATGGGCGAGTGCGACGAACTTCTCGCCATTCTCACCGCCATCGCCATCAAAGTCAAAGGACGCATCACCCGAGAGAAGCGCAAGCCGGACGCAAAAGAGGATGAACCGGAAGACAAATCAGACGCGTAAAGCCGTCGCCATCAACAGCGAAGCTTTCCTTTCATCCTTCATCCTTTCTAGGCCCGCCAAAACCGGCCGATCTCGCGCGTCAAAAACCGCCACGTCCCGTGGGCGGCCATCCGGCTCTTGCCGACGTGCTTGGGGCTGGCGCCCGTGAGGCGGCGCCAGAGGTATTGCACGCAACTGACCGTGAGCAGCATCGGGGCGTCGAGGGTGAAGATGATTTTGTACCCGGTCAGCGCCCAGCGGCCGGCCCCGCTCTTGCGGAAGTACCGGGCGTAGCCGATCATCAGGTTCGGGGCGGCGAAGGCGACGTTTTGCCGGGAACTCACCCGGCCGAAGTGCGTGATCTCGATGCCCGGCACGTACACGCACGGCTTTTCCCGGCCGACGCGGTCGGAGTATTCCACGTCCTCGACGCCGAAGACGAAGCCCTCGTCCCACCCGCCGCACTGCTCGTACACGGCGCGCGGCATCAGGACGGCGGCGCCCATCAGCACGTCCACCCGGCGCACGCCGTCCGGCTCGAAGCCCTCGCGGCGGTACTCGTCGTAGGCCCGGCGGAACAGGCCGGTCCACCGGATCACGGAGGCCCGGTGCAGCATGGCCCGGATGGTCGGCTTGCGGCGGTAGGAGATCTGCAGCTTCCCCTTCCCGTCCCGCAGGCGCGGGCCGATCATCCCGTAGTGCGGGTGGGCGTCCGCGAAGGCCACCAGCCGTTCGAGGGTCATTTCCGGGACGACGGTGTCGTTGTTCAGGAAGAACAGGTAGCGGCCGGTGGCCGCCGAGGCCGCCTGGTTGCTGGCCTTGGCGAAGCCGGCGTTCTCCGCGTTGCGGATCAGCGTGACCTCGGGGAACTCGCGGGCGACCATCTCCTGGGCGCCGTCCGCGGAGGCGTTGTCGGCGACGACGACTTCGACGGTGACGCCTTGCGCTTGGTGCAACAGGGACGCGAGACAGGCGCGCAGGTACTCCACGCAGTTCCAGTTGGCGATGCACACCGACACGTCGATGGTCTCGACCGGGGCGTGCGCCCACACGGGCCGCCAGTCGCGGGTCCGGCCCGCCGGCCGCGGGGCGGCCGCGGCTTTCGGGGCGAAGGGAACTGTGGTGAGAGTATCGGCCATGCAACCGTCCTTGGCGCCGAATCAGCGAGGCGACACGCCCGTCCTGGGGTGTCGGCGGTGTGTTTCCGAGGGTGCGGAAACTAGGGAACGGGGGGAGGGTAACACGAACCCGGAAGGCGTGTCAACCGCAAGGAAAGGAGGCTGCCCGTCAGGCTTTGGCCGGCGGCTGGATCTTTTCAAACATGAGATTGACCAGCGGTTCGAGCAGGTCAATGTACCCGGTCATGGCGATGGCGTGGACGCGGCGGAGGATGCGGCGCCGGCGCTCGACGAGTTCCACGAAGTGGTCCGGGCCGAGTTGGGCGATCCCCTTGCCGGGGCCGTCCTGGGCCAGCAGGTCGTCGGCCTCGTCCGCGGTGATCTGGGCCGCCCGCTCCGGGTGGCGCTGGAGCCACTCGATCAGTTCCTTCGAGGTCGCCTGCTCGGTGAGCTTCTTGGCCCCGCCGAGTTCCTCGACCGGCGGCTTGCCGTGCATCCGCGGGAGCAGCCGCTCCAGCGGCGTGTTGCGCAGCTCGTTGACTTGCAGGCCGAGGGCGGCCGCGCACTGGCTGATGGTGGCGTTCCGCAGCCGGCGGCCCTCGCCGGTGCTCTTCAAAATCTCGCGCACGGTGTGCCGGTTCAGGTCGGCGATGCGCGCGAAGTCTTCTTGGTTCCACCCCCGTTCTTCGACGAGGCGGGCGATCTTCGCGGCCAGTTCGGCGTCACGCGAGGCGGTCTTCAGGGCGTCCATTGGGAACCGTCATGGTGGGGCGGGAGGTCCGTCTTGATGGTGTGCAAGTGAAATATAGCCCGCCGATTCCGGTCTTCCACGTTTGGCCGCGCGGATTTTCCAGATGGCCAAAAGTCCCGGCAAAACACGGCGTTTTCGCCC
Organism: Zavarzinella sp.; assembly: GCA_043744795.1. Classification (GTDB taxonomy): domain Bacteria; phylum Planctomycetota; class Planctomycetia; order Gemmatales; family Gemmataceae; genus Zavarzinella. Next base: position 6,540 of record JAYTTY010000569.1, on the reverse strand, counting down.
GCCCGCGGCGAAAATGTCCCGCCGCCCGCGAACCCCCTCGCCGGGCGGCGGCTCACTCTCTCACCGACACAAATAAAAGCGGCCGCGTGCAAGTTCGCCCGGCCCGGACATTCTGAAGACGCCATGCGACATTCCATCATCATCACCGGCGAATCGACCTCCCGCGGGGGCGTCCCCTCGGGTTGTTGGCCGGTAACCGGCCGCCTTCACTGCTGACACGCACCGAACTTGGCAACCACTGCCCAGGCCGGGTGTCAGCGGACACCCGGCCTTTTTTCGTTGACGCGGTTCCTCTGGATGTGGGAAAGCCTGGTAATCCGCCGGCGTCGGAAGCCGGAGAGCGCTCGGTTCAAATCCGGCCGTCCAGATTTAAGGGATGAAGGATGAAGGATGAAAGGAAAGCAGTGATCCGTGCGGCGTCGGTCGCCGCGTGCGGGGACGATCTAACGGAAGGGCTAGCCGACGGGCGACGGCACCCAGCTCGAACCTGGGCGAGCGCAAGCCTTGAGGGTTCAACTCCCTCTCCTTCCGCTTTTGAAATAGGGGTGAGGGATAGGGGATAGGGTGAGGGGAAAACATTCAACCACTGTGCCAACTGCGGCTCGCTGGTCATTTGTCTTTCCTCACCCCTCAGCCCTATCCCTCGCCCCTGCTAACACCCTGGCGGACCAGCCCGGAGTGGTCGTCACCCTCTCACGGTGAAGAGCGTGGGTTCAAATCCCACCCAGGGTACTGTGGCCGAACCCAACGCGGTGCGGGACTCGGTTGTGAACCGGGGTTAAGCGGGTTCGACTCCCGCCGGCCACCCTGTCGGTAACTGATGCTGGTGATTCTCGTCCGGACGAGCGCCGCCTTCGTAACGCGGAACAAGTGGGTTCGACTCCCACCGCCAGCTTGAATTAATAACCCGAAGACGCCCGGGCTGGACGGCCAGGCGGTCGGCTGCAACCCGACATCAAACAGGTTCGACTCCTGTGGGCGTCTCTGCGACGGAAGGGCAAGCCCATCGGCGAGGGCACCCCGTTGGAAGCGGGGCGAGGCGAAAGCCCTTGCAGGTTCAACTCCTGTCCCTTCCGCTGGCCGGCGGTTCAAATAGAGATGTGCCCTCGGCGGGCCGCGAAACTCCAAATTTCGCCGAGAAGGTTCGACTCCTTCCATCTCTGGGTTTTCTTGTGTCCGTGGCCGAGCAGCGAGGTACCGGCGTGCCAAGTCGGACAGGCGGGTGCGACTCCCGCCGGACACTCTGTGTTGAGTTCGGGTCGAGGCCGAGCGGCGAGGCGACCGTCTGATACGCGGTTTGGGGCAGGTTCGACTCCTGCCGACCCGATGACCGGCCCGTGGAGTAGAGGCGAACTCGCCGTGTCCACATCACGGAAAACCCCGGTTCGAGTCCGGGCGGGCTGACTTCCGTTTACCCCCGTGGCCCAGCGACGGCGTCTCCCTGATTTGGACATATGACGCGAGCGGTTAAACAGCCCACAACCATAGGGGCGCGAACACTTTACGTCATTCAGACCCGCTTTGCAATCGCTTGCGAACACTTTTTGGCATCGCGTAGAATCGCGGCAATCCAAGACGTATGTGAGTTCGTTGGTACGTCATTTTCAGCAGTCGGAAGCTGACATCACCGGCAATCAACGAATAATCTGACGTCGGACGAGAGGAATTCCGGGATCCTCCCGGACGTCTGAAACGAGCGCGATCCAGAACAAGTCCTCATTACATGGCTACACTTCCTGAATCGCCAAAAATCAAATTCAAGAATTCCGCGGTTGATCGCACCAGTTGTTGCGTCTGGTGTAAGAGAAGAGAAAATCGGGCATGGCCAATAACACGGAAGAATTCCGCAAGGAACTCGGGCGGTATCGGGAATACCTGATTTTGCTGGCGGAGATGAAACTCTCCCCCGCATTGCGCGCCAAGATTTCCCCCTCGGATGTGGTGCAGGAAACGTTGTTGCAGGCCCACCAGCATTTGGAGCAGTTTCGGGGCGCGACCGAAGCGGAACTCGCGGCCTGGCTTCGGCAGATATTGGTTCGTCATTTGATCGACACCTTGCGGAAGTTTCGCGGGCAGTCCCGGGACATTGGCCGTGAACGACCGTTGGAACTGGAGGCGGAGGCCTCCTCGCAAAATTTGGAACGCTGGCTCGCGACCGAGGAGTCGAGCCCGAGTCGGGTGGTGTTGCACCAGGAGCAGTTGTTCGAGATGGCCTCGGCGCTCGCACACCTTCCGGAGGATCAGCGACAAATTGTGGAGTTGAAGCATCTGCAGGGCTGGTCGGTCGGGGAGATTTGCCGGCACGTGGGCAAGAGCGAGGCGGCCGTGGCCGGGCTGTTGCGGCGCGGCTTGAAACGGTTGCGCGAGTTGCTCAAAGCCCCCCAGTGAGGTGACCCATGTCCGCCGAGTCCCTCACTGATCGCGAACGTCGTCTGGACGAGGCGGTGCTCGCCTTCTTGAAGGCAAGCGAGAACGGCGAGTCGGTCGATCCGCAGTCGTGGATCGACCGGTACCCGGACCTTCGCGATGAATTGTCCGGATTTTTCAATGACCAGAAACGCCTCGACCGCCTCGCCAGTTTGCTGAAACTGGTTGTCGACGAGACGGGCGGAGCCGTCAATAACGAGGCGACGGTCGGTTGGGCGCCGCAAGCGGGCGAACCATTGACTTCTCTCGACGGCGCAAGAGTGCTGGGGGATTACGAGATTTTGGAGGAAATCGGCAAGGGGGGGATGGGCCGGGTTTACAAGGCCCGGCAACGGAGTCTCAAGCGGATCGTCGCGCTCAAGATGGTGCTCGCCGGCGCGCACGCCCGGCCCGAGGAGTTGCAGCGTTTCCGCAGCGAGGCCGAGGCGGTCGCCCGGTTGCAGCACCCCAACATCGTGCAGATCTTCGAGGTCGGCGAACTGGACGGGATGCCGTTTTTCTCACTGGAATTTGTCGACGGCGGCAGCCTGGCCTCGCAACTCAACGGCATGCCGGTGCCGGCGCGGGCGGCGGCCGAGTTGACGCGGACCATGGCCGAGGCGATCGATTTTGCCCACCGGCACGGCATCATCCACCGCGACCTCAAGCCCGCCAACGTGCTGTTGACCGCCCAACTCGACGCCCAGGGGTTGGCCAGAAAACGCACGCTCGGCGGGTCGTCGATGCGGTCGTCGGCAATGACGTCTTCGCCGCGCCCCGCGGGGGCGGTGGTCAAGATCACCGACTTTGGCCTGGCCAAGCGTCTGGACGAGGAAAGCGGTCAGACCAAGAGCGGCACGGTCATGGGGACGCCCTCGTACATGGCCCCGGAACAGGCCGCCGGCGACCGCCACCGCGTCAGCGTGATGACGGACGTATACGGACTCGGGGCGGTCTTCTACGAATTGCTCACCGGCCGGCCGCCGTTCCGGGCCGCGACCCCTTGGGAGACGGTGAACCAGGTGTTGCGGCAGGAGGCCCCCTCGCCCCGGCTGCTGGACGGGAGCATTGACCGCGACGTCGAAACGATTTGCCTAAAGTGTTTGCAAAAGGAGCCGCACCGCCGGTACGAATCCGCCCAGGCCCTCGCCGACGACCTGCGGCTGTACCTTGACGGCAAGCCGATCCTAGCCCGCCCGGTCCCCGGCGCCGTCAAGTTTTGGCGGATGTGCCGGCGCCACCCGGCCGTTTCTGGCTCGCTCGGCTTCGCCCTGACCGCGCTGTTGGTCCTGCTGACGACCGTCGCCCTGTTCAACGGCCGCCTGAAGCGGGAGTTGTCGCAGAACGAGTCGATCAACCGCGAGCTGCAAATGTCCCTCACCCGGCAGGTCGCCGACCGGATCGACAGCGACCTGCGGCAACTGACACGGGCCCCGACCCTCATGGCCGCGACCTTGTCGCGACGCGCGGACTGGAGCGACGCCCAACTGGTTGAGTGGATGTCGGACGTACTCCGGCAGGACGAGCGCGTCTTCGGCCTGGCCGTCGCGATGGAGCCCGGGCAGTTCGGCGCCGGCCGGGAGGATTTTGCCCAGTATGTTTATCGCCCCGGAGGGCGGGTCCGCGCCAAGAAACTGCTGTTGCCGGATTACAAGCCGCACTATCGCGAGCACCGTTGGTACGCCGCCGTAAAGGAGCATCAGAAGGCGCTGTGGAGCGAACCGTTCTTCGATCAACAGGGGGGCGACATTCTGATGATCACGTATTCGGCGCCAATCATGCGCGGCGGCCGGTTTGCCGGCGTGGTGACGGCCGACTTGTCGATCGCCTATTTCGAGGGAATGCGGAAGTGGCTCGACGAGGTGAAAATGGGGAAAAACGGGTACGCATTTGTGCTCAGCCCGACCGGGACATTCATCAGTCATCCGGACCCGGAACTCATGACACCGAAGAAAATAGCCGAGTCGCCCGACTTTCAACGCGACGCCGCGTTGCGGAGCCTGACCCGACGACTCGCGGACCGCGAAACGGGTCTTGAGCGCGCGGTTGATCCTTCGACGAACAAGGCATCCGTGTTTTATTTCGCCCCGATCGCCTCGGCGGAGTGGTCCTTTGTCGCCGTCTCGGAGGAATGAAGCCGGCTTCGCCGCGATGTCGTCCGCGCGGGATGGCGAACATCGATTTGAAGGCGGAGCCCGAGAGTGAATTTGAATCATTGGCGGCCGTTTGACGACATGCCGATCCGCAAAACTCCGTTTTTGCATAAATTGATTTGGCGTGCGGTTCCGACAGTTTTCCGGAGGAGGCGGTTTTGTGCGCGCTTTGCCGATGCGGTTTTTACTCATAGCAAGCAGTTGCCTCGTGGCGATTGGGCTGGGATTGTACGCGAACAATCCAGCCGGCGTTCATGAGTGGTTGCGTTCGTTCGGCGCGAAAGAACACGCGCCGGACGAGATCGTCGTTCGGCAACGATCCTCCGTCGATTTGCCGGGTTTTGACGGCGCGGTCCGATTAAGAGTCGGCGACATCAAGCGTGGTCACCGGGCAGAGATTGAGTTATTCGGGACCGGCCATGTGATACTGGCGACGGGCCGGTCCGCCGAGGTCGGCGATCGAATCACCTTCGAATACGCGGGGCAACGGTACGAACTTCATGTGTTGAAATATGCGGATGAGATCGGCTCCGGTGATTTTGCCACGTTTCGGCTGATCACGATTGCAAACGGGAATTCCCAGCCGTGACATCAATGCGAAAGAAATCCTGTTGAAAGGCGAAAGGTGAATGTGGTGATCAAGTCAGAGGTTATCAAACTCAATTGTCCCTCGTGCGGGAAGTTGTTAAAAATCAAATCGGAGATGGCGGGGCGACAATTGCACTGTCCCAAGCCGGAGTGCGGCGCCGTCATCAGCGTCCCCGGTTCTCCGGACAAGTCGCCGGAATTGAAAATTCAAGTCATGATCTCGGTGGGGATCGTGTTCGCATTGATCGCCGCCGTATTGGCAATCAAGGAAATCCATCTCGCTTTCGGTTGGATCGTCTCCCTCGCACTCGTGAGCACGGTGTTCGCCGCCGAATTCCTCAAGGGGTACGCCAAAGCCGGCGTCCTGGCGCTGTTTACGCTCCTCGGACTGACGGCGCCCGCGTTGTTCTTTGCTCTGGAACGAAAAGCGGATCCTAAAGAAATCGCATTCTTCACAGGCAGCGCGATTTTCCTTGCCTTGGCGGTTTATGCCGTCGCGCGTAACGCCCGCGTCTGGGGGCGGTTCGATTGGAGAAACTCCGCCAGGACCGGGGAAAATCTGCTGTCATGCGTCGTTTGGTTTGCGGCAGCCGTCTCGTCCATCTCGTTCGCATGGGTCGCATATTACAAATTCCTCACCTCGCTCGGACAGGATGAATATTTGGCGCGGCGCCTGGCATTCACGGTGTTTTTTGTGGTTGTCGGGGTGATCTGCAGCGTCGTCGGCCGCGCGCGCATGAAGCCATTTTTGGGTGTTGTCGGATTGGTGTATATGGCGGCAGGCGTGTTGAAGGCGCTGGCGTACGACATTTCCCACACCGACGGCGTTATCCGAATCGGCGTATTCGCAGGGTGTGGCGTGGCATTGATGCTCGGAGGCTTCCTGATGTTACGCAAAACGCCAATGGCGGATCCGGCGGCCAATGCGTCCGCGTTCATCGAGGAATAATCGACAGGGAGAATTGAGACTTCGGCCCGCCGGGAGATCGTTTTAATGCTTTCGAGCAGAATACCGACCAAGGACGTCCTGACGCGACTGACGCCAATCTTGTTGTCGGCGGGAGCGGCGCTGCCGTTCACGTTGCTGGTCGAGCGAAATCCAATCGACTTGGCCGGGCCGATCGCCCTCGTTGCCTATTTCACGGCCGCGAGCGGGGGCACCACACTGTTGCCGGTGATCGTTGTTGGGATGGCCATTTTTTTGCTCTCACGAGCAGGCATCTCCTGGAGGCAGCGAGCGGCCACCTTGGCGGCCATCGTGATCGTCCTGTCGATCTTCTTGGGAGGCGGAGCTTATCTGACTAGTCTTTCGCACTTTTCAGGGCGCATTGTCCCCGTTGCCGGAGCCAGTTTTTTGGCTTGGTGAACAAATCAACACTCGTTGATCCGGCTT
>JAYTTY010000568.1:0-3751 GCA_043744795.1 Zavarzinella sp. | reverse complement strand
GCCGGATCAACGAGTGTTGATTTGTTCACCAAGCCAAAAAACTGGCTCCGGCAACGGGGACAATGCGCCCTGAAAAGTGCGAAAGACTAGTCAGACCGAGGCCGTTAGTTGGGTTCGCTTTCCCAGCCCTGTCGGGCTGGGCTATGTTAAGCGGCCCTTCAGGCCGAAAAACCGATCTGCTTCAACACGTCCCCATTCCGGTCAATCGTCGGCAACTTCGGCGGCAGCGCCTCGATGTATTTCTGGGCCGCCCCGGTGTTGAAGACGACGACTTCCTCGTGCGGCTTCACGCGGCCGTCGGCCAACAGCTTTTCCAGCACGTCGAAGCAGACGGCCGTCTCGGGGCAGATGCTGATACCCTCCGCGCTCCCGGCTTTCACCATCCACGGGGCGATGGCGTCTTCCCGGCCGGCCACTGCGGCCCCGCCGCTTTCGCGGACCGCGTCCAGGATCATGAAGTCTCCGACGGCGGCCGGCACGCGCAGGCCACTGGCCACCGTCCTCGCGTTGGGGAACAACTCGGCGAAGCGGGCGCCCTTGTCGAAGGCCGTCACGATGGGGGCGCAGCCCTCGGCCTGGCAACTGACGAGGCGGGGCATCTTCGCATCCGTGAGCCAGCCGAGTTCACGGAGTTCTTGGAACGCCTTCCACATGCCGATGAGGCCGGTGCCGCCGCCGGTCGGGTAGAGAATCACGTCCGGCAGGCGCCAGCCGAGTTGCTCGGCCAGTTCCAGGCCCATCGTCTTCTTGCCTTCGAGGCGGTACGGTTCCTTCAGTGTGGACAGGTCAAACCAGCCCATCGGGCCGGTCAGGTCTTTGACGATCTTGCCGCAGTCGTTGATGAGGCCGTTGACGCGGAACGCCTTGGCCCCGAACTGCATCACTTCCATCTGGTTGACGCCCGGCGTGTCAGCCGGCATGAACACGAAGACTTCCATGCCGGCCCGCGCCCCGTAGGCCGCCGCCGCCCCGCCGGCGTTGCCGGCCGTCGGCAGGGCCAACCGCGTGACGCCCAGCCACTTCGCCATGCTGACGGCCGCCGTCATCCCGCGCGCCTTAAAGCTCCCCGTGGGAAGTTGACTCTCGTCCTTCACCCACAGATTCGCCAGCCCCATTTGCTTTGCGAGCCGCGGGCACTTCAACAGCGGGGACATGCCCTCGCCGAACGAGACGGGTTCCACATCACTCGGCAACGGCAGCAGTTCGCGATACCGCCACAGGCTCGGCTCCCGCCGGGCGATGTCGGACGGCGTGACGGCCGCCCGGATCGCGGGCAGATCGTACCGCACCAGAATGGGCCGCCCGGCGTGCAAGCCGTGCAATTGACCAAAAGGGAGGCGGGCGCCGTCAATGGCGCCTTCGAGGTGAGAGACGTAGTGCATGGGGGGATTTTAAGAAGTAACTTTGTCGCGCGGCGGCCGGGTTCCGTCTTCGTTGGAGTCCCGGCTTCAGCCGGTCTTCGGCAGAGGCTGCCGCCAAATTGTAGACAGTCGCCCCAAGGCAAACGTCTTGACGACCGGCTGACGCCGGGACGCCAACGAAGACGGAAACCTCTCAAACGGTCCCGAACTGCCGGTCGCCCGCGTCGCCGAGGCCGGGGACGATGTACGCCTTCTCGTTCAGGTGGGAGTCCATCGCGGCGAGGTGGACGCGCACGTCGGGGTGTTCGTTGTGCAGGGTCGTGACGCCTTCCGGGGCGGCGATGAGGCCGATGTAGCGGATGTCTTTAAGGCCCCAGTTTTTCAAAATGGCGACGGCGGCGCTGGCGGAGCCGCCGGTGGCCAGCATCGGGTCCACAATGTAGCCCACGTCGATGTTCGGCTGCGGCGGGAGCTTGTTGTAATAGGTGATCGGCTGGTGCGTCGCGTGGTCGCGGAACAGGCCCAGGTGCCAGACGGTGGCCTTCGGCAACAGGTGCAGCATCGCCTCGGCCATGCCCAGCCCGGCCCGCAAAATGGGGATGAGGCCGACGCGCTGCCAAAGCACTTCGCTCGGGCAGTCCGCCAACGGCGTCCGCACGGTGACGGCCGTCGTCTCCAGATCGGCCGTCGCCTCCACGAACAGGAGCTGCGCCAACTCGCCGACGAGGGCGCGGAACTGCATCGGCTCCGTGTTCTCGTCCCGCAGCAGCGCCACCTTGTGCTTGACGAGCGGGTGTGTGGAGACGTAGACCATGGGACACCTGAGACGGGGGCCGGGTAATCGTCAGTGTAATACGGAGTGCGGAATTCGGAACGCGGAATCTTGGGCACGGTGATGCCTGCCGCCCAAAACCACCTCACCCCCCGGCCCCCTCTCCGCCGCGGAGAGGGGGAGCAAGCGGGTGCAAGTCGCCGTCTGTCACTTCCAGTCTTCGGTGGGCTGTCTGGTTCCCCCTCTCCGCCGCGGAGAGGGGGTTAGGTTGCGTTTCAAATCCCCTCCAGCGTGACCTCGACATCCATCACCTGTTGGCCGCGCTTGATGCCGATGCGCACCGTCTGGTGGACTTGCAGTTTGCCCATCGCCCGTTCGAGGCTGGCTTGGTCGGCGACCTCGTCCGGGCCGACGCGGAGGATGAGGTCGCCGTACTCGGGGCGGCCGGCGGCGCCGGGGCGGATGCCCAAGAGGCCGGCTTTGGCGGCCGGGCTGTTGGGGCGGACTTCGGCGATCATGACGCCCTTGTCGTGGCCCAAGGCGCGCGTGTCCTTCTCTCGCAGGGTGACGATGCCGAGGGCCGGGCGGGCTTGGCGGCCGGTGCGGATCAGTTCGGGGACGACGCGGTTGACCGTGTCCACGGGGATCGAGTAGCCGATGCCGACGCTGCCGCCAGTGGGGGAGGTGATGGCCGTGTTGACGCCGATCAGCCGGCCCTCGCGGTCGAGCAGCGGGCCGCCGGAGTTGCCGGGGTTGATGGAGGCGTCCGTCTGAATCACGCCGGTGATCGGCCGGTCGGTGACGGACGGGATTTCCCGGTCCAGGGCGCTGACGATCCCCTCGGTGAACGTGAGCCGCTGGCCGAACGGGTTGCCGATGGCGAAGGCCGTCTGCCCGACTTCCAAGTCGCCGGACGACCCGACGGGGATGGGCTTCAGCTTGTCGGCCGGGGCGTCGATCTGCAACACCGCGAGGTCTGAATCCGGGGCGACGCCGACGAGGCGGGCGTTCCAACTGGTGCGGTCGGCCAGCGTCACGCGCACCGTGGAGGTGGTGCGGATATTCACGGCCCCGCTGCGGTCGGCGTCCAGCGTGTCGCGGACGACGTGGAAGTTCGTGATGACGCGGCCTTGGTCGTCCCACACGAACCCGGACCCGGTGCCTTCTTGCCGCTCGCTGACGGCCCCGTACCCGCCGCGCTGGATGCGCAGCGTGTCCACGTTCACGACGCTCGGGCTGACGTCCTTGAACACGCGGATGCGGTTCTTCTCCGCGGCGTCCCGCTCGCCGCGCGGCGTGATTTCGCGCGGCGCGGCCATCGGGTCTTGGACGGGCCGGTCGCCGTCCTTGTGCAGCAACAGATAGGCGACGCCGGCGACGGCGAACAGGAGGATGACGGCGAAGGGGAGCAGCACCAGCCACGGGACGACGGAAGAGCCGTGCCGGCGGGGCCGCTTCGGGAAGTCGTACTCTTCGTGGGACGGCACGGCGGCCTTCTTGTCGGGAGGGGAGAGAGACGTTATACCTCACACGATCAATAATGGCACATTTTCAAACGTCTGGAATTTCGGCGTCAGCAGGGTAGCCAGCGCAGCTTTGTGTTTGGTTGACAGCTCGT
>JAYTTY010000567.1:0-3753 GCA_043744795.1 Zavarzinella sp. | reverse complement strand
CAACTCGATCAATGACGCGGCCATGACGGGTCTCCAAAAGGAAACCCGTCATAACCAATTTCGCCAACCTGCCCAAGGTCAACTGCTGCGTAGCCCTGCCGCCGGCCGGTTGACAACGCCAGCCCGGTTGGTTAGTTATGAGGGATGCCGCCCCAGAGTGACGCTCTGCATATGCCGAAGACCCCGCCGCCAGACCCGGAAGCCGACGTGTTGGCCGCTTGCCAAGCGGCCATCGGGTATCAATTCCAAGACATCCAATTGCTGCGCGAAGCCCTGACGCACTCGTCCGGGGCCAACACGCGCCTGCGGTCCAACGAGCGCCAGGAGTTCTTGGGGGACGCCGTCCTCGGGCTGGTGTGCGTCGAGCAGTTGTACCGCCGGTTCCCCGAGTACCATGAGGGGGACATGACGAAGGTGAAGTCGGCCGTCGTCAGCCGGACGTCGTGCACCAAGTTCAGCCAGGCCCTCTCCCTCGGCGAATACCTGTTCCTCGGCCGCGGCCTGACGCCGAGCTCCAAGTTGCCGAGCAACATGCTGGCCGACCTGTTCGAGGCGGTCGTCGGGGCCATGTACCTGGACGGCGGCATGCCGGCGGCGCAGCCGTTCATCCTGCGCTACTTGGACCCGGAAATCGACGAGGTGATCCGCGACACGGCGACGAACAATTACAAGTCCCTGCTCCAGCAAATCGCCCAGCAAATGTACGGCGCCGTGCCCAAGTACGTCGTGCTGGACGAGCAGGGCAAGGACCACCAGCGCTGCTTCAAAATCGCCGTGGTGATCGCGAAGGACCGGTTCCCGGCGGTGTGGGGGCCGAACAAGAAGATCGCGGAGGCGCGGGCGGCCCAGAATGCCATCGCCCGCATCCGCGAGGAGCCGATCCCCTTCGACCAAGACACGGACTGACGCCCTTGCCGATGCCCCCCTACGAGATCGGTTGCCACGCCCCCGGCTGCGACGCGCCGGCCGCCTTCAAAATCGCGGCCCGCTGGAGCGACGGCGTCACCAAGGAGTTGAAGACCTATTTTCTGGCGTGCGCGGCGTGCAAGCCGGCCTTGTTTGAACAAGCCGTGGCCAAGAAGGCCCGCTGCCGGCTGACGGCCGGGGAGACGTTGAGCGACCCGGAAGTGTTTGAACTGGTGCGCGGGCGGCGGGACCACGATTTGAAGTGCGTGTCCGGACGCGAACTTTAATGCGATTCGGAAATCATGCAGCGAACGTGAGGGATCGGTCGTCGCGGAGCATCGTCGCTTTTCGCTCCGCGAAAAGCCGGGCTGCCCGCCGAAGAAGCCGGTCTCCAATGGGGGAGGTCAAACTTTTCGCGGAGCGAAAAGCGACGATGCTTGCGCCCGGCCTCATTCGTTCGGACGCCGCTCAATCTTCCTGCGGCTCCACTTCGGCCTCCGGCTCCGGGACGGCCGTGCGGAGGGCCTTGTTGACGGCTTCCAAGAGGCGGTCCATGGCGAACGGCTTGCGGATGTAGTCCACCACGCCGAGGTATTCCGCGTAGGCCTTGTGCCGGCTCCCCTCGTTGGCGGTCATCATAATCATCGGCGGCACGTCGGGCTTGCCGCGGAAGTGTTCCAGCACGGGGTAGCCCCCCATGCCGGGCATCATCATGTCGAGGATCACGAGGTCGGGCGTCTGGTTGTAGATCGCCGTCTTGGCCTGGTGGCCGTTGTTGGCCGCGATCACCCGGTAGCCCTGCTTCTCCAACAGGGTCCGCAGCCCGTCGAGCAGTTCGCGGTCGTCGTCCACGAGCAGGATGGTTTTGCTATCGGCCATGGGGCGCTTCCCTCCGCGGTGACAATGGTTCAAGGATAGCACGGGACGCCGGGGACAACAACGGCGGCGGGGCCTTTTCCCGCCGCGGACCGAAGGGGGCGACCATGCCGGTGACGTTTTGCACACTCGCCAGCGGCAGCGGGGGCAACAGCGCCCTGCTCCGGGCCGACGGCCTCGGCCTGCTGATCGACGCCGGCCTCGACGAGCGGTTAATCGGCAGCCGCCTCGCCGCCATCGGGGCCGGGTGGAAAGACGTGACGGCCGTGCTGCTCACCCACGCCCACACGGACCACTGGAACGACTTTGCCCTGGCCCAGATCAGACGACTCAACGTCCCCTTTTATTGCCATCCCGCCCACGAATTGACGCTGAATCGCTACGGCGGGGAGTTCGCGGCCCTGCGCAAGGCCGGGCTGGTGCGGCCATACGAGCGCTTAAAGCCCTTCCCGCTGACGCCGGCGGTGGCGGCCGTGCCCGTGCAAGTGCCGCACGACAGCGACCCGACGTTCGGCTTCCGCGTCGCCGGGGTGACCGCCGCTGGCAATCCGTGGGCCGTCGGGTACGCCTCGGACCTTGGGGCCGTCCCGGATGAGGTATTCGCCGCCTTTCAGGATGTCACATTGTTAGCGCTGGAATTCAACCACGACGAGGCCATGCAGCGGAAAAGCGGCCGGCCGCAATTCCTGATCCGGCGGGTGATGGGGAGTCGCGGGCACCTCTCAAACACGCAGGCCGCCGAGGCCGTCCGCAAGTTGATGGGACTTTCCCCGACGCCGGCATTGCGGCATCTCGTCCAACTTCACTTGAGCCAAGACTGCAACACGCCCGCTTTGGCATCGGCGGCCGCCCGCGAGATGTTCGCTGAGTTACAGTTGCCCGTTCAAGTGACGACGGCCGGCCAGCACTCCCCGTCGGCGGTGTTGACGGTCGCGGAGTAACGGGCGAGTTGTGAAACTCTGCCGGTTGTAAGCATCCCTCCCCACTTTTCCATTCCCCGCAACGGTCCGGCGTTGATGGTTTGGCCCCGCAAGGCCGATCATTAGGGGCGTGACGGCCGGACAAGGAAGTCCGGCCGTCGCGGCAGGGAGGGCCACGACATGATGAAGCGACAGGTGTGGGCGGTGTGTGCCGGGATGCTGTTCGGCGGGGTCGCGGCGGCCCAGCCGTCGTTGGACACCGAGCGGTACCCGCTCGCCCCGGCAATGCCGGGCGTCGTGGTCTCGCAAGCCCAAGGCAGCGGCCGGCCGACGGCCACCGTGACGGCCATGAACCTCAAGACGGTCTCGCACCAGACGCCCGGCTCCGCCGCGCCGGTGATGACGGCCTCGCAGGCGCCGTATACCAACGTGGCGACGGCCCAAGTGCTGCCGGTCAACGGCATGAGCGGCCCCGTCGTGGCCTCGGCCGCGCCCGGGTGCGGCATGGGCGGCGGGTGTTCGACCCCGGCGTTCGGCGGGTGCGCGACCGGAACCTGCACCGCGCCGGCCGGGCAGTGCGGCGGCAACGACAAGTTGAGCCAGTGGCTGCACTTCCAGTCCACGTCCGTGCAAACGGGCCACTACGCGATGCCGTATTACCTGCCCCTGTACAATTGGTTCCCGTGCAAGTCGCAAGCCGGGTGTTCGACCTGCGCGGCCCCGTCATGCGCGGGCGGGCAATGCGGCGGCCAAGTGGTCCCGGCCGGCCCGGTTAGCCCGATGATGATGGCCCCTTCGGTCATCGTCCCGACGGCGGCGGTGAATACGCCCGGCACCCCGATGGCCCGGCCCGTGTACACCGTGGAAATGATGCCCGCCGGGGCCGTCGGCAAGTCGTCTCAGGCGGACCCGCTGGCCAACTTCCGCAAGATGGACGGCATGACGTTCACCCCCGGCGGCTCGCCGATGGCCGCCCCAGTGTCGCGGGCGAAGTGACTTTCACGAGGCGACCAAAAGTGAGCCGAGCGGCGTCAGCCGCCGGGTGGTTTGA